>CAWUKD010000068.1:0-17820 GCA_963922815.1 uncultured Gammaproteobacteria bacterium
ACCAAAGCGGAGCTGGAAGTTGCCGTTCAGGGCGTGATGAGCCTGATGGAACCGAGCTATATGGAAGGCCGGACCGATACGGCTGAAGCCATGCGTCGGCTGCTGCTGGCTGGGGCAATCGCGGTAGCCGATGCCGCCGACGGTATATCTGAAAATGAAATCAAAGTGTTTGAGCAGTTCTTTGGCAAAGACTCGTTCAACGACCGGCTTAGCGTAGAGAAGATCAAAGCGGAATTGCCCACCCGGATTGAGGCTGTGAAAACAGTGGCCAGTACTACCCAGCGCATGCAGGTGCTGCGTGATATCTGCGTTGTTGCTCGCGCGGAAGGGTCTGTGGTTGAAGACGAACGAGCGGAACTTGATGCGATCGCCGATGGCCTGGGTATTTCGAGGTCGTTTATTTGTCAGTCAACGGAAGGCAGCTACGAGCCCGACTAGAGCGTACACAGAATCGCCCGACTGGCTTTGGCAGCTCAAATAACGGGCATGAAAAATTCGCTCGCGATCGCTTAGCGGTTTTTCAACCATTCAGCGATGGACTCAGGGTCCTGATATGTGCCGGCCGGCATGCACTTCAGGTAGCGTTGCGGATCGATCTCGTATTTTTGCTCCACCAGTGTGAGCGTGCACTGGGCGTGCTCCAGCTCGAGGTTATCAACTTCGCTACCGTCCGATGACAAAATGCTGCGAGCCATTGGCAGCGTGCAGGCGCTGATGATGTCGGCACGAAACGCCTCACACTTTTTACGATCAAACCCGATGCACGCCGTTAATTCGGAGTCTTCGCAGTCATCGTCTTCTGCCGCGGATTCTTCCATAGCGCGTTCAAGTAGCATTTCAATCTGCTCGGCCGAGAGTTGTGAGTCACTGACCGTATTTGAGGATTCCTCAGCTATGCTGGTGGTCGCCAAGGCGAGGGTTATCAGGATTGGAAGTATGCGTTTCATGTTGTCTGCCTTTCGCGAGAGAACGTACGTCCCTTGAGAAGGTCAGTATACCACCGCAGGCGTCGCCGTCACTGATGTGTGGCGGAGCCGGCTAGTTTCTGATCGGCCACGCCTGTAGCCCGTCGACAGGGAGCGACGGATGGTCAAGGCCAAGGCAGTATTCGTTGGCTTCCAGGGTGTGTATGGCGACGGGAAGCACGGGCAGATTCATGGCCATGACGTGATTGGCTGCGGTGACCGTGTGCGTGAGGCCCCACATGTTCAAATAGTCGCGCAAGTCCCGTCCCGTGACGTGTGACAGGGCGATGAGCAGCCAGTCGTTGTTCGACAGTCGCCGGGCGTCTGTCCGTGTCATGTCTGAAAACCCGAGCCCGTCGCGTTTGGATAGCCAGACTTCGTCACTGTCGTCGGCCAAAGAGAACTCGCGTTCGACGATGTGAAGACGAGGCAGTAAATTCCATCCGCTTTCCAGCGCGCCATCGGCCTGAACCCGCATCATGATCTGCAGGTAAATAGCGGTGCCTTGACTCCATCCGGTGAGGTCGGCGTCCCGCATAAACGCGACCGGGTCCGCCGACTTCATGCTGGCCTGTGCGGTATTAAACAAATAGTCGAATGGAAGGTCCTGGCATCCGTCGAGTACACCGGCGTCGCCCGTGTTTGCGTAGTACTGGAACTTGGAATAGTAAGAGTAGGGGTACGTCGAGGCGTGACTGTCCCAGCCGACAAATCGGAAACGGCTGCGCTCAAGTCCGTGCCCAAGCTCATGCAGATCACCATGCCCGAGCGGGTCGAACGACCAGTAGGCGTCGTACGGGTTGCCGGAACAGCCGTATCCGCACGTCGCCTGATCGGCGTTCATGTGTTTAACCGTGTCCTGAAGCCCAAGCTCCAGGCCGTGTTCCACGGCGAAGTCGTGAATCTCAGGCACGACATCGATGCCGGGACCACGCATGCCGGCAAGAACGTGCGGGTGGTTATAGGTGTACTCCGCAATGGCCTCTGCGATACCGGATGCACTGGTCCAGGAGAGCTTGGATGTGGTTTCACGCATCTTTGTCAGCGTGGAGTGAACTTCGAACCCGGCCGTGCTGAGCTCGGCCCAGTCGTAGTCACCTGCGTTCAGGGCTGCTGCGAAATTATCATCGTCGTCGTTCAAAGCCCAGTACGGATGTTGGCCAACGTTTGAGAATTCGAGTTCAGTCAGTGCACCCTTGTTGTCAAATGCAATTTGAATCGGGCCACCATGCGGCGAAGTCAGCGTTAGGGATGCTCCGGGCTCCAGCAGGAAGTTCGGACTTGTAAGGTACTTGGGTCGCGAGTAGCCAAACTCGTCAAACTGATGCGTTGCGCCGGCCCGCAGCGTATTGATAACGATATGGATCGTGGCCTCGCTTGAATCCAGTCGGGTGACGGTGAAGGGGACGCCCGGTAACGCATAGGCACCGGACGCGCGAAAGTCTGATTTACTGGTCAGGCTGACTCGCCTTGATACGGGCGTGACGTGAGAAAAATCGCTACGACTGAAGTTCCCCAGGTCGCGCTGGGCTGGATTAATCGAGCGGTTGTAGAACGTCGTATGATCCGCATACAGTGAACGCAGGAAGAGCGTTCTGGCGCTGATCTCGCGGTCCATAGGAAATTTCACGCGCTGTCGGTAGTAGTCTCCGAGCAGGATCAGCAGTTTCTGGTACCGGTAGTCACCCGTTTTGAATAGCCGAACGCCCTGTTCATCAAGTGCCCAGATCTGACCCTGCAGCGTTTCTGCCGGGCCCAGGAACTCGTCGTAGTAGGGATGATCATCCGGGCAGCTGGTGTTTTCGCACAGACTCAGATCGGCTGTAAATGACTGGTTCTTGAATCGTTCAATCAAAGCGCTGATATCCTGCACGTCAGCCGGCAGTTCATTGCTGGCGGCCGTCACGTCGTAATCGGCAATGGACAGCTTTCGCCAGTAGTTGTCGCCGTGATAGTCAACGTTAAACAAAGGCAGCAGCGACTGGGCGAGCGGGCCGAACTCACCGTCGTGATGGACGTAGAGTATAGACGTTCCGGAGCGCATGGCCTGCTCGACGCTGGCCGCTATCTGGTCTTGCCGGTCGCCGTCAAACAGACGCGGTGAAATAATCAAAAGGTCGGCAGGATCGCTGAGGCACGCGTCAAGTGACGCACCATTGCAGCTTTGAGCGATATTAAACTGCACGCGGTCGCCGTACTGTGTCTGCAACCACTCCCTGACAGCGATCTGGTCGGGGAAGTAAAAGCTTTGATCAAGCTGTGCCAGTACGACGCTGATCGCCCCGTTGTCGGACGGGTCTTTATTGATCAGCCAGTCGAGGGTGTTCCCGAACAGTGTGCGCATGTCAGCAGACAGCGACGTATCGTCGCGATAATGGTTTCGCATCGGATTGCTGCCAAACACAGCGTAGCGGGCGTATTCGGTGGTTCCGACGATTCCGAGTGCATGCGACTGAACCACATAGCTTCGATTGGTTACTGAGTTGCTGGTGAGTATCGCAAGATTACTGCCGAACCTGGACTTCAGCAGGGCCGCGTCTTGCGTTGGGTCCCAGCTTACCTGGGTCAGCGAGCCGGCGGCCTGGCTACCGTCCGGGTCCAGCGCGTAGAGCTGATGCCTGATCGAAGCAAAACGCGCCTGATCTTCTTCGATCGATTTGTGAATGCCGTCCAGTATGGCGTGTTCGTCAACCAGATAAGAGGCGTCACCGGTTCGAACAGCCTGCTCAAGCTCATCAAACTCGACGTTGAGATCAAATACGAGACGCGTCTGGGACGTTCCGTCCGAGGCCACGATTTCGACGCTGCTGTGGGTGCCCACGGCTGAAGCATCGGGCTTGCCGGACAACGTCCCCGTCGCTGCATCAAACGATAGCCATGACGGCAGATTGGTCGCAGTAAACGTGACGCTGTCTCCGTCGGGATCCGCGACGACGGGCGTAAATTCAAAGCTCGCGTTCTCCTTGGCGGTGGGCGGGGAATCGACAAAGGCGGGTGGCGTATTACTGTTTCCCGGCACAGTCACCGTACTGCCGGGCACCGTCACAGCAGGCGGGGCTGTGGTCTCGGCAGCCCCGGCGGCAGGCGCAGACGAGCCTCCACCGCATGCTGAAAGCACAACGAGGTACAGTGCTGTAGATAGGGCCGTTAGTTCACGCTTCATTGCGCCACTCTGATTGGGTAAATGCCTGGGTAATTCTGTCAGAAATACAATACGCGGTGCGCACAGTGCTACCTGAACGTACCGCGTACAACTTTTGTCTTGAATATTGGTGTTACTTGCCTGTCACGTATAACAGAATGCCGGAAGCCTTCCGCGGCGTCTGTGAAAGTAGTCGCGGTTACGGCCTGTGGGTTGTGTTCACTCTCACATAATCGAGCAGAAAATGCGTTGACTGCACATAATCATGAGCTATTCAGAGTGCGAGCGATCGACAAAGCCGGATGCCAATGGTGTTGAGGGCGGGGGAGTACCATCGAGGAATCTGACGCGTTCAGGACTGACGCCGCAAGTACGAGCTGTTAGGATCTGTTTATGTCAAAAAGGAAAACGCTGCGAATCGTGCTTGGCGATCAGCTAAATGCCGCACATTCGTGGTTTGAACAACCCGAACCGCACGTCACCTATCTGATTGCCGAGATGCGTCAGGAAACCGACTATGTCGTTCATCATGTGCAGAAACTCTGCGCATTCTTCGCGGCGATGGAGCGGTTTGCCAAGGCGCTGTCGGCGGCCGGGCATAAAGTCATCTACCTGACGCTGGACGCTGCAAAAACGGCCATGCCTTTGCCGGACCTGATTGACGATTTGTGCGCTTTGCACAAATTTTCCGTCGTCGAATATCAAAGACCCGATGAGTACCGACTGCAGGAGCAGCTGCAGGCCTATGCCGCGGCCTGTGAGCATGAAGTCTTCGAATGGGATACCGAACATTTTCTGGTTCCATTTGAGGAACTGGAAAGCTATTTCAAACCTGGCAAGGCGGTTCGTATGGAGGCCTTTTATCGCAAGGTGCGACAGAGGTTTGACGTGCTCATGGAAAATGGAGAACCGCTGGGTGGCAAATGGAACTACGACGCCGAGAATCGTAACAAGCTGAAGGTGGCGGATTTCGAACACATACCCGTACCGTTAAAGTTCACGAACGACGTGTCAGACATTATTGCCAGACTGGATCGCCACAATGTCCGCCATTTTGGGAAGGTAGAGGCCAGTCTCGATATGGCGGTGTCCCGCCGGCAGGCGCGGCAGCTGCTGGCGTTTTTTTGTAAAGAGTGTCTTCCCTTGTTTGGTTGCTTTCAGGATGCGATGACTGCCAATAGTCCGCACAGCTGGAGTCTGTATCATTCGAGGCTGTCGTTTGCGATGAACGCGAAGATGATTTCGCCTCGGGAAGTTATTGATGCGGTCATTATCACGTACATCGCCTCACCGGACGACGTTCCGCTATCGGGCGTAGAGGGGTTCGTTCGGCAGGTTTTGGGTTGGCGTGAATACATGAGAGGCATGTACTGGGTCAATATGCCGGACTACGCCAGCCTGAACGAGTTTGATGCCAGTGCGTCTCTTCCGGAATTCTTCTGGACCGGCGAAACCCGCATGAACTGTGTCAGGCATGCCGTGCAGCAGTCTCTCGACCGGGCCTATGCGCATCACATACAACGATTAATGATAACGGGCAACTTCTGCTTGCTGACCGGTGTCGATCCGGATGCGGTTGATCGGTGGTATCTCGGCATCTATGTCGACGCGATTGAATGGGTCGAAATGCCGAATACGCGCGGAATGAGTTTGTTTGCCGACGGCGGGCTGATCGCGTCAAAGCCGTATGCGGCGAGCGGTGCCTATGTGAATCGCATGAGTGATTACTGCAAGGGATGCGAATACGATGTCAAACAAAAGCACACCGACGATGCGTGTCCTTTCAACAGTCTGTACTGGCATTTCATGCATCGACATCGCGAGCGATTTCAAAACAATCCGCGTATTGGCATGATTTATCGTAACTTCGACAAGATGGACGAAGAGCTAAAGGCGGCTACCCTTGAGCGAGCCCGGCAGCTGATGTCAGACATCGAGTCGTTGTAGCTATTGTATTTTCCGTTAATCCCACGCTGGACTCTTCATCGCTGATGGATATTCCGTTCTCGGCAAGAATGAGTATGTTAAGCGTAAAGGCAAGACCGCGTCGACCAGGATATTGAGACGAGTTCTGTTGGCGCCATGCAGGCGGTCACTCGGATTCGCTTAGCTGCGCCAGATCAGGCATGCGTGCGTATCCCGGGCAGGTGGCGGTCACTTTGGCGAGCGTCTGCTGCGCCTTGTCAAGGTTGCCGAGCTGAACCCAGATTTGGGCGAGGCGTCGCAGCGCGGACATTTCGGTCACGGAGCTACTGATGTCGTCCAGGTCATTCAGTACAGAATTATAGACGTCGTCTGCCACAGTATCCCTGTCCAGCGTTCGTAACATGGTGTAGTAATAGGCGCGTGACGCCCGGTCGGCAATGGCGGCGTTGCCGCGCAGGTGATCGCGTTCGGCAATCTTGGTGGCCTGCAGATACGCACCGATCGCGCCTGCGGTGTTGCCGATTTGTCGATAGGAGTCCCCCAGGTTGCCCCACATCTCGTGGATTTCCGGCTCGCCATCGGCGATTGAATCGATCGCTTTGCGGCGAAGTTCGGCCGAGCGTTTGAAGTCGCCCAGAAAATACATTGCCTGTCCCAGAAACTCATCGCCAATGTACGATTCCGGTGCGATTTCTACGGCGCGCTCATAAGTGGTGCGGGCTTTTTGAATCCGGCCGGAACACAGGTACATGGTGCCAAGATTCACCAATACCAGCTCATTTTCTTCAAAGCGAATGGAGTTTTCCGCCGCTTCAATAGCGCCGTCAATATTACCCGCGAACCAGTGCAGACTTAGAAGTGTGTTATACGGTCTCCACGCATCCGGATTAATGCTGACCGAGCGATTGGCAACGGCAATGGCGCGGTTCAGGCGCTCTTTTTCGCCACTCTGTCGAAAGTTATCCAGCAGGGTCGCCGCCAGTCCTTCCAGTGCAGCCGCATTATCGGGCTCCAGTGCAACAATGCGTTCGAATTCCTCAATGGCCTCATCGCTCCGTCCGGAGCGGCGCAGGAAGTAGGCATGAGCCACTGCCACAACGGTGTCATCAGCGGCCAGCGCGGTAGCATCACCGCACGTTCGTGCCGCATCGTTCATGGCCCGTTCTTCGTCGTCCATCCAGAACTCTTCGAGCAGGGCCATGCACAAGCCTGCATGTGCCCTGGCATAGTTTCCGTCTTGCCTCAGAGCCGCGGAAAACCGGCTTTGCGCCCGTTTGATATTGAGTTCAGACGTTGGTTTGCCAAGATGCAGCTGTCCTTGCAAATAGTCATCCTGCACCGTCGCCAGCGGAAAATGGGGAGCAGGGGTGCTGTTGGCATTTTCGGTGTCGGCGCGAACGGCGCGGGCTATATGGGACGCAATCTGATGGCTCTTGGATTCAAGCTGTGCGGTCGGCAGGCTTTCGGCCCAGATCTGTCTGCGCCCCGAATCTGAGTAACGATAGACCCGGATACCGCTCAGGCTACCGACTTCCACAATTTCGCCAAAAATCACCAGGTCAACGCGCAGGCTGTCGGCCAGTGCCTGCGGATCGGTCGTTTGGGCCGCGGCCGTGGCGGTCGGCGTCGCGACGCTAAAGTCGTGTGCCAGCGCCGTTCGAACCTGATTCGATAGCTGTTCGTCGGATTCGTCCTGCAAGGGCAGTACGACAAGTGACAGGGGGCCTCTCGACAGCACGTGAGAATCCGCAGGCTGGGATAAGGCAGCCACTTCAGTGTCTGCAGGTTCAGGATCGGATGGGAGTGCAAACCAGGCGATCAGGGCGATCGCGACCACGCCAAGTGCAAGCGCAAATGCGAGGTAAGCGCGGGGCAGTGAATCGGTGGTCGACTCCTGCTCATGTACCGGCTCAGACTCCGATTCGACTTCGGCGGCCGCAGGTGCCGCCACTTCATCGGAGGTCTTATAAAGTGTCGGTGCGTCTACACCTAGCGCTGTTGCAATGCGATCAAGCGTCTGTGGGTCGACGGGAAGCTCTCGAAAGGCCCGGTTCACCAGATCTTTGGGAGCGGTCTCCAGTCCTTCAAGGTCGGCAATGCGCTCCGAAAGGGCCGCCTGCGTACGAAGACCTGCCTCGGTAAGAGCGTGAGTCAGTTTTGCACGTGACGCACGTACTCCGCGTCGCCGATGAGTTTGATGGTTGCTGTCGTTGGCCGTCACGCCGGAAAACCCCCCAGGTTTTTCGTAAACTCTTGTATTACAGGGTATCTCAACACAAAACTTACGTTAAGTGTACCTAACAGTCGTTAACGGTCGATGACTGTTTAGGCCTTCACACGGGATGCTAAGGCTACCTCAAACGGTTTCTGAGTTCCTATGGAGGATCCTAGCAATGATATGTAAAACACATTCCAGATTAACAGTGCTGCTGCTTAGCAGCATGGCCTTATTCGGGCCGGCTGTCCAGGCGGCTTTGACGCTCGACGCCGCCACGACAATAAACCCGCTGAGAGTCAGCGAACCGGCCAGAATTGAATATACGGTTAGTAATACCGATGGTTTCGCGCGCAATGATGTCGTCATGACTCTCGTGTACCCAACCAGTCTAAACGCGATAAGCGAAGCCAACTTTGACGGAGACTGTCCCAGTACCACCTGCACGCCGGGAGAGACGGTGACATGGACTCTGGGTTCGATACCCGCAGGCGGTTCGACGACGGTTTTGATGGCACCGATTGTATCGCCGACGGCCGTCGACGGGGAGACGATCTCGCTGGTGGCGACGGTTACGGACAGCTCGCTCGATACGGACATGGCGACCACGGATCTGATTGTTGACCTGGCCGCCAACTATGACCTGGCGCTGTCTGAATCGCATGATCCGGCCACTCCTGGCTCCACGCTCATTTACCAGATCGACTTCGGCTTTCGGGATGACGCCGCCAGCGTGACCAACTCAACGTTGAGCTTCAACGTTCCATCGAATGCCACGTTTGTGTCGGCAAGCGACGGTGGATCACTGGGTGGGTCAACGGTGACCTGGCCACTTGGATTTTTAAGTCCGGGCGATAGCGGTCTTCGCAGCGTCGAGGTGACGCTGAGCGGCGGATTGCAGTCCGGGGACACGGTGACCGCGTCCGCGAGCCTCACCGCCGTAAGCGACCCGGGCGACAGCGTAACCGCGCTGTCAACGACCAGTATTTCGGCGTCGGACGGCCTGCAGCTGGCGATAGAGAATAATCGGGACCAGGCGCGCAGCAGTGGTGCGATCAGCTATCTGCTTACCGTGACCAATAATGATCCGTTTACTCGCTTCGGCGTTCAGATAGTGGCCGATTATCCGTATTCGCTAAGCGCACTTTCCGAAGCCAATTTCGAAGGCGACTGCGGCAGTACTACCTGTACGTCAGGAGAGCGCGTGACCTGGACCGTGGGTGATATTCCGGCCGGCGGTACGAGGCGTTTTGAAATGCCGGTTTTTGTGTTGCCTGGCTCCTCATCCGGTGAACTGATTAATTTTGACGTCACCGCGGTTGATGTAGCCGGATTGCAAACACGCGAATCGGAAGTAGTTCGGATCAATAACAACACGCTGTATGAGGTAATTCTCAGTGACAGCAGTGAACCTTCGGTGGCAGGCAGCGATTTGACCTACCGGCTCGATTTTGCGTACCGCGGAGACGCTGCGTCCGTAAACAATACTGAGCTCGTGCTGTCACTACCGACCGGAGTCATCTTTTCTTCGGCGTCCGACGGTGGCACGCTGAACGGCAGCGAAGTGAGCTGGCCGCTGGGCTTTCTGAGTCCCGGGGACGGTGGCACGCGCTTTGTTGATGTAGCTATAGACAACGGTCTTACATCAGGCTCGGTTTTAAACGCGCAGGCAACGGTCGGTAGTCTGACCAACCCGGTTCAGTTTGCTTTATCAGAAGTGAACACCGCAATCAGTTCCACGTCGGGGCTTCAGGTTGCTGTTGAAAGCAGCAGCAATCCGGCTCAGCCGTCCACGATCATGAACTATCAGCTGGTTGTGAGTAACACGGATCCGTTTACGCGATTTGGCGTCGATTTGACACTCATTTACCCGTTTGAGTTCAGCGGTATTTCCGAGGCCAACTTTGACGGTGATTGTGGCAGCACTACCTGTACGGGCTCGGAAATTGTCACCTGGACGCTTGGGAGTATTCCTGCCGGCGGCGTCGTGACCGTTGATCTGCCATCGACCATTAGTTCTACAGCACTGGACGGGCGGCTGGTTCCGCTGCGTGCGATTGTCGAAGACGATCAGGGAGCACAGGCTCTTAAAACGGAAACCGTTCGCATTCAGGACGATTCGCGCTTTGAGCTTTCACTGAGTGACAACAGTGACCCGGTTACCGCAGGGTCGGAGCTGGTTTACACGGTAAAGTTCGGCTATCTCGAAGACTCGGCTTCCGTTGTACAGAACGAACTTGTTCTGCACTTGCCGCCTTCGGTGACCTTTATCTCAGGTAGCAACGGTGCGGTTCACTCGAACGGAGAGGTCACCTGGAATCTTGGGTTTATGAACCCCGGCGACGGTGGTCAGCGCAAGGTAAAAGTTGCCGTAGACGGAACCATTCCAAATACCAATATTTTGTCCGCCGTGGCCGAAATTACGAGCGTATCCAGTCCGCTGGAACGAACCCGCGCCGAGCAGGAGACGATTGTTGATAACTCAAAAGGGTTGTTGATATCCATGGTGTCCAATCCGGATACGATACGCAGCGGTGAGCTGAGTAACTACCAGATCAGCGTGATCAATACGGACCCGTTCACCCGATTTGGCGTGGACCTGAAAGGTATTTATCCCCAGGGCACGAACGCAACCGCGGAAGGTAATTTCCAGGGTGACTGTGTGAGTACAACGTGCACCTTTGGTGAGCTGACAACGTGGATGCTGGGTGATATCCGGTCGGGCGAGTCCAAGACCGTCAACTTGCCGGCGCCGTTCGCCACGTTGCAAACCGGCGGTTCGCTGGTCGAGTTTCGTGCTGAAGCCGTAGATGATCAGGGCGTGCAGTCCCGACAAACCGCGGCTTTACGTGTGCAGAACGACACGGTTTACGATGTGTCGGTCGATCCCAGCGCCGATCCGGTTGCGCCCGGTTCCTCCCTGTCCTATCGCATCACCTACGGCTATCGGGATGATGCCGGACAGGTGAGCAACACCGGTCTTCGTTTTCCGATTCCGGACGGTGCGACGTTCGTGTCCGCAACCGGCGGCGGTGTGCTGACCGGCGGGGCGGTTGAATGGGCGCTGGGCAATCTGTCTCCTGGCGAAGGTGGCGTTGTTGAGGTCACCGTCTTGGTGGGTGCGGGCGCCGTCAATGGTGCAGTTATTAGCACCGCCGCCGAACTGTTTAGTAACAGTTTGCCATTTGAGGTGGCAACGGGAGAGACTGCGAGCATTGTGCTCAACGACGCTCCGCTCGATCTGGACGCCTTGGCCCTGACGTTCACGGCGGCCCCAAGCCGCGAACTGGCGGTGATCTATACGGTAACCAATAACGACGTGTTTACCCGATTCGGCGTGACTCTCAATGCGCGCATGCCTCAGGGTTTTTCAAACCTGGCGGAAAGCGATCCTGATTTTAACGGGGATTGTCCGAGCACGACCTGTTCGGTGGGAGAGCTGATCGTGTGGCCGATTGGTGATCTTGGCGCCGGGCAATCGGTCAGCGTACTGCTGCCGCCGAAAGTGCTTGAGACCGCGGTTGATGGCGACCTCCTGCCGTTCAGCGCCTGGGTGTCGGATCAGCAGGATGCAGAGGCCCGTGCCAGCGTGAGTATCTACACCGGATGTCTGAATGATCTTGACACCGACTGTGACGGAGTGGCCAATACGAGTGATAACTGCTCGCTGCTGGCCAACACGCCACAGCGTGATACGGACGGTGACGGGTTTGGCAACCGCTGCGATCCGGATCTGAACAACGATATGACGGTGAACTTTATCGATATCAGTTTGTTCTCGGGCCTGTTTCTGTCGACGGATGAAGACGCTGACTTTAATGGCGACGGTTCAGTCAATTTCCTGGACTATGCGATTCTGACCGGTTTCTTCCTGAGTCCTCCCGGACCGGGCGCTGACACCGACTGAGATTGCGGTATACCAGACGCAAACTCTGGCAATAAATAAGAAAGGGGCAGCTACGGCTGCCCCTTTTTTTGGTGTGTTGACCGCTTCAGCGGAGCCGGGAGTGCAGCGCTGTCGATACCGATCTTATGTCGAATTCTTTTACATTGGTTAATAAATAAGCAGGTTTAACAAGATTCGAAATCGCCCCAAAACGGGGCAAACCGGCCTGGAAATGTGAACTGGATCACACTTTTACGCCTGTATGTGACGACCTGTTAAATATAGGGCGGGTTATCCGGAGTTGGCCCGATATTTGCTTATTATGTTATATGCCCTGGGGAATACCAAGAAAACGAATTTTAAAGGAACTCGACATGAACATTTTTAAAAAACATCTGCTGGTGCTGATGCTGGGGGCCGCTGGCACGCTCTCGCTGACCGGCGCGGCACAGGCGACACCCATTACCGCCGATGTCGCCGGCTTTAGCCTGATTCATCCCGGGTCGAATCCGGCTGGCACAGGCGACGTAGACGACTGGCTGAATTTTGATGCCGGTCAGACGATCGATCTGGATTACGATTCGACGTCAAACTTGCTGTCTCTGGCGGGTGCCCCAATCTTTACGCTGAGCAGCGCCAACGGTGCTTCAGCGGTGCTGGTCATGAACAGTTTTGACATGGACCTTAATGACGCCGACGGTTTTCTGGGTGGTTCTATTGACTATACGCTCAACGGTGATGCCGGAACGTTCACTTTCACCAACAACAATTACACCAGCATCTACAACACCTCATCCATTAACAACGGCATGCTGAGTTTGTACATTTGGGGCGGCGATGACGCCAACGACTGGGGTCTCGATATGGGGTTGCATGCTGATGTGCCGGAACCTGGCATGTTGGTACTGCTCCTGATGGGTGGACTTGCGATGCGTTATTCGCTCCGGGGCAACGCCTGAGCCGTCCGGCAATACACTGGTTTAAGATAGTTCTCACAAACTATTGCCCCCGGGATCAAATCCGGGGGCTTTTTTTTGCCCGTAATTTTCCGAAGGCTTTATTCAGGTTCTAGTTAAATCCGGAGAGAGGGTGGGGCCACGCCTCACAGGCAATGTCAGGATCTTGATCAAGAAGTGACCTGACCCGCTCGGCAAGCACGCGTCTGGCCTGCAGTTCACCCTGGGACTTTACCGTTTCCAGGAACTCGGAAAACAGTGCAGGGCGTGCCATTAACAGCATTTCATGCAAAATGTATTCATCCATATCACGATCGATTTGGCGTTTCCGGGTAGTGTCAATATGCTGCTTGAGCGCCGTGGCCTGGTCGAGGTCACCCAATGCCGTTAACGCCAGTTTCTGAATGCCAAGCGCGATATTTATTCCAAGCTCCGTGTTACTTTGTGCGGCCAGGCGTTCACCGTATGCCAGGCAGGCCCGAGCCCACTCTTCATGGTCACTCGATTGTTTGGAACACATGCGGTAGTAGTCTGCGTAGCGCGGCGTTTTCATCGCAGCTACGCCAAACGCAACGGCGGCACGCTCCTGAAACACGTAGCCCCCTGTCGACGCCAGCCCGCGCTCTGTCAGCTCAATGGTTTCAACCCAATAGGTCCTGGACTCGGAGGCGGAGCCAGCCTGACGTACCGCATAAAGCGCGTCGGCCGTATTTCCCGCATCGAACCGGTTCGCAGCAATCCTCATCCACGATTCGCTGTTTTGAAAATCGATCGAGAGCAATCGATCCTCGAGAACACCTGTGTCGCAGAGCGTTGAGTCATTGATAGCAACGCAGGCGTCAAGCGCATCGCGGATCAGCATCGGGTTGTTTGGGTCGGTACTCAGGGCTCGCTGCAGCAGCGTTAAACGTTTTGCCGGCTGTTGCTCAAGCAGCGCTGCAAGTTGCAAATGCTCAGCCGACGAGGAGGTGGTGAGCGTTCTTACGAGGTTAGTCACTTTAGCCTTGTATTCGGCGGCCTGCGCGTCGATTTCCGCTTCGGACAATTCCACCTCTTCACCATCGGGTAGTGCCATACCGTTTTCGCAAGCGATCGCTGGAGGCTTTGCTCCCACGACGCCATGCGCCTCCTGGTTTGGATCAGCTGCGTCATGTGACTGGATTGCGGGGGATGTTGATGTCGCCATCGGTTCCGTGGAAGGTACGGAAGGTAAGGAAGTCTTCTCCGGTTTTTGCACAACGCCGGGTCTTGTCGTTAGTATGATTGCGGTAATCACCCCAAATACAATTGCCGCAAACACAGCCGTTTTTTTCATCGGCTGACCATCCCGAATATTAAGCTTATTGTCATTGCTCGTCCCGATTCATGCGATCACTTGACGTTGTGTTGTTCTGAAGTCGATTTAGCGACAGTCATGCCAACTATAGCCGGTAAATGCGCTACTATCGACGCTCATGACAATAAACAGCGCGACCAAATGTGGCTTTATGAATCACTGTAAAAACTGCAATACGCCAATGGAAGCGTCCTACTGCCCGGCGTGCGGCCAGAAAGACGTAAACCTTGAGCGGCCTTTTCTCGAGTTGTTCAGGGAACTGGTCTTTGAGGCCTTTGATATCGACGGTCGCGCGGCGCGCACCGTCAAGACCCTGTTTCTGCGCCCGGGTGTCCTGACTCAACAGTTTCTTGAGGGTCACAGGCGACGCTATACGCCTCCCGTTCGTTTGTATTTGATTATTAGTGTGTTGTTCTTCCTGGTCATGGCGTGGGTGGTTCGCAAGGGTATCCTGTTTCCGGTTAATCCGGAGTCGGCGGGTGAAGTACGCGTTCTGGCCGAGAATATGCCTACGTTGATGTTTGTATTTCTACCTGTGTTTGCGCTTCTTCTTAAGATGGCCTTTGGGGGGCGCTTTTATTTTGATCATCTGATACATGCGCTACATCTTCACACGGCGGCCTATGTCGTACTGGCACTGATGCTGCCGCTGGAACGTGCCGCCAGTACGCACTGGCTTTGGTTGATCGCGCAATTGACGTTGTGTGTTTATCTGATTGTTTATCTTGCCGTGTCTTTTCACCGGGTGTATGCATTGTCGTGGTCAGCGTCCTTGATCAAGTCGATGGCGGTGTTGGTTGCGTACATCATGATACTGGCCGCGTCGCTCGAATTCGCGAGCAGCCTCAAATTCAACGGGTGAGCGCGTAAACGCTCTGAATCCACCACCGGCTGGCATGAGCCACTCTTTCCTTCGATTCCGTATGTAGAAATGACGACGCGCTGCTCAGGGTGATCGATCAGCGCTGCATTCCCGTTAACGGACAACAGGAAGGAAACAGTGACATGGCCACCAGGAAAACAAGCTCGGGTCAGAAAGGCTCATCCAAGAAAAAACCGGCTGGCACAGATTCCAGCCGATCCAAACGTAAATCCGGAAAGTCGGCAGGAACAGGCCAGAGTCGAAAAAACGCGGTGCTTCGCCTGAGTGAGGTGGCGCAGGATGTGGCTACTCTTGCAACGGATCTGGGGAGGCACGATGTCACAGTTCCTGCGGCACCAGGGTCTGGTGGTGAATCCGGCGGTGTTCCGGCAAAAACACAGCGCCGACTGGAGCTGCTGGCCCTGTTACTGGAAAAGCAAACGCACGAACTGAACGGAGAAGCAGATGTGCCTGCGTCTGTACCTATTCCTCGCAACGCAATTGCGTTTTCCTGGTTGCCTGAATTGGATATTGACAACAATTCGGTATCGATTGGTGTTCCGGGTGTGGGTGAGGCCAGTATCGGATCCGACGGCGCTTCAGTCTCGGTTGATGGCGTGGGCGGTGCCAGCGTCGGAGCAGGAGGTGTTTCTGTAAACGCTGGCGGTACGAGCGTCTCTGTTGGAACTGGCGGGGCCGAAGTCAGCGTGCCCGGAGCAGGAACGGTCAGGGTCGGACCCGACGGTAGCGTCTCGGTGGGTCCATCAAGTGGAGCAAGCAACGGCGGTGGTCCCTCGTTACCCGGGTTGCCCATTCCGTCACTGTGCGCGACAGAGTTCAAGATCCCCATTCCCGTACCCCGGTTTGTGGTTGAGCCATTCGAAATTCCGGTCAGTGTGCCAAAGTTGGAGCCTTCGCCATTGCCGATATCAATCCCTTCACCGACTCTGGAGCCCAATCCGGTACCAATCCCGTATCCGACGTTTGATTTCAACCTGGGTTCACCGCATCTGGGTGATCTGAGCATGTTCGATTCGGTGATGGATATTGCCGCGGCGGAAATGCTCGAGCGCATGATGGGTGACGTGAAAGGTATGCTCAAAAAAATGGCCAGGGATCTGTCAGACCGGGATGACGATGCCGGAAGTCCGGATCAGACCAGAGTCGCAAAGATTACGCAGCTGGCTGAGATCGTGTGGGGGAGGGTGAGTGCCGTACGCGACCACTATCAAACTTTGCGCAATCTGGTGATGCAGTCTCCCGTAGTGGTATCTGCGGCCCTCATATCCGCCTGGCAGCAGTTTCAGGCTTTGGTGGTAAGCCTGTTCGACTATCTGGACGAATTGCTCGAAACGGCTGGCAAGTTGATTTCTCCCGCTGATGCCGTTGTTGCGATGGTACGAACCATCTATCTGATCATTGGATGGATACTGGCCCGCATTGTACGAGGATCAATCAAGCTCGGCGATGCCCTGACGGGCAGGCTGCTACAAATGGGAAGTCGATTGCATGCAATGACCTGAGTACGCGTCGCGCCTGCGATCTGGTCGAGGATTCTGGCGTGCATGTTATCTCGGAGTATTCAGCAGGCACACCCGGGTACCTGCCGGTTGCGATTTCCCTTACGATTTCGTGGCGGGCACTACCGAGTGAAACGAGGCGTTTCTAGCGCAACGCCTTTTTCGGGCGGCGATCGGACTTGTACAGGCCCCAGTGTTTTTCGGCTTTGTCCATCGGGTTGGCGCCATCGAACCCGCCTTTCCAGTTCTCGTCAAACGATGTGAAGTAAAAAGAGATCACCCGATTGTTGTCGACCCACGGGTCGTATTGATCAAAAAACACTTCCTGTTCGTCTTCACCGGCTTTACCAATCAGGCCGCCTTCGTAACTGCCATCGCCATAAACGCGGCTCGTGGGCCAGCCGGTTTCACAGTATGCGATGGTTTGATCCGGATGGTGCCCCTTAATGTCGTTGTAGGTCTTTTCAGTCCATGCCATCGAGTTGTCCAGCGGAATGTTATTCCAGAACGCGTACGCGTGGAGGCAGATGAAATCGATTTCGTCCGAGATTTTTTGCGAATGGGGTTTGTTCCAGAAGTTGTAGTCGTCGGCAACCGTTACCGGCTGAGCAATGCTGGCGCGAACGTCTCTGATCTGTTCAATCACTGTGTCCATGTCGTCGATCCGGTGCCAGGACCAGTCGACAAAAATCTCGTTGCCTGCGTTAACCGCGATAATGATGTCGGGAAAGCGGTTAGCCAGCTCGATCGCTTTTTTGACTTGAGCTGTGTTCTCTTCATCGGGTTTTTTGCCATCGAGCCAGATGCCCTGCATCACGCGAATCGGTAAATCGTTTTCGGCAATGACTTCCAGAATGTTCTCCGACTGCTGATCGGCTCCGTAAAGCCGGATCAGATTCCAGCGTTTGGCGATGATCTGAAGGTCTTCGAGAATGTTTTCCTTCGATGTGAGCCCCTGGCCCGGTCCTTCGCCGTCGCGGTAGGCGCCATAAGAAATCCCGTTGCCTATCCA
>CAWUKD010000069.1:0-17734 GCA_963922815.1 uncultured Gammaproteobacteria bacterium
TGACTAGCGGTAATCGTAGGTAAATTCTTCGGTATCGAGAATTTTTCCGGTGGCATCAATCGTTTCGACCTTCCACTGACCGTTCAGGCCCGGCGTAAGGTCTTTATTCGAGTACGTCCGCCAGCGCCAGCTCTTGCTAACCTTGAGAACAACCTCTTCGTGAACCACGCCGTCGAGAGACCAGCGATGGACGACGGTTCCGTCTGAAAATTCACGCAGTTCGGTAAAGTAAAATACGCGGGTAAAGCCGCTATTCTTGTATGAAATTTCCGGCCCGAGCGTGTCAGTGGGCTCCAGGTCCTGAACCCGGCTGGTAAGGCGCGAGCGAGCCACGCGGCCACCGAATGCTGTGGCCTTCGTGGTTGAGGCCAGTTCGGTTATGGGTTTCGCCTGCGGGGGTGCCGTGCCGGAGCGGCTACTGCCGGCACCGGCCGCGTTTTGGCTGTTGTTCGACGTCGACGCGGAGCTGCGCGCGGACGGAGCGGGGGATGTACCTGTTGGCGGGGCTGTCGCGGCGGGCGCGGCGTTGTTTGCGGTGGTGTCCGATTGGGATGTTCGGACGGCCGGCGCCGGAGCGGTATTGGGAGTCGCAGTACGGGAACCGGCCGGGGCCGGGTTGGGTGCACTGTCTTCGGCGGTCGCGTCCTGGGGCGTCATTTTGCGGTCGAGCGTGAAAGGCAACGAGGGCTCCGTCGCCGCGCTGGTGTCCTCGGCCGCCGCAGGCGAAGCAGCGCTAAACTGCTCCCACTGTTTGAAGGCGAAGAAGGCGAGTCCCGCCAGAGCCGCCAGCAGCGCTATGGCCCCGAGGGCTTTGAACACGCGCAGCCAGTTAAAGGGTGTACGCTCTTTTTTGGGTATGTACTTGCCGCCGCCCAGAACGGCAGGAAGCTGGCCAAACTCATTGGGGGCCACCGTAGGTTCGTCCATGCGTTGCATGGACGCGCGGGCCTTCTCCAGGGCCGCCCTGGCATCCTCGAAATTCATTTCGGGAAACACGCCCAGAGTTTTGCGTCGATGGCGACCCTGGAAGTCGTAAATGAAGGCCCAGGTCTTAATGCCGTTCGGCAAAACGCTGATCACGAAATCCTGAGCCAGCGTGATATCGTAACGCTGGCTTTCAGGTTCGAGGTTGCGGATATAGTCGTCGCTCAGATTAGAAAGCTGCGCGTCGTCTTGAATTGGGTTGGTCATTCACGCTCCAGTAAAAGCCTCTACAGTATAGCCTGAAACTCAGCATTTTCGTTACGTTATGCCTGTCAATTATGATGAAATACTCTCGTGTCCAGTCCTGAACTAGCGCTGATGCAGCTGTCCCTGCCGCCAGATGTAGAGGCTGTGGCCGCCGATTACCTGGCTCAGTTCGCCGATGAGCATCCTGAAAGCCTCGGTCGGGTTATGGCGGCCGGCTTTGCGCCCTCTTTTATCAGGACGCTGGCGACCAGCGACTATTTTGCTCAGACGGTGCTGCGCCGACCGGACATTATCGATGCCCTGATTGAAGGCTCTCCCGGGCCGCTCACGCACGAGCTGACTGGCACGGTGGGGCCGGTGTCTGTCGACGGCCAGAATCTCGACGCCATGCTGGCCTCATTGCGCGCGTACCGGCACCAGCAGATGGCCCGCATTCTCTGGCGCACAAACGGCGGTCTGTGCTCGGTTGAATCCACTTTGACGGATCTGTCGTCGCTCGCCAACGGGCTGGTTCGGGAGGCAGTGTCAGCCAGTCACCAGCAGGTCAGTGCGCTCTATGGCGAGCCCGGCGGTGACTCGGGACCCGATCAGCTGTGCGTTCTGGCCATGGGCAAACTGGGCGGCGGCGAGCTCAACATGTCTTCGGATATTGATGTCATCATGACGCATTCAGAGTCCGGTGAGACGGATGGCCGGCGCCGCGTGTCCAACACCGAGTTCTTTACCCGCCAGACGAAAGTTTTTTCGGATCTGCTCGCCCGGCTGACGCCGGACGGATTCTGCTATCGGGTTGATACCCGGCTGCGCCCTTTCGGAAAGAGCGGCCAGCCGTGCGTGAATCTCGCGGCGCTGGAGCACTATCTGGCGGTTCACGGCAGAGAATGGGAGCGCTACGCCTATATCAAACAGCGTGCACTGAGCGGTTCACCGAGTCAGCAGGCTGACGTGACCCGGCTGCTCAAACCGTTTGTCTATCGCAAGTACCTGGACTACGGAGTGTTCAAGGAGCTCCGGTCCATGAAGTCGCTCATCGATGACGAAGTCCGTCTGCGCGAACTCCAGAACAACATCAAGCGTGGCCCCGGCGGAATCCGAGAGCTCGAGTTCATCGTGCAAACCATGCAGATTGTGTTTGGAGGCAAATATCCTGTGCTGCAAACGCCGTCGTTCTTTACCGCACTGAATCGGCTGTCTGAACTCAATTACCTTCCTGCCGATGCGGCCAGAAGTATCCATGACGATTACTGTTTTCTGCGCCGGATTGAAAACGGCGTGCAGGGATTTCGGGATCAGCAGACGCATGACCTTCCGTCTTCAGTTCTGGATCAACAGCGGCTGTCGGTATTGATGGGGCTTGATTCCACTGATCAGCTGCTCGAGCAATTGGCCGCGGTTCGCGAGCGCGTGCAGAGCCAGTTTGATGAGCTTAGCGTCATGGCTTCCGACGATCAGTCTCCCGATCTGACCAGCACACAGACGTTCCGGAAGGTTTCGGAAAATGAGGCGCTGGCGTCCTTAAATACCCTGAAGACCTTGCGAGAAAGGCTCGAAACGACCGGCCGCGAAAGACTGGATGCGTTAATGCCCCGCGTTGTCGAGCGACTTTCCGAAGCTGACGATGCCGAAGAACTGGCGCCGCGGCTGACGCGTCTGTTGAGCGGGATTGGTCGGCGCAGCGCCTACTTTTCCCTGCTGCTGGAAAACCCGGCGGTGCTGGACCGTGTGATCACTATTTGTCGCAACAGCCCGGATCTTGCCAGTCAGCTTTCGGTGAGCCCCGTCCTGCTCGACACGCTTGTCGATCCGCGCGGCAGCAGCGTTGCCCTCGATCGTCAGGGGCTGGCTGCCCGCCTTGATGCGCAGCTCGATGGTGCTGACAGCGACGACGAAGAGCGACAGCTCATCGCGCTGAGAGAGTTTCGCAAAGCCTCCATGTTTGATGTTGCCGTTGCCGACATGGAGCATCAGCTTCCGCTGATGAAGATTTCAGATCGTTTGACCGATATCGCAGAACTGGTGCTGGAACGCGCTCTGGAAATGGCGAAGGCCCAGCTGCAGGATCGTCATGGCACGCCCCGGCGCGACGACGGCAACGGCGAACCCGCGCAGTTTGTGATTATCGGATACGGCAAGCTGGGTGGCATCGAGCTGGGTTATGGCTCCGACCTTGATCTTGTATTTCTGTTTGACGACGGCGGGGAGGGTTGCACAGACGGTGAAAAGTCCGTTGATAATGCGCAATACTTCTCCAAGCTGTCTCGACGCCTTATTCAGATCCTGACGGTTCCCACCCGGGCCGGCACGCTATATGAAATTGATATGCGCCTCCGTCCCAGTGGGCGCTCCGGGCTGCTGGTGAGTCGACTCGGCGCCTATGAAACCTATCAGCGAGAGCAGGCGTGGACGTGGGAGCATCAGGCGCTGATTCGGGCGCGGGCCGTCGCCGGCGACCCGGGGCTGCGGGCCGATTACGAGGAACTCCGCCGGGCGTTGCTGCAGCAGCCGCGCGAACACAAGAAGCTGGCGCACGACGTGGCGTACATGCGCGGCAAAATGAAGGCCGGCCTGAATCGTAGCACCGAGACAACGTTCGATCTCAAACAGGGTGATGGCGGACTTGTCGATCTTGAGTTTCTCGTGCAGTTTCTGGTCCTGGCGCATTCCAGCGACGTGCCGTCTCTTGCCGCCTTCAGCGACAACGTGCGCCAGCTTGAAGCCATTGAAGCCGCTGGCTTGCTCGAGGAGGTGACGGCGGGCAGTCTCAGATCGGCGTATGTTGCCCTGCGCGGGAAGATGCATGAGCATGCCCTGGCGGGGAAGAGTGTGCTGGTTGATCAGGGCGAATTTGTCGAAGAGCGGGCGCTGATTTACGGGCAGCTGGAAAAACATGCGCTGGCGCCTGCGCCGGCTGATCCTGATATACTTTAAACCTGACCATACATCGCGTTCGAAGAGGAATTGCTGTGACCGATACAAGCTCTGCACCATCATCCGATCTGACTCAGCCCAATGCGGAAAACGCATACACCGTAACGCCGGATGATTTGCCGCTGCATTGCCCGTTACCAGGCACCACTCTTTGGAATTCACACCCGCGGGTTTATTTGCCGATTGAAGAGTCGGGTTCGGCGAAGTGCTCCTACTGTGGAGCCGTGTTTACTCTCAAGTCGTAAACGCGACTTCGCAGAATTGGTCGAAGTGTGTCGGTGCCCATCAGTTTGCGGCCAGGGTTACAGGTAGCGTTGCGACGTTCGCGTAACCGCAAGCACCGAAACGGGTTTCATGGATTGCGTACAAACAACGCACGGTTTATCCGGGAGTATCAGCGGTGATTATTGTGACAGGCGGTGCCGGCTTCATCGGCAGTAACATTGCGCGCTATTTGAATACCCAAACCGGTGACGATGTCCTGATCGTCGATGATCTTACCGACGGCAGCAAATACCGTAATCTGATGGACCTCTCGATCAGTGATTATCTCGACAAAGACGACTTTCGTGCTCGCATCAAAAGCGATGAGTCCTTCGGGCCGGTACGAGCCATTGTTCATCAGGGCGCGTGTTCTGCGACCACCGAGTGGAACGGCAAGTACATGATGGACAACAACTATCAGTACTCCTGCGAACTCCTGACGTACTGTCAGCGGCACGAGATACCGCTGATTTATGCGTCGTCGGCGGCGGTCTACGGCGGTAGCGACAGGTTTATCGAACACCCAAAATACGAACGACCTCTCAACGTTTACGGCTTTTCCAAACTCGTCTTTGATCAGCGGGTGAGGCGAGCGTTGCCTGCGGCGTCTGCCCAGATTGCCGGACTGAGATATTTCAATGTGTACGGTCCGAACGAGCAGCACAAGGGATCGATGGCAAGCGTCGCGTGGCACTTTTCCAATCAGCTGATTGAAGACGGCATATGTCGACTGTTTGAAGGGCACGACGGCTATGGTTCCGGCGAACAGTGCCGTGATTTTGTGTACGTTGAGGATATTTGCAAAGTCGTGGGATGGCTGCTGGAAAACCCGCAGGCGTCGGGTATTTTTAACGTTGGAACGGGTCGCAGCCAAACGTTCAACGACGTCGCGCAGGCAGTCATCGGCTGGCTTGGCCGCGGACAGATTCAGTACATTCCGTTTCCCGAACATCTTGTTGGCAGTTACCAAAGCTTCACTGAGGCAGACCTGACCAAGCTTCGTGCCGCCGGGTACACCGACGACTTTGCCGATGTGGCAACGGGTACCCGTGCCTATCTGGATCGCATTGCCGCCGGCAGTGACGATTCCTGAGCGCCGACTTGGGTTCACGCATATTAATTGTAGGGCCTGCGTGGGTTGGCGACATGGTAATGGCGCACGCGCTGGTGCAAACCGTGGCGCAAAACAATCCTGGCGCCGTTATTGATGTCCTGGCTCCGTCGTGGTCCGCGCCCCTGATCGAACGTATGCCCGGTGTGCGTCGAGCCGTGCCGCTACCGCTGGGCCACGGAGAGTTCGGCTGGTCGGTCCGCAAGCAGCTGGGCCAGGATTTGCGCCGGGAGCACTATGCTCAGGCGATCGTCATTCCGCGCTCACTAAAGGCGGCGCTCGTGCCGTTCTTCGCCGGTATTCCCCGACGCACGGGCTACCTTGGTGAAACGCGCTACTGGTTGCTTAACGACATACGCAAGCTCGACAAACGGGTGCTAGATGGAACGGCCAAGCGGTACGTTGCGCTGGGTCATGACGCTAACGCACCACAGCCTCCTGCCGTGCCATCCCCGGTGCTCAACGCGCAGAATAACCCGGCGCTGATGTCCCGTCTGGGATTAGCCGGCCGGGGTCTCGTGGCGCTCATGCCAGGCGCGGAATACGGGCCCGCAAAACAGTGGCCCGCTGAACACTTTCGCGCGCTGGCGACTGAATTGACGGCCCAGGGCATCCAGGTGGCCGTTGTCGGATCGAAAAAGGAACAGCCGCTGGGAGAGCAGATCGCGGCAGGATTAACGCATGCTTACAACCTGTGCGGTGAAACCACGATGGTCGAAGCAATTGATGTCCTGGCGGCTGCCGATATCGCAGTTAGCAACGATTCCGGGCTGATGCACGTCGCGGCGGCCGTCGGCTGCTCGGTGGTCGGTATCTATGGCTCATCTTCACCGGTATTCACACCGCCGCTAACGCCAAAGGCCAACGTGCTCTGGCAAAAGCCGGAATGCAGTCCCTGTTTCAAGCGCACGTGCCCTCTCGGTCACACGCGCTGTTTAACGGAGCTTGCGCCGGCCCAGGTGATCGATGTCGTTGTTAACCTGCTGAATACCTGACGCTCGTTCAAGGCCGCCGTTTGGTTAGCCCGATGGCATGACCAGGTCGAGGCGCTGCGTGACATCTTCAAGCGTAATCAGGCTCATGGCGTCCGGATGGCGTACACGCTGCCCCCAGCGAACGGCTTCAATCGACGTGCCCATATATTTTCGAAGCGCATCCGGATAGCGATCCGCGGCATATTGCTGGCTGAGGTAAGGACCGGTACGCAAACGATTCGACGTGGCGAACAAACCAATCACCGGTGTGTTTACAGCGTTGGCCATATGCGCGGGCCCCGAGTCCGGGCACACCACGACGTGGGCGCGGGCGAGCAGCGCGAGTAACTGTTGAAGCGAGGTCTGTCCGATCAGGTTGGTCACCTGAGCGTTCGCGCTGATGGCGGCGCCATAGTCGCGTTCACGTGCCGTCGGGCCTCCCGTCAGAATAACGTTGAGTCCTTTTTGACGTCGGGCGTAGTCTGCCAGGGCTACGTAGTTGTCAATTGACCAGTTGCGAAAATTGGCCCTGCGGTCGCTGCTGCACGGACTGATGATCAGCGTGGGTGCCATCACGTGCTGGTGTGCATACGCTGTGGCATCCGCGTCAATGGGTAGCGACCAGGTCGGCGGCTGAGGCGGGGCGCCCAGGTGTTCTGCAAACTGGAGAAAGCCGTCAACAACGTGACACTTCTCCCGCGCCTCAATGTACTCATTGCAAAACAGCCGCTGAAAATCGCGCGCTCTGGCCCGGTCGAATCCGATCTTGCGTTTCGCCCTGATGTGTCGGCTGAGGAGATTGGCGCGCATTGAGGCGTGCATATGCAGAAGCACATCAAATGAGCGTGCTTTTAGCTGTCTGTGCAAGTCGCGGCGCTCTTTTTTATCGCCAGACTTATTAACGGTGATAAACTCAACGCCGGGAAGCGAGCTGAGCAAGCGATGCTCTACGGAGCCGATCACCCAGGTGATTCTGGTGCCTGGAACGGCTGCCTGCAGTTGCTGCACAGCTGGCACGACATTACAGGTGTCGCCAATGGCGGATAGCCGCAGCAGGCAAATCGATTGCGGTGGGTCAGTGATCACACGCTTCCCATAGGGTTCATAATTGCGACTGGGATCGTAGCCGATGGCAGAAAGTAGCGCAAAGTCTGGCGACGAACGTGCGGATGATTGTCGTGCGCAATTTGGTGCCCAGGTGGTTTTGCTGAATGCCCGTTTCAGGTCGCTTCCTGACGCTCCTGACGCCTCTCATTTATTCGATCAATCGGCATGGCCTGCGGCCCAGCCCGTTACCACTACCGGACGCGGCGCCAACTGGTTCGTCGAGGGTGGCGGTCAATTTGTGCTCAGGCATTTTCGTCGGGGCGGTGCTGTGGCCCGATTGCTGGGTAATAAGTACTGGTTCAGTGGTGAAGACGCGACTCGCAGCATTGCCGAATTTCGTCTGCTGCAAAGACTTCGTGACCTCGATCTGCCGGTTCCGGAGCCTGTCGCCGCCGGTTATTGCAAGCGCGGTCTCTGGTACACGGCACAGCTGCTGACTCGACGGATACCGGATGCGCACAGCTGGTCAGCCGATCTTGGAAAGGATACGCAGGATCTGGAACAGTGGTCGACCGTGGGGCGAACGGTTGCTCGTCTGCACAACGCGTATGTTGACCATGCGGATTTGAATGCGCACAACATACTGGTCGATACGTCTGCCCGAGTGTTTATCATCGACTTCGACAAGAGCACGCTGCGCGAGACCCCGGAAGGCGGCTGGCGTCAGGCCAATCTTGCGCGACTAAAGCGTTCGCTGCATAAAATTCTGCCTGGCAAAGGGACGCTGATTGATGATGGCTGGTCGAGTCTGATGGCGGCCTATGAGGCTGAGTTGGGCGGTAGCCGCTGAGCGGTTATTCAGAAGCACGGCCATAGACGCCAGGCTGATCTTTGAAGCGACGATGCATCCAGAGGTACTGCTCTGGCGCTGCGCGCACATGCCCCTCGAATACTTCGTTTATGCGTACCGCGTTTTCCATGGAGTCTGCGCCTGGAAAGTCCTCAAGTGCGGGAAAGAGGCTGATCAGATACCCGCTGCCGTCTGGCTTGCGCATAGGCAGAAACGGTACGACACGGGCGCCGGTGTTTTTCGTCAACCGTTCTGTACCGGTGTTGGTCGGTGCCGGATGGCCGAAAAAGGGCACTAACAAATGCCCCGGACGCACATAGGCCTGATCGGGCATGTACAGCACCGTTCGGCCGGCTTTCAGACCGCGGAGCATCTGGCGGAAATCGCCGCGTTTGATGACGCTCTTGGCCCAGCGCTCCCGTTTTCGGCGCATGACTTCTTCAAACAGCGGGTTCTCAAACTTGCGGTACATGGCGTCGAATTCGGCGTTTAGAGTCAGCAGCATGCCGCCGATCTCGATGGTGGTGAAATGCCCGGCCAGCAGCACAACGCCTTTGCCTTCGGCCTGTGCTTCGCGCAAGTGTTCTATGCCCACCAGTTCGGTCAGATTGGTGACGCGTTTTTCGGTGCCCCACCAGACCAGCGACATTTCCAGAAGCGCGATGCCAACCGACTGCAGGTGCTTCTTAACCAGTGCGGTTTGTTCGTCCGGCGAGAGTTCAGGAAAACACAGCGCGATATTTTGCTCCGCGATGCGACGTCGTTTGGGAATGGCGTAATACACCAGGCGGCCCAGTTGACGGCCGACAAACAGCATCGCCCGGTAGGGCAGCAAGCTGGCCAGACGCATGAGGCCGAGGCCTGCCCATACCGGCCAGAAGCGAGGGGCAAGGAAGCGGGTTAGCGGCACGAACGCCGCGTCTGTTGCTTTGGATTCAGGCACGGGGAGAGTGTACCTGCCGCCGCGCAAAGGTTGTAGCGATCAACAGGCGCGAAGGGCGATGGAAATTGCGGGCCGGGGTAATCGCAAGCTCAATTGCAGGTATACTGACCGGACCCTTTTGCTGCCTGTGCCACACACTATGACATTGACTGTGCCTGATTTCGCGACCAGCCGGGTGCTCGTCGCGGGTGATGTAATGCTCGACCGCTACTGGCTGGGCCCGACGTCCCGCATTTCTCCGGAGGCTCCGGTTCCGGTTGTGAACATCGAAGGCAGTGAAGACCGCGCGGGTGGTGCCGCCAACGTGGCCATGAATTTACGGGCGCTGGGAGCCGCAGCGGCGCTGTGCGGCGTGGTCGGCGCGGACAACGAAGGTGACGTGCTGGCCAGGCTTCTGGCCGACGCCGGCGTTGACGATTTGCTGGAACGAGGGGCGCCCAGAACGATCACCAAGCTTCGCGTTTTGAGTCGCAACCAGCAGCTGATCCGGCTGGATCGCGAGGATGATGCGAGCGCGCTTGCGCAGGTGTCGCTGCAGGAACCGTTTGCGAAAGGGCTCATGACCTCCGACGTTATCGTTTTGTCAGACTACGCAAAAGGTGCGCTGAGCGATCCGCAGGCGCTGATCAGGGCGGCCAGGGCGCTGAACAAGCCGGTCCTGGTGGACCCCAAGGGCACTGACTTTTCCCGCTACCGGGGCGCAACCCTGTTGACGCCCAACCTGGGCGAGTTTGAAGCGGTAGTTGGCGTGTGTAAAACGGACGACGACATCGAGCGTCGAGCCCGGGTGCTGTGTACCGAACTCGATCTCGACGCGCTTCTGGTGACGCGTTCGGCTCAGGGTATGAGTCTGATTGAAGGTGCGTCAGCCACCCATTTTGCCGCTACGGCCAGAGAGGTGTACGACGTGACCGGGGCCGGCGATACGGTCATTGCGACACTGGCGGCGTCGCTTGGTGCAGGCGCATCACTCAGTGACAGCGTGGCGCTTGCCAATCTGGCCGCCAGTATTGTCGTTGCCAAACTCGGCGTGGCCACCGTATCGCGCTCAGAGCTGCGCCAGGCCCTTCACCGTCGCGGTACGGGTGGGCGCAGCACGCTGACACATGAGCAGCTGCTGGAGGCTGTGCGCGAGGCGAAAGAGCGCGGTGAACCCATCGTGTTTACCAATGGTTGTTTCGATCTGTTGCACGCTGGCCACGTGGCCTATCTGGAAGAAGCCAAAGCGCTCGGAGGCCGACTGATCGTGGCGGTTAATGACGATGATTCGGTCAGGCGGCTGAAAGGCGAGTCGCGACCGGTCAATACGCTTGAAGACCGAATGGCCGTATTAAGTGGCCTGGCGGCAGTCAACTGGGTGACCTCGTTTGCAGACGATACGCCACTTGCGCTGATCGAAGCGCTTACTCCCGACGTGCTGGTCAAGGGCGGTGATTACACTGCGGACTCGATTGTCGGGGCTGACTGGGTCAAAAAGCATGGCGGTCGCGTGGAGGTGCTGACGTTCAAGGAGGGGCGGTCTACTACCGACCTCATCAAGGCAATTAAACGCCTCGGATGATTCGCTTTGTCTACATCGCGCTGTCGTACTTGTTGGCGCCCATCGTTTTGCTGTTTCTGGTGTGGCGAGGTTTTCGCAACCGGGCTTACTGGGAGCGGCTGCCAGAGCGCTTCGGTTTTGGCCTGCCAAAATATTCTGATGAATGTATCTGGGTGCACGCGGTATCTGTCGGCGAGGTGCAGGCCTGCGCGGTGCTGGTAGAGCGACTCCTCGAGCGCACGCCGAAGCTGCCCGTGCTGATAACCACGGTGACGCCCACGGGCAGCGCGCGCGTTAAAGATATCTTTGGTGATCGCGTGCGACATCACTATGCGCCCTATGACTTGCCGGGGTCGGTTTCCCGGTTTTTCAATCGCGTCAGGCCGCGAGTGATGATTGTGGTCGAAACCGAATTATGGCCGACGTTGTATCATGAGTGCGGAAAGCGGCGCGTCCCGTTGATTCTGGCCAGTGCCCGAATATCGCCGCCATCGGTACAAAAATACCGTCGATTCATCAGTTTGTTCAAAGAGGCCCTGTCCCACGGCATTGTTATCGCGGCGCAAAGTGAGCCGGACGCCGAGCGCTTTCGGGACCTGGGCGCAAACCCTGCCCGAACGCACACCACCGGTAACATCAAATTCGATTTCGAACTGGCTGAGTCGGTCGTGATCAACGGCAAAGCTGCGCGGGCCATGCACGCGCCGGGTCGGCCCGTGGTGCTGGCTGCCAGTACGCATGACCGCGAAGAGCCGCTGGTGCTGGAGGCGATGGACGCAGTCTGGCACGAGCATCCTGACACGCTGTTGATTTTGGCGCCCAGGCACCCGGAGCGTTTCGACTACGTTGCATCATTGCTGCGGGAAAAGAAACTGGCCTATGTTACTCGCACGAGTGGTCAGAAAAGCGGGCCTGATACGCGAGTTCTGTTGCTCAATACACTGGGTGAGCTGCGCGACTATTACGCCGCTTGTGATGTGGCATTTGTCGCGGGCAGCCTGGTTCCCGTTGGTGGCCACAATCTGCTGGAGCCTGCGGCTCTGGGTAAACCAATTATTACCGGCGAGCATCTCTATAACACCGAGGATATTGCCGACAAGCTGTTAAGATCCGGCGCGCTTACGATTGTGCCGGATGCTGCGCAGCTCGGTGTGGAAATGGCCCGTTTTCTCAATGATCCTCAGGCGCGTCGCGCGGCCGGAGAGGCCGGGAAGAAGGTGGTCGAGGACAATCGGGGGGCGCTGGCCCGTTTGCTTAAGCTGATCGAGCCTCTGCTCGACCCGGTGGAATGAGCGTTAGCCTTCAGAAAGCCCGCAGTTAGAGCAAGTAGGGCTTGTGATGCGCGAACGATACTGACGCGCCCGGAAGTCTGCAAAAAAAAACAGGCCGCGCGATGCGGCCTGTTCTCGTTTTGTACCAGGGAGCTGGTGTCCCTGTTTGTGTCTGTTTAAAACCCGCGTGCCGTCTTACTCGGCGCTGCTGGTTTCGAGCCAGTTACTGATTTCCTGAAGATCCGAGCCTGACAGGGTTCCTGCGGCTCGCTTGAGGTTAATCAGGTTGACCAGGTAGTCGTAGCGCGCCACGTAAAAATTGACCTGGGCACGAAGCAGGTCGCGTCGTGAGTTCAATACGTCGACACTGGTGCGGGTACCAACGTCGAATCCGGCTTCGGTCGCAGACAGAGCGGTCTCGCTGGATTTAACGGCTTCCTTTATCGCCTTAACGCGGGAAATCTCGGCAAGCACGCTCAAATAGGCGTCACGGGTCTGGCGTTCTGTTTCGCGGGCAATGCGCTCGAGTCGCTGCTGTGCGGCCTGCTTGTTGTACACCGCCTGGCGTACGCGCGAGGAGACGGCGCCGCCGCTGTAAATGGGAACGTTAAATTGCAGTGAAATCGTATCGGTGGTGCTTTCCTGATCGTTCGCACCGGCCGGGTTGCCGCTGCCAATCACGAAAATATCGCCGTCGGAATCAAATTCGCTGCGTGATAACACCAGGTCGAGGCTGGGGTAGTGACCGGTGCGCTGTGATCGCACGTCGTCTTGCGCAATCTGGACCGAAATTCGACCGGCTTCCAGATTCAGGTTTTGTCGTTGCGCCAGCTCAACCCAGGCATCTTCGTTCTCCGGGCTTGGGTTCTGGAGCGGCAGGTCGGTGCCTGGCGCAACCAGCGTATCGATTCGCTGACCGACGATTTCGCGCAAGTTTTCTTTGGCCAGCGCAAGCTGACGCTTGGCGGCGATTTCGGACGCGACCGACTGATCGAACGCGGCGCGTGATTCGAGTACGTCTGTAATCGCGATCAGCCCGACTTCGAAGCGGGTTTCGTTCTGCTCGAGCTGGCGTTTGATCGCCTCTTTGTTCAGCGTCTCGGCGTCAAGACTGTCCTGAGCGGCAAGGGCATTGAAATAGGCCTGGGTGACCCGGACGGCGAGGTCCTGTTCAGCGGCGGCATAGGTCGCTTCGGCCTGGGCCACGGTTTTGTCCGCGCGCTTCAGCGCAACCCAGCGATCCCAGCGAAACAGCGGCTGCTGGAGCTGCAGCCGATAGTTCAGCGCCTGCGAATCGCGCTCGGTGCGGCTTTCAACAGTCGTTTGCAGGCTCTGAGAGAAGTTTGACCCAAAATCATCGGATCCGGTGTCGTTCCAGGTGCCCGAGAGATTGATGAGGGGCAGCAATCCTGCTTTGGCCTGAGGCCGGGCTTCCAGCGTTGCCATGCGGTTCGCCGCAGCTTCTTTCAGAAGCGGGTCGCTGCTGGTTGCCAGGTTGTAGACATCCATCAGGTTTTCGGCTTTCGCCGGCAAGGCATGCAAACTGCTGAATAGTAGAGCGGTAATGAGTATATGTGCGCGGTTCATAACGATTTCCGTGTGAATTCAAACGTTTCGGACAGGTGTTATAGTCAACTATATCACTATACCGCCTGGGCGTAAACTTGTTAACCACCGTTTCGTGGCTCCATACATGCGTCTCACCGAGAATCACCCATCCCGGGCCACAGAAGATGTATCGGCCGCTGAGGCCGTCTCTACAGTTGAAACGAGATTTTTTGTTTCGCAGTCAGTAAGTTGGCAAAGTTTGATCGACTTGTTCCGACCAGGCCTGGATGCCGCCCTCGAGGTTAAAGACTCGTTCAAAGCCATTTTGTTGCAGAAACTGCACGATGACCGAACTTCGCCCACCCGAGTGGCACATTACTATGAGATCTCTGCCGGCCATTTGGTCGCGTAATTCGTCAAGACGATCGGGGACCTGCGCCATAGGCATATTGATGGTGCCGTCCAGTTTGGCCAGTTCCTGCTCCCAGGGTTCGCGCACGTCGAGCACTCGGGGAGCGTTTTCGCAACGAAGTCGTACCACGAGTTGGCGAGGGGATAGTTGTTCCATAGTGATTAAAACTCGAATTCAGGGGCGTGTTGACTGCCAGGAAGTCTCGGCAGATCGGTTTCGAACAATACTTCGGTGACCGTTTGTTCCAGATCCACCCGCGTAATCAGCGTGGCCTGCATGACCGGTGATTCACCCAGCACGACGAACAGGCGCCCGCCTGGCTTCAGCAGGCTCAGGTAGCTTGAATCCAGTTCCGGGAGCGAGCCGGTGAATACCACAGCATCATAGCGGCGCTCTCCGTCAGGCGAAAAATCCGAGCGCTGTTCAAACTGTACGTTGCCAAGTTTCAGGTCTTCGCAGCGCTGCGAAGCGCTGGCGATAAAGTCGCCGTGCGTATCAATACTGACAACGCGCGACGCCAAATGGGCCATGCAGGCGGTCAGGTAGCCGCTGCCGGTACCAATTTCGAGTACGGTTTCAGAAGGCTTCAGGTCCAGAGACTGCAGAATTCGGCCAGCGACCGTCGGTGAGAGCATGCGCCGCTGGTCGCCCAGTGGAATGCTGTACTCGGCAAAGGCCACCGACTGGTAGGCCAGGGGCACAAATCGGTTTCGCGGAATTTCCGTCATGGCACCCAGTACACGGGGGTCGAGAACGTCCCAGGCGCGAATTTGTTGTTTTACCATTTGATTCAATGAAAAGTCGACGGTCATGATTGCGGGTTCCTGAAAGCTACTGTATTGAACACATTCACAAAATGCCGTGAAGCGCTCGCCATATTATGGTTAAACCAAGCACACATAAGTACCCCGTAGTATATCCTTGACCAACACATGAGTCTTTACCCTGACTCGGATTAGATTGCGATTCCAGAAGATTAAGAGCGATCACAGGCTCCGGATATTCGGGGCAATAATTATAAGGGTGCCATTGCGCTGACAGGGATTACGCATCCGTATGCGGGGGCGGCGTCAGGGGGCCAAAAACGGACGCCAATGATGCACCGCAATTGCAGGGGTAAAGCGCCCCGGGTTAACCGGTCTGGATTACGTAGGAGCGCGCCCTTCGGGGTATGATTGACGGGTGGGATCAGGCCCCCATGCAGCTCGTAAAATGTTCGATGATAATAAAATAAGATGTGCGGGATTATGCTGCCAAGCAAGGCTTCGGGGACAAGAATGAGGCCACCATCAAAGGGACGAAAGAGCACGCTATGGAGTTTGTAGAGCAGGGCGGTGAGGTTTACACAAAGGCGTAAGAGAGCACGAGGCGGTAACAAACCCGCTTGTTACCACGTTCTTTTCTACGCATAGGGAAACATTTTGATTTTGCGTCGGCGACTAACGTCAAGAATAAAAGAATTACACGCCGAAATTGCACAAATTGCCGAGCTGCGCCAATTCCATCGGCGGGTAAAAGTTTCGGGTGCGGATGAATTAGGCGAGCTTGAAGAGACCGTTAATTCGATCATTGATGTTTTTGATGATCAGGATAGCGAACTCAGCGAGCGCGAGAACCTGTTCCGTAGCCTCGCAGAAAGCGTGCAAGAGTCGATCATCGTCCATCGCGGCGATGTCATTTATGCCAATCCCAAAGCGGCGTCCCTGCGCGGCGTGCGTCAACGCGACCTTGCGACGACGCCTGTACTGGATCTTGTTCATCCTTCCCACCGGCAGCAGGCTGAGCAACTCTTTGCCCAGCGGCTGGCCGGCAACGACGTACCCGAACGTTACGAAATGAAAATGCTTAACCGCGACGGCAGCGGGTTTTGGGTTGAGGTGTCCGACGTTGTCATCGAGTATCAGGACGAGCCGGCCATTCTGTCCGCCATGTTTGATATTACCCACCGCCGTCAGGCCGAGCAGGAAATGCAGGCGGCCAAGGACAGAGCACAGGTTACGCTGGCCTCCATATCGGATGGCGTGCTGACCACGGATCTGGAAGGTTTGATCGACTACGCCAACGATGCCGCGGTGGCCATGATAGGGCGCCCCCGGGACGAGCTGATGGGCCGGACCCTAACGGCAAGCGTCAATCTCGTAGACGAAACCGATCGAAAGCCGTTCGCGGATCCGGTTGAAACGGCGCTGCGTGAAGGCCGTCATGTGAGTCTGGGTCGCAAAGCCATGATGCTGTCCGCCGATGGCTCGGAACATTTTGTTGAAGTCACCGTGAACCCGATGACGCTGGGCCAGGATCAGGATCCGGCCAGTACGCACGTGAATGCCCAGGTCGGTTGTGTGGTCGTATTGCACGATGTCACTGAACTGCGCGGTCTGGCCAAACAAATGTCCTATCAGGCCAGCCACGATGCGCTCACCGGGCTTACCAATCGGCGCGAATTTGAGCGGCGCGTAGGTGAGCTGGTAGAAGCCAGTCACGACGCCAACACGACGCACGTTATTTGTTACATGGATCTCGATCGCTTCAAGGCGGTTAACGACACCAGCGGCCATGCCGCGGGTGACAACATGCTGCGTCAACTGGCCAGTCTGATCCGCGAAAAGGTCCGGGACTCGGATATGGTCGCGCGCCTTGGTGGCGACGAATTCGGCATGCTGCTGGTGGGATGTCCGCTTGAGAAGGCGCGGCAGATTGCGGACGACGTGTGTTCGGCAGTCCGGGACTACCGGTTTTTCTGGCGGGATCAGGTATTCAGCGTGGGCGTCAGTATCGGTCTTGTCGAAATCGGGCATGAAAGCGGTACCACAGAAGACGTTATCGCAGCTGCCGACTCCGCCTGCTATGTCGCCAAACAGCAGGGCCGCTCGCAGGTTCACGTGTATTCCGCAAAGGACGAGGCCGTTGCCAGACACAAAGGCGAAATTGCCTGGTTGCAGCAATTGCAGCACGCCCTGAAGGACGACGGATTTATTTTGTATTCTCAACCGATTGTGGCGATGGATACGCGCAAGACCGGTGGTTTGGGAATCGAAATTCTGCTTCGGATGCGTGATCACAGAGGCGCTATTGTTGCGCCTAAAGAGTTTATGGAAGCCGCGCAACGCTACAATTTGATGCCTGCCATTGATCGCTGGGTTGTCATGAACACCATGACTGCGCTTGGCAGCGAAGGGCTGCCGCTCGAATGGGGCAGACGTTGCACGATCAATCTGTCCGGTCAGACGCTCAGTGACAGTCAGTTTCTTGAATACGTAGTCGAGTGCATGGACGAGTGCAACGTGCTGCCGGAAAGCATCTGCTTTGAGGTCAAGGAAAGCTCCGTCATCACCAACATGAGTCAGGCGCAGCGGTTTATTGCGGTTCTGCACAGCATGGGGTGCCAGTTCGCTCTGGATAACTTTGGAACCGGTCTGGGTTCATTCGCGAACCTGAAGAACCTGAAAATGGATTATCTGAAGATCGACGGTGAATTCAGCCAGAATATTGCCCAGGACCCGATTAACCAGGCCATGGTCACAGCTATTGTGAAACTCGCCCGCAGCCTTGAAATACAGGTGATTGCTGAAAAGGTCGACTCCAAAGACTCGCTCGATACGCTGCGCTACATTGGTGTCGACTTCGCGCAGGGGTACTATATGGGAGAACCGGCGCC
>CAWUKD010000070.1:0-17673 GCA_963922815.1 uncultured Gammaproteobacteria bacterium
GCCGCGTACAAAAAGAACGTCATCGCGGTGCCAAGATTATTGAGCGCCCAGGGAAAAATCACCTGAACGCCAAAGCTGACTCCGCTATTGACGACGCCCATGAGCGACATGCAGATTCCTCGAATCGCATTGGGAAATATTTCCGAGAACAGTACCCACATTACGGGGCCAAGAGAGAAAGCAAAAGAGGCGACGAATCCGAGTATGCCCACAAGCACAATAGTCGGGTTCATTTGTATCGCCGCCTGGATCAGCTGTGCTTCATTGGCCTTCAGCGCCGAGTCACCTATCGCGTCTTTGACGGCGCGCTTGAACTCAATGTCGTTGTCATAGCGAACGCCGGCGAGCGACTCCAGTTCGCCGAGTTCCTGCGTTTGTGCAAACGTCTGGATAGCTTCGGCGGACAGCTCATAGCGCGCCTGATGAAAGCCATAGGCCGAAATACACATGCTGATGACAACGCCCGATAGTCCGAGTATCAGCAGCGGGCGTCGCCCAAAACGGTCGATGGTCAGCATGGCGATTAAGGTGAACACCACGTTGATAATGCCAATGTAGACGGCCTGCGCGAACGCCGCATCTGTACCTACGCCGCTTTGTTCGAAAATGGTGGGCGCATAAAAGAACACCGAATTGATGCCGCTGATCTGCTGCGCAACGCCGACAACAAGGCCGACGATCAGTATTTTGCGAAGGCTGGGTTTAAACAGCTGCTTTACACGGAGAGCAAAGCGATCAGACGCATCTTTGGTAGTGGCGGCAATCTCGGCGAGCTTGGACTCGATGCGTTCAGCCGGCGTGATTTTCTCGAGGATGCGGCGCGCGCGCTCTTCAAAGCCGTTGATGAGAAGCCAGCGCGGACTCTCGGGCACAAACATCATGGCGAAAAAGTATAAAACCGCCGGAAGTGCTTCAAGTCCCAGCATGTAGCGCCAGGCGTTATCGCCCAAACCTATGGCAGTGACCCATTCTGCGTTCGACATGCTGGCTTTCAGCAGAAAATAGTTGGCGAAATACGCCGCGGAAAAACCGATCACAATGTTGAGCTGGTTGACCGACACCATGCGGCCGCGCAGCCTGGCTGGTGAAAGTTCGGCAATGTAAATAGGTGCCAGCATCAGCGAGCCAAAGGCGAAGCCGCCGATGGCGCGTGCAATAATCAGCGTCTCTACGTTGGGGGCGAGCGCCGACGCAAATGCAGAGATTGAATAGAGCAGCGCAAGGGATAGCATGACTTTCTTGCGACCCACCAGGTCGGCGGTGGGGCCTACCAGAAACGCGGCTGCAGTCGCCGTTAGTGTTGGCGCGCCAACCACCAGCCCGATTTGCAGATCGTCGAGATCAAATTGCGGCGTAATAAAACCAATGACACCGGAAATAACTGCGGCATCAAATCCAAACAGGAATCCACCCAGAGCTATAACGGCGGCATATCCAAAAGCCGTGCGGTCAGTGTTGTGCAAAAATAATCCCCCGATGATCGATCACTTGGACAGGTCAGTAGCACTGAATAAAACCGGCAGCGCCCTGGCCAGAACTGCTGCTATCCAGAATTTTTCATGAGTGCCCGGCATAGTTGATCACATTTGGTCTCAATATCGTAGTTTTCAGTCGTCCCGCTTCCATTTTCGAATGTTTGAATGAACGCTCACACGGGAGTTCAAAGCGATGACAATGAGAAAACGAAGACTGCACGGCGTGCGTCCGGGGATATGTTCTGCAGTGCTTTTACTGGGCCTCACCGGAGCGTTTATGCCTGCCATGGCACAGTCTACGCAGACATCTGCCCCCACGGTAACGGAAACCCTCACCGAATCTCAGCGGAGTCTGTTCGGTGGATTCTGGACGCACAGCACGTCGACCAAAACAACAACCGCAGTACCGCGTGCCATGACGCTGGACCAGGTTGAGACCGGCACGTTGCTGTTCAAAACCGATGAGCGCGCAACCTACGTGGAAGCATTGCGATTAGATACAAACGTAACGATTGATGTAACCGGAATGCTTGCAAGGGTGGTAGTAGTCCAGTCATTCGCCAATCCGACCGATCAGTGGCTCGAGGGCATATACGCCTTTCCTCTTCCGGAAGACTCTGCGGTCGACGCGCTCAAAATGCGCGTTGGTGACACTGTAATAGATGGCAAGATCATGGAGAAACAGCAGGCTCGCCAGGCCTATGAAAGGGCCAGAGTCGAAGGCACTCGCGCCAGCCTGGTGGAGCAGTCGCGGCCCAACCTGTTTCGCACCTCGGTAGCCAATATTGCGCCTCAGGATACTGTTCACATCGAAATCAGCTATCTCGAAACCCTGCGCTATGACGAGGGTCGCTTCAAGCTTCGCTTTCCGCTCACCATTACCCCAAGGTTTAGCCCATCTGGCCTGTCGGCCGGAATGCTGCCTACCGCCGATCCACTGGATGCAACCGAGTCGGTTCCGCCACCACCGTCGAGCCTCGCCGAAATATCAGTCCGATTGAATGCCGGGTTTCCGCTGCGTGAGCTGTCGAGTGAGTCTCACGACGTGGACGTCAGCAAAACGCCATCGATGCACCATCTGACTCTGCGCGACGTGGCTGTTCCGATGGATCGGGACTTTGAGCTTTCCTGGACGCCGGCAATTGGTGCCGAACCCGGAGCGGCGGTTTTCACCGAAGAGCTTGACGGTGATACTTACGCAAAAGTCATGTTCATGCCGCCGAGGCAGCGAGGAGCCAGAGTAGCCATTCCTCGTGAAACGGTGATCATTGTCGATACCTCCGGATCCATGGCGGGTGCCAGCTTTAACCAGGCGATCAAAGCCGTCGACAGCGCGCTCGGTATGCTGTCCGGCACGGATTACTTCAACATTATCCGGTTCAGTAATTCACACAGCAGTTTATTTGCGCGTGCGCTGCCGGCAAGCGGGGCCAATATTGACCGGGCCCGACATTTCCTGCGCGGCATGCGCGCTGAAGGGGGTACCCATATGGCGCCGCCACTGGCTGACGCACTAACCGCCAACTCAGGCGCGGAGCTGCTGAAGCAGGTCGTGTTTATCACCGACGGAGCGGTCGACAATGAAAAGGAACTGTTTTCTTTGATTCACCGTGAGCTTGGACAGTCCCGTTTGTTTACCGTGGGCATAGGCGCCGCGCCGAACAGTTATTTCATGCGCAAGGCCGCCGAAACCGGACGCGGAACGTACACCTATATCAGTTCTACCCAACAGGTTGGTGCACGCATGCAAAGCCTGTTTCGAAAGCTTGAATCGCCCGTTCTGAAAAACATCCAGGTGCACTGGCCCGGGCGGAATGCGGACGTGACGCCTGCGCGCATTCCGGACTTGTACCTGACAGAACCTCTGATTGTGTCGGCAAAACTCGACAGCAGGGACTCGGTTATCAGAATCAGCGGCCAGCAGGCAGGCCGCGACTGGGGTCGTGAATTAACCCTGAATGACGGTCTTGCCTTTCGAGGAGTCTCGACGCTCTGGGCCCGCGATAAAGTCGCCGGTTTCATGGATGGTCTGAGCCGGGGCGAGTCGCCGGAAAATGTACGGGCGAGCGTAGTGCCGCTGGCGCTGCGGCATCATCTGGTCACCCGGTACACGAGTCTCGTTGCACTCGATGATCGACCGGTCAGGCCCGCCCGACCCGACAGATCCAAGCCTGTCAATGCGCCGATGGCCAGTACCCAGGTGGCCTATGACCCCGGCCCGGTTGTTGCGCAGCAGGTGCAGTATCCGTCGACCGCGAGTCCTGCACCGCTCAAACGCGTATTGGGACTGCTGCTGTTGATGCTGGCCGTTGTTTTCAGTGTCCGCAGAACGGCGTGATGCCCCTGCGACGTATAAGCCTGGTGCTGCTCGCGGTCACGGGACTATGGCAGCTGGGTAGTGGCGTTTACATCCCGGCCAAGGCCTGGCTTGCCCAGCAGCTGATACACTCGGCCTGGGTGTCCACACAGGAAAACGGCGGTGCGCACAAGCCGTGGAGCTGGGCCGATATGGTGCCGGTGGCGAGACTGGTAGCGCCCGAACACGGCGAGGATATGATCGTATTGTCGGGCGCTTCCGGCGAGGCGCTCGCCTTTGGCCCGGGCCACGTCACGGCCAGCGGTTTGCCGGGGAGTGACGGTCATATCGTGATCGGTGCTCATCGTGACACGCATTTTCGCTTTCTCGAGCACGTCACCACCGGCCAGGCTCTGGAAATCCAGTCGCACGACGGGGCGATTCATCGCTACATTATTGAGTCGATCACGATTGCCGATATCACGACTCAGCCACTGTTTCTTGTTGAAAATGAGCCGCTATTGACTCTGGTAACCTGCTATCCGTTTGATAGTTTGTCGGCCAACAAGAACTTGCGCTACGTTGTGACTGCAAGACGCAGCTCGTAGGAAGTTCGCCGGGTCTGGCGAGCCGGTGAGAAAAATCCCCGTCCGGCGTACAATGATGTCTGTTGTCCGCAGCGTACGACGGGAATGATATGGCGATCACCGACTCGATTATCGTGGGCCTTGCCCAAATTGCCCCGGTCTGGCTCGACCGTGAACGCACGCTGGAAAAAGTCATCGACTGGGTCGAGCAGGCCGCAGATCAGGATTGCGAGCTGGTCGCCTTTGGAGAAACGCTGGTTCCGGGCTACCCCTTTTGGCTGGCCAGCACCGACGGAGCCCAGTTTGACTCGGACGTTCAAAAAGACATTCATGCCCACTATCTGGATCAGGCGGTCTGTATCGAATCGGGTCATCTGGACGCGCTCGCCGAAGTCGCGGCTGACAGACACATCGAAGTCATGGTGGGGTGCTACGAGCGTCCGGCCGACCGGGGTGGCCACACCGGGTATTGTTCGCTCGTTCGCATTGACCGGTTCGGCAATGTCCGCAACAGTCACCGCAAATTAATGCCAACGTACGAGGAACGGCTGGCCTGGGGAACGGGCGACGGGCACGGGCTTCGCGTGTTCGAACTGGGGCCGTTCACGGTAGGCGGGCTGAACTGCTGGGAAAACTGGATGCCTCTGGCGCGGTCGGCGCTCTACGCGCAGGGTGAAGACCTTCACGTCGCGGTATGGCCAGGCGCCCAGCGCAACACCATCGACAGCACGCGGTTTATCGCGTTCGAGTCGCGCTCCTGGGTACTGTCCGTTTCGGGTCTGATGCGGCACGAAGATATTCCTCACGATATGCCGGAACGCGAGCAGATCATTCGAAACACGCCGCGTCTCATGTCCGACGGCGGTTCCTGTATCGCGGCACCCGACGGAACCTGGCTGATTGAGCCGGTGGTGGGTCAGGAGCAGCTGCTGGTGGCAGAAATCGATCATGCCACGGTGCGAAGAGAGCGACAGAACTTCGATCCTTTCGGGCACTACTCCCGACCCGACGTACTGTCGCTTCGCATCGATCGCACCCGACAGACCGGGTTTGATATTTCCGAAGACGACTGACCCGGTGCCCGACATACGCTCGTCTGTTACATTGGCAGTAGCCGGAGTCAGAGCGACCTGATGTCTTTGCAGCCAGCTGACTGACAATTGGACGCATGATCTTCGGACACCGCAAACAGGGACTTTACTGCCAGACAGGAAACGGCCATGCCATCCACACATTCAGACGAACTTCAGCGCATTCTGAAACTTTGCGATGAGGCACTGGAGAAAGCGCCGCAAGAACGCAGCAGTTTCCTCGACCAGGCCTGCGACAACAATCCAAAGCTGAGGCAGGCGGTAGATTCGCTGCTGGTATCCGTTGGCAACGCCGACGAATTTCTGACGCCTTCGAACGAGCAGGATCTGACTTCCCTGATCGGCCAGAAGATCGGTGACTATCGTATTGTGAAACGCCTGGGGTCGGGCGGCATGGGCAGCGTATTTCTCGCCCAACGGGAAGGTGGCGATTTTGACCAGCTGGTCGCGATCAAAATGATTCGTCGCTTTATGATGAGCAAGGAGCTGGTCCAGCGGTTTGATTCGGAGCGCCAGCTGCTGGCGGCGCTTCATCACCCGTATGTGGCCCAGCTGTTCGATGGTGGAACCACCAATGACGGCGTGCCGTATCTGGTCATGGAATACGTTGAGGGCGTGCAAATCGATGACTATTGCGATCAGCACAAGCTTGATATCAATCAGCGCATCGAACTGCTCGGAAAAGTGGCCACCGCCGTACAGGCAGCTCATCAAAACCTGATCGTGCATCGTGATTTGAAGCCCGCGAATGTTCTGATCACGGCCGACGGGATTCCCAAGCTGCTCGATTTTGGCATTGCCAAACTGATTGACGCGTCCGGGGAGTCGAGCAGCGGCAACACCACGATGTTTGGTCATCTTCCAATGACGCCGGATTATTCAAGCCCGGAGCAAATACTGGAAGGTACCGTTACCACAGCGGGTGACATTTATTCGCTGGGCGTCCTGTCGTACGAACTTCTGACCGGCAGCCGGCCCTACGAGCTGTCTTCGACGAGTCATCCGCAGCTGATGAAATCTATCGAAGCGCTCACCATCGACAAACCCAGCAGCCGGATTATTGAACGAACGACTGCGCAGTCCAGTGGGTCTGCACGCGATCGGTCGTCAACGCCGCGACAAATGGTGAAAGCCTTGTCCGGAGACCTGGATCGAATACTACTAAAAGCTCTGCACAAAGATCCGGAGCAACGCTATGAGTCAGTCGGTGCGTTTGCGCGAGACCTCAGGCGATATCTGGCCGGCATGCCCGTGGAAGCACGTGAGGACAGCTGGCGCTATCGCCTGAGCAAGTTTGTATCGCGCAATACTCTGGCGGTCGGTGCGGCTGCGGTCACGCTTCTGGCGATTGTGAGCGGCCTCGGGATTTCCCTGTGGCAGGCGGGAATTGCCCGTGAGCAATCGACGCAGGCGCAGGCGCAGCTGATTCGGGCGGAAGCCGTCAGCGATTTCCTGGGTAATATTTTATTGTCCTCAAGCGTCAACTGGGACGGCGTTTTGCAAACCGGACCGTCGGCGACCATCGTGGACGTGCTGACGGCTGCCGAAATCCAGCTTGACTCGGAGCTTGTCGAGTATCCGGAAGTGCGGGTCGAGCTGTATCACAAGATCAGCGAAGCCTTTCAACGCATGGAACTGAACGAGAACGCGTTTCGCGTGCAGGAAAAAGCGGTGACGCTGGCCGAGTCGGCGCTTCCGGAGTCGTCACCGCTCAGGGTCGATGCGATTTATTACATGGCCGCGGTGTTATTGACCAGGGACGATGTTCCGGCCGCCATAGAGACCTACACCAGGGCGCTTGAACTGGCAGAACAACAGTCAGGCGAACTGACGCTGCGCAAGCTGTACATCTATAACGATCTTGCGATGTCCCATGCCGAGCAGCACGAATTCGAACGCGCACTGGAGCTGCAGCAAAAAGCGGTTGACGGGTCGTACGTGGTGCTTGGGCCCGGTCTTAAACCGCCACATACGCTGGGCTACGCGAATCTGGCGAGCGCCAATATTTCGCTGGGGCGTTTCGAGGAAGGCCTCAAGAATATTGAAACGGGCCTGGAAGCGTATGAGCTCTATCCCGAGCAAACGACGAATATCGGCGCGATTCTGTATGAGCGCCTGGCGCGGATAAACATCATTTATCAGGAGCGCGACCAGGCGATCGAAAACTACCGTCGCGCTATCGAGCTCTATGATCTGTCGCTGGGTGACCCGAACACCAGTTCGGCAGAAAGCAAAATGCGTCTGGCCAATCTGTTAATTGATACGGGCGATGTTGCAGGTGCGCGTCGCTACATCGACCAGATTGAACAACAGTTCGGGGAGATTCTGGGCGATTCGAAAACGTGGTCGTACAATCTGGCTCTGGCGCATCTGGCCCTGACGCAAGGAAATGCTTTAGAGGCTCTGTCGCAAATTCGTACCGCGATTGATCTTGGGTACGATCACGAGATGAGTCGCTTCGATCGCACTGAGGCGACGTGGCTGCTGGTGCGCGCTTTGGTCATGAACGGTGAAGAGTCCGAGGCCAGACGTGTTTACCAGAGGCTGGCAGATACCGAGAGCGCGTGGATCTCCGGGGACACCGCGTTCAAGCAAAGGATACTTGCTCAAACGTTTCAGTGACGTCGTTTCGTGATCGGCTCAGCAAGGAATTTCAATCGCTCCAGGTGATGGCTGCGCTGCGAATCCAGTCAACCGATACATGATCCCGTTCGGGTATCCGGCTACAACCCGAATCAGTTTCGCCGCACTAACAACCCGTAGAGCGGTACGCCCAATGCAAACAGCACCAGCCCCCAAAGCAACACTCTGATGCCCGACCCGGCGGCGGCCAGAACCGTATAGGCTGCGGTCAAAAGGGCGATCAGAAACCACAGCCGGGCGTTTCGCCATGAGGTTTTAAGCATGGCCAGCGCGGCTACACCGTACGGCGCCAGAACGCACAGCGTTGACATGGAAATCAAAAAGGTAAACGTGTCGAGCAGGTTCTCGCTGGCGTTCAGGAGCAGCAGGGCGCTCGATAGCGTGGCCGACAGCACGATGGAAACCCACGGGGCGTTGCCCGAATTGCGTTTGGCAAGCACGGCCGGCGCGAGTTTGTCGAGGGCTACCGCCAGAGGCATCTGGCCGGACAGAAAGATATTGCCGTTTAATGAGCCGGCGGTGGATACCAGAGCGCCAATACCGATGAGTGCGGTACCAAACGGTCCCAGTAACTGTGCGGCATCAAGCAGCGGCGTTTGGGAATCTGCCAGCTGACTCGCAGGTACAAGCGTCATGACGGCGAGCGTAACCAGAAGGTATATCACCGAGGCGGTTATCGCGGCGGCAACGACCGCTCGCGGAATGGTACGGGTGGGTTCGATGACGTCGCCTGCCGGAATTACCGCAGCTTCAATACCGATAAAGGCCCACATGGTGAGCAACGCCGTTGCGGCAATGGCGCCGGGCACCGTGTGATCGCTGGTGTTAAACGCGGGCAGTGTGTCCCAGGACCCGCTGGTTGCGCCCAGCACAATAACCACGACGAGAGGAACCAGCTTGGCGAGCGTCAATATAATTTGTGCCGTTGCGGCTTCGGCCACGCTACGCATGTTCAACAGGGCGAAAAACCAGATAAGTCCGAACGCGACCAGTAATTGCCCGATGGTGTTGTCGACCAGTGACGGAACAAAACCGCTCAGGTAGCCGGCGAAGGCGGTGCTGATGGCGGTAATCGCAAACACCACGCTGAGCCAGTAGCCCCATGCCACCAGGAACCCCGCCAGGTTTCCAAAGGCGTCGTGGGCATAAACGTACGGACCGCCTGTACGGACCGTCTGGTTGGCAAGCTTGGCAAATACCAGCGACAGCAGAATCACGCCGAGACTCGTTGCGATCCAGCCCAACAGGCTGATGGACCCGAACGGCGCGAGTAGTGCCGGCAGAAGAAAAATTCCGGAACCGATCATGACTCCGACGGCCATGGCCCAGCAGCGCCAGAATCCGATCGAAGGCCTGGCCGCCGGTTGAGTGTTATTCATGAGCGGGGCAGGCTGTTCAAGTGGCTGGGCGCAGCCAGCGCAATGACATACACGATAGTCCGGCATCAATTCGGGCAATTTGTGTGGTGGGCAGCGCAACAACGTCGTACCCGTGCCCGGTGAGCATGTCGATGGTGTGCGGATAGTCCTGCCCGACCAGGACCACGTCGTTGACCCGAAGCGCATTGGCTGCCGCTTCTTCGCCATCCGGTACGGTCAAAACATCATAGTCATCGAACACGCCGGATGCAGCGAGACGGGCGGTGCTGATGATGCAGTGTTCATCCAGCAGCGAGCAGTCGGACTTAAAGTGCAGCACTCCCGGCGGTGTGGTCACAATCTGGCTGTCCAGACCGAGTTCATCAAGACAGGTCTGCAGTGCTGTTGCACCCGCTTTATCGGTGCGGCTTGAAAGACCGATCATCACGCCGGAGGGCGTGAACAGTACATCGCCGCCGTCAGCAAAGCCTTCCGCCAGAGTGAGTACGGTGTCAAAGTGTTCGCGCAGCGTCTGGCCAAGTTCGCCGACCTCTCCCTGACGGCTCGGGGCGCCGGGCCTCAGCTCAATTGCGCCTTGTGAAAAAACAAGCGCCGGGTCTTCCACAAACAGGGCATCCGGGAAAGCATCAAGTGCCGGTAAAACGTGCACCTTGACGCCGGCCTTTTCCAGTGCCTCGACGTAGTGCCGGTGTTCTTCACAAACGCGTGAAAAATCAGGGTCGGGACCGGTTCCGTCACGAAGGCCGCTAACCACGCTTGGGGCGGGCAGGCGGACAATGGCGGAATCAAAGCGAAACGGAGGGTGTTTGGATTTGGTCACTCTAATTCCTCAAGAGCGGTGAATTTGCACAACATTCATCACTTCAATGTCGAGTCCGGACACCTGCTCGGTCGACGCATAGTAGGTCATGTCGACCCGCGCCCCTTTCAGGTTCTGATATTTCTTTCGCCGCTTGTAGCGAAAGGGCACGTCGCAGCCTTCGATCAGCAGGGTGTTTATGAGCCATTCACCGTCGACGCGCTGCACATGAGACAGGACCTTTTTATTTTCGGAGCGAACCAGCTCCCGGTGTTTCTCCAGCAGTTTCTTAACGGATTTCATATTGGCGTTTGATCTGATTGATTGATATACGCAACTGGTTTCCCGGCGAGCCCGGTGACGCGCCGGGAAACCCTGTTCCAAACCTGGGCGCTACCGCCCTGGTTGTGTACTAGTCAGCAGGCATCAGGTCCATGAGTGCGTGCACGGTCGCTTCAACGCCGCTTTTCACAGCGGGCTCTGGCGTAATCTTGAACAGAGGGCTGTGATGGCTTGCTACAGGTGGGCCGCCGTTATCTGCACGCTCAAAGTCTTCTTTGGGTGTGCCGCCAACGCCAAAGTAGACGCTTGGAATGTACGGGTCCGTGGTGAAGAAGCCAAAATCTTCCGCGCCCATGCCACCGCCTTCTTCCGGAGCGAGCAGTGCCTCCTGACCCATTTGCTCGACAAGTACGCTTTGCAGCCGACGAGCCAGCGGCTTGTCGTTAAAGGTCGGTGGATAGGAGAATTCACTCACAACCACTTCCGGGAGCTTGTCTTCCGACAAACCGGCGGTTCGTGCCGTACCTTTGGCAACGCGCTCAATGGCGGTCAGCAGCTGCTCGCGTACGCGAGGGTTCAGGCTTCGAACGGTGAGCTGCAGGTCGGCCCGATTGGAAATGATGTTGTGCTTGGTGCCGGAGTGAAAAGCGCCAACGGTGATCACAGCCGCATCGCGAGGCGCGATTTCACGACTGACGACGGTTTGTAAGTTCATCACAATTTGAGACGCGATCACGATCGGGTCTTTACCCTGATGCGGGGACGCGCCGTGTGCGCCGATTCCGTGGACGGTGATATCAACGGTGTCAGCACCGGCGTACGGTGAGCCTTCGTCAATAGTGATCTTGCCGGCCTCGGAGCCCGCGTCGACGTGAAACGCGAGGGCGTAATCAGGTTGACCAAACGTATCCCAGATATTGTCGTCCATCATGGCCGAGGCTCCCGGGCCGCGTTCTTCGGCGGGCTGACCGATCAGCATGAGCGTACCTGACCACGCGTCTTTGTTATTGGCCATGTAGCGTGCGGTTCCCACCAGACTGGTGATATGCACATCGTGTCCGCAGGCGTGCATAACACCCACTTCATTGCCGTCCCAGTCAACCTGTCGGGCTTTGGAGGCATTGGGGAGGCCGGAGTTTTCTGTGACCGGCAGACCGTCCATGTCGGCACGTACCATGACCATCGGGCCCCTGCCGTTTTTCATGATGGCGACAAGGCCGGTACCACCGATATTCTCCGACACCTTGAAACCCGCATCGCGCAGTTCCTTGGCGAGGCGCGCTGCCGTTTTATGTTCCATCAAAGAGAGTTCCGGATTGCGGTGAAAATGATCCCAAAGCGCACCAAGATGATTCTGATAGTCCTTGTCGATGGCGCGCGAATATTCGGAAGCGCTGACGTGCAGACCGGACAATGCGACGAGAAGGGCAGAGAATAAGACGAGAGTAGATTTCATGAATCGGGTTCCTGTCGGATTAAACATCGAAGAAAGAGGCCGGGTGGGTGTGCCACAAAAAAGCCCGCGCTGTTCCCGGCGCGGGCTTTAGATTAACACGACTGCCTGTTGTGTGGCGGCCATTGCTCTGATCGGATTTGTTCCGACCAAAGCGGTCGTTCAGAGACTATCGTCGGCGGGCAAAACCAACCAGGCCAAGTCCCAGACCCAACAGTGCCAGCGTTGATGGCTCGCTGACGCTCATCGCGTCGCCGCTGATGATCAGGTTTTGAAAGGCCATGCCTTCGCTGCCGCCGTTAGTGGTTGCTGTCAGGAAGATTGACAGCGACGAACCTGTGCCGTCAATCATATTCGAGAAGTTCAGGAACTCGTTGCTCAGAGACAGACCGTTGACCGTCATAGGGTCGTTGTAAGTGAACATGCTGCCGCTTTCGAGCGTGTAATCCTGTGCAATGGAATCATCGACCATGCCGTCAAACAAAGACATGACTGGACCGCCGTCAAGTGAGTAGCTCCAGCTGAATACGTCGGTGCCTTCGAAGTCGCCCATGGCACCCATATCGATCGACATTGACAGGTTTACGGCGCCACTGACGTCGAAGATCCACTCCGCAGTAACGGGTCCGTTGTTGTCACCGTTCTGAGTGTCTACAATCCCGAAAAACGTGTCGGTGTTGGTGCTGTTCACGATGCCGATAGAGTCGCTGGTAAACGTGGTTGAATCATCGAGTACAGCAAACGGGATGCTGCCGGAGACGCCGCGCTGATAAATCTGGAAACCGTCGCCGGGTGAGCCAAACGCGTCTGTGTACGCGTTGTTGTAACCGGTCAGGTTCTGGCTGGCGCTGTCGACCATATCGAAAGCAATGATATCGGCGGAAGCGTTGGCGTGAATCAAAGTAGCCGCAGTGATCGCAAGACCCGTGCGTGCGAGAGTTCGGAAGTTCATGGTGGATCCCCTAAAGATCGTTGTTGTTTTGGTTGGGCGTCGTGATTCGATGCCTCGGTTTGACAATATATAAGCAACATCCATGCCATTATGGGAAATGGCTGGAATTCAATGATCTACGGGAGCGCTGCAGACAAAGAGCCCTGTGAATGTAAGTATTCCCGACAGCCAATGGTGGGGGCATTGGAGACAACGACGCGCCAACGTGGATTGGCGGGCATGATCTAGCGTCTGCGGCGTCTGGACCGGGTCTTGTAAATTCCGTACAGAACGGCCAGCGGCCAGCAGAAAATCAGCAGAAAGATAAACAGGGTTATGGAGAGGGGCTTCTCATCGCTGCGCACCGGCAGGCCGTATCGTCGCTCGGCCGGTTCGTATCCGCGCAGCTGGGCAATGGCGCTTTGCTTGAGCAAATTGAGCTCGCCGCTCGCAACAGGAGCCTGGCAGTAGCTGCAGCTTGGAATTTCGTGACCGGCCAGAGACACCCGGAGCTTGACTGGCGCTGCGCATGACTCGCACGAGTCAATCATCACGTATTCATCGTCCAGCCGGCCATCCATGATCGTATCGGTGTTCTTGTTCCAGACGTAAAAGCCCAGGCCCCGGTTGTTAAGCAGTTTTACCGCATCGTGTAACTGCTCCCGCGTAATGTCGCTGTTATTAATAATGTCCTGGATTTTGACGGTGGTGTTTCGATACAGGATGCGCCAGACCGCCAGCGTGCGCTTCTCGACCTTGCGTACTCGCTGGCCAATGATCCAGATCAGCACGGGAGGAATCATCAGTCCGTACACGACCGGATTGTCGAATCTGAAATCAATGCTGTCGGTCATGAGCACGATCAGACCGATAAAAAACCAGAGTGTGCCAACACGGATGAACCAGTCGTCTATATGGAAGAAGTTGTAGCTGAAATCCGGTTTATTCACGATGAACACGGCCTTTGCGTTGCGTTAGCGCATCAGGATACACAGGGTGATGGGTTTTACAAAGCCGGGCGCAGGATCGCAAGTGTCTGAAGAGCGGTATTATTATCGACTCGGCGGACTGTGCGTTATACATAAGCTGCTCGCCCTGGGGGATGTCCGGGAGCCCGGAGTTTGCGTTACACTGGGAAAAGTTTGTTTTGCGCTGAACCCGATGCGCCGAACAGTTCAACGTGCCCATTGAGCACTACTAATAACAACGGTCCGGAACCACTATGAGCTTGCTGCGGTTTGCACACTTCACGTTTGACACGGCGACACTGGAGCTTCGCGCGTCCTCCCGCCAGATCACGCTACGTCCGAAAACGGCGGAGCTGCTTCGCGAACTAATTGTTGGCCGCGAAAACGTTCTGGACAAGCGCACGCTGATCAGCCGTATCTGGCATACCGAATACGTAACGGACCAGAGCGTGTTCCAGGCCATGAGCGAACTTCGCCGTAAACTGGCGCCGCTCAAGCCGATTCGTACCTTTCCAAATCGTGGCTACCAGTGGGTACTATCGATTGAAGAACAGAAGTCGAAGCGCCGGCCGATGGCTCTGGCGGTTGCGGCTACGCTGCTGCTCGCGATCGTGGCAGTGACCGCCGTACATCAGTTTGCCGATCCGGATGAGTCGTCACAAACCGCGCAGTCGGTCGCCGCAACAGATTCACTTGAGTCCTCCGTGCTGAGCGCGCAGTCGTTGCCTGCAATGACGGCGTTTAGCGATGGTGCAGCGGCGCTGCAAAGAGGGGATACCCGGCTTGCGCTCGATTACCTGAACCTGAGCGTTGCCGAACGACCGGACTTTGTTGAAGCCCGACTGCTGCTGGCCGAAGCGTACCTGCTGCACGGCGACGCCCTGCAGGCCCGACAGCGGGCCGATGACATTATGAATTCGCTGACGGCGGGGAGTGCGTACGCCACCATAGCGGCGATGGATCTGCTGAGTCGCGCCGATCAGAATCTGGGGCAAATGAACTCCGCGCTAGAATGGGCGACAAAGGCGGCCGACGAAGCCAATACGAATGGCTACGAGTGTACGGCGGCTGATCTGCATGATCGCGTGCTGGCTCTGGTACAAGACTACGATTACTCGGTCACCCAGCTCGAGGCCAGCCCGGTATTTGCCTCGGCGTTTGCCAGACGCCTGCTTCAGTCGGCGCTTGCGGCACAGGAACTGGCGGACCATGGTCAGCTGGCCCAGTCTCCGCTGTCGGACGGCGCTCTTGATGCGCCTCTGGACGGGTTGCTCGGGCAGAATTGGACGGCCGAACGGCCGGCTCACTGCGAGCGTTATCGAGGTGGTCCGTCGGGGCAGCTCAATCAATCAGAGAGCTTCCTTCACACTCTTGCGCAGCATCTGGTGACTTCTGCGATCTATAAGCCTCTGATTTGAGAACATTTTAGGTCCACTTAGCCGCCATTTCGCGGTTTTTCAGTCACACAGCGTGTTTACTTCAGGTTCATTTTTCTGGAGTAGCCAACGTGCGAAAATTTGTTCTGTTTTTCTTCTTTATCATTGCCAGTAGTTTGCTGCCTGTCACCGTTCAGGCTACCGAGGCCATCCGCGAGGCCGTTCAGCGGCTGCAGCCGCAGGCCAAAGACATCCGTATTCAGGCTTCGCCCATTCCGGGAGTCAGTGAAGTCAGCATCGGGCTACAGGTGCTGTACGTGTCCAATGACGGGTCCTTTGCCCTGGGTGGGCCTTTGCTCGCGTTAGAGGACGGCACCAATCTTACCGAGAGACGGTTGGCGGACGCTCGCGCTGAAGTGCTTGGCGCGGCCGAAGACGTGCCGGTATTTCACTATCCAGCCAACGAAGCCTTGCACACGGTGACCGTGTTTACCGATATCGACTGCCCGCACTGCCGTCGTATGCACAACGAGCTGCCGGCCATGCAGGCCGCCGGCATCGACATCAAGTACGTGCTTCTGCCCCGAGCCGGCAAAGGCTCGGCTTCGTACCAGAAGAGCATTAATGCTGCCTGTGCAAAAGACCCCGAGGCGTCTATTACGGCCGCTATGGCAGGTCAGCAACCAGCCGCATCAAGCTGCGAACATCCCATCGACCGGCATCTTGAACTGTCGCGCAAACTAAACGTACGCAGCACGCCGAGCATTGTGCTTGAAGATGGCCAGCTGGTGCTTGGCTACCACACCGCGGATCGATTGCTTAAAGTCATTGAACAGCGAACAGCCAAATTAAAGGCTGCCCGCAACCAGCTGTAATTCTCTCCCCTTTCCGGGAGAGCGCAGCGGTCAGGCGCTCTCCCGGTTTTCTGCAGGGTAGTGCGATGATCAAATTGTTTTATTGATTTACTGTTGTGACGGCAAGTTACAAAAATTGTCGCTCAAGTTCGATGAGTTTCTGCTTGCGCCACAAGCCGCCTCCGTAGCCGGTCAGTGATCCGTCGGCGCCAATGACGCGATGGCAGGGAATCACCAGCGAGATCTGATTCGCACCGTTGGCCCTGGCAACGGCGCGAACGGCGTTGGGATTGCCAATGGCCACCGCGATGTCGCTGTAGCTTCGGGTCTGACCCGCCGGGATACTTCTCAGTACATCCCATACGCTGCGCGTGAAAGGACTGCCGTGAAACGCTAAACCGGTCGCAAACTCGGCGCTGTGACCGGCAAAATAATCACCGAGTTCGCGTTCGATCTGATCGGTGGTTTCAAAACGCCCTATGCCAAGGTCTCCGTGCACCATTTTGCTGAGTTTTTTCAGTTCCGTTGGTAGCGCTTTGCGGTCGATGAACTCGAGCAGATGCAGGGCGCTGGCGTCACACACGGCCAGCATGGGCCCGAGCGGTGTATCGATCCAGTCTGCCTTGAGCAGTTCTTTGCCCGTAAACTTGGCCGGGGTCTGACCCAGCAGTTTTTGAAACGCGGCGCGAAACGCACTGGGCGACTCGAATCCTGCAGTCACCTGGGCGTCCATAACGCTTCCTCCGTTGCCGAGCGTGTCAAAACCTTCGCGCAGTCGGGTCAGGCGGGCGATCTCCAGAAACGTCGTTCCAAAATGTCGTTTGAACGCGCGACGAACCGTCGACGGGTCGAAGCCCATTTGTCGAATATCCCGCTCCTGCCACCGACGGCCCGGATGTTTCTTGAGCGCATCGAGCAGTGCCTCTATGGCGGGTTCCAGTCGGGCTTCTTTGCCAAGCGGTTGGCATCGTTTGCAGGGCCGGAAGCCTTCCTGGACACAGGTCGCCACGCTGTCAAAAAAACGACAGTTTTCCGTTTTAGGTTTTCGAGCGGCGCACGTGAGCCTGCAGAAAATGCCTGTGGAAGTCACGCCCACAAAAGCCTGGCCGTCGTACCGGATGTCCCGGTTGATCAGTGCTTCATAGAGCGTATCGTGATCGGGGAGTTCAAATAGCATGACAAGAGTATAAATAAGTTGGTGCTGGCTGTGCGTCGAATTTCGGGCGTGGATGTGTTTACGGTATTCGCATCAGGTTCGAGTGATCGGGCGTCGTTTTGTTCTCATGTAATTAAACCTGTGGATTGGCAATCGTTGGGTTGGCGATCTGTGGGTTGATAATCTGTGGGTTGGCTGTCTGTGGGAGCGACTTTAGTCGCGATATTTAGTGCCAGATCGCGGCTGAAGGCGCCCACAGATGAACTACCCAAAGGTGAACTGTCCACAGGAGAGTTGTCCATAGGTGAGTTGTCCACAGGTAAATTGTCCATCGTCTCGTAATGGCCGCCAGGGGCCTCTTTTCCAGCTCCCTGCAAGCGTCT
>CAWUKD010000071.1:0-17648 GCA_963922815.1 uncultured Gammaproteobacteria bacterium
AACTCCCAACCTTCGCATTACAAGTGCGCTGCTCTACCAATTGAGCTACTCCGGCTTATCGATTTCGGTATCCCGTTATGACCAATCGCGTCACGTCGCTTCCGCCACAACCTCGGGTCTGAGCTCATCATGCTGATCTGTTCGTGCTCAGCTCGAGCTTACCGAACTGGGGATTCTAGCGGCTTCATATACTCTGTCAATGCCTGAGTTCACCCATTGACCGAAACCGGAGGACAATCGACCGGCTCGACGGTGAGTTCTTCTGAGGATTTGTGAGGAAGAGTGGACGTATCGAGCTCCACACCCGCATCCAGCGACAGATCCAGCCAGTAAACCAGCCCGTCCCGACTGCGATGTCGTATCTGTGGCCGCACATCGCCGAGTTTGCGCACATTGCCGGCACGAATTTCCGCGCGCTCCAGTTCGGTAAACAGCCCCAGTGAGATGGTGTTCTTGAGCTCCCCGGACGGCTCGATATAGATGTCTTTGACCCCTTCTCTGCGCAGTCGCTCTACCACCACGACGGCCTCATCTCTCGTTGGATAGGGTGGCAGGTGAACCCAGTGACCAACCCAAACCTTCGATTCTTCAACGCGCTGCGAAGTACTCAGGCCCGCCTCGGCCAGCATGGCAGCAGCGTCAGACGCCTCGCTCAGGCTCGCAAACGGACCGACGCCTACACAACGGGCCGGATGAGCTACCGGATCGACTCTGGCCAGAAGCCGCTGCTCTGCCTGCGGCGTCGCAGACTGCGCTGCTGACGGGGCTGATTCATCGGCCTGATCCTGGCTTGCGCCAGGAGGCTCGGCAGTTGCACCGGCAGCCCCGATATCGGCCGTGTCCAGGCGCGGACGAACGTCCTCATCGACCGTGACAACGTCATCCGACCCAATCCGCGTTATGTCCACAGGCTCTTCGCCAACCGGGTCATCCGGTACCGCGGCTGTCCGGGGAACCAGCTCAAGCGCCGGCAGATCGGGATCCAGGGCGTGCCCAATCTTTGCCGGGCTGGTATCGACGCTACTGGACCATGTCCAGTACAGAACATTGATCAGTATCAAACCAAGTACAAGAGCACGCATGAATAATCCGTTCAATTAACCATAGGGTTGCCGGGGAAGAAACCGGGCTCGCAGCCCTTCCTGAATTAGTCGGAGTGGGTCAGCGACGCCATACCTAACAATACCAGATCGGGCACTTCGATGACGTCACTCTGAGCATATCGCAACAGCCGTTCGCGCCCTCCCCCGGTCACCATGACGATGGGTGTGTCATCGAGCGCTTTAATGGTCTCTGCCACAAACCGGTCGAGTATCGCGGCCAGCGCATACGTAGCGCCAGCCGCAACAGCAGCGCCCGTGCTCGCCGCAAATACCGACTCGGGCAATGGCGTATCGGCGTCATTAATACGCGCAGTACGGGTCAGCAGAGCGTTTTGCATCAGCGCAAAGCCCGGGACTATCATTCCGCCCGAGTGCACACCGCTGGCATCAACGCTGTCGAGTGTTAGCGCCGTCCCGCAATCGGCCACACACACAGCCCCGGGGTACAGCGAGCGAGCGCCGAGCATGGCCAGCCAGCGGTCGACGCCAAGCGTGGTTATATCGTCGTATGCAGGCACCAGTCGTTCCAGAGCCGTCACCTGCACGCGAGCTACCTGGATGTCGCGTGCGGCCAGATTCTGCACGATCTGTAGATTAACCTCAGTATTCGCAACGCTGCCGAGCATGGCGCGCTCCGGCAATTCGTCGATTGGGTCGAGCGCCGTGAACAGTTCGTCGCTGTCAGCCAATGAGTACGTAACGGCACCGTGGTCCGTTAACACGCCGTCTCGTAAAATAGCCCACTTCAAGCGGGTGTTGCCGGCATCGAGTAGCAAAAAGGGTTCGTTCACAGATACTCCACGTGATTCGCGGGCGTTACGTACACCCACTTTCTTTGAATAATACAAGGAGCGTGTCGAAAAACTACGTTTTTTGGTGCCCGGCAAGGGTCAACCGGGTACGCTCGGATCTTCATGACCGCAGGCCTTTGAGCGGGCGCTGTTCGCTATCGCAATCCCGATGTGCCCTGGTGATCCAGGGCACGGTCGCCGAATTCCACAAAAAGGGGACCAGCGACGCACGATAGTCAGAACCGTTGAACAACAGACCACGTACAAGTCATTAACGTCTACGCACTCTGACCTCACCGCTCATCAGCGTTAGCAGCCCTTCATCGGTTTCAACCCGGAGCGCACCGTGCTCATCGATGCCACGTGCCAGACCGTGGCGCACCCGCTCGTCGCTGAATACCTGCACTGGTTGATGCCGCAAATAATCCCGGTCCTGCCAGTCGGCCTGAAAGGCACCAAAGCCTTCCTCACGATGCCTGTCCAGCGCACGAACAATGCCGGCAACCAGATCCGCCGCGATCTGCGTCCGATCCAGAGCAGACCGCGCCCGAGAGGCCAGGGAAGCCGGCGGTAGCGACGCAACGCCCGCGCTATCCGGAGTAATGGTCGGCAGATCACAATTAATTCCGACTCCGATACGCATGATCTGATCGCCGCCGGGCAGCGTGGATAGCTCAACCAGTATGCCCCCCAGCTTGCCGTCATCCAGAATCAGATCATTTGGCCACTTCAGCAACACTGGCTGACTCAGCCACCGGTCCAGCACTCCGGCCAGCTGCACGCCCACCGCCAGCGTCAGCGTGGGGTCGACGCGCTCTGCGGCAGCGAAACGTCGCGCGACCGTCAGACAGATCCCGCCGGCAAACCCGGTGCTCCAGGAACGGCCCAGACGCCCGCGACCGCCGGTCTGATACTCGGACAGAGCCACATTGCAGGTATTAACCGACGGGAGCCCAATGGCCATCACTTCCTCGTTGGTGGACTCACACACCGCGTATATGGCCACGTTCGAAAAACGAGGCTGCATGTCGTCAGGCAGGGACTCGCAAAACCGCTGAGGGTCAATCAGGTCGGGACAGGCCGTCAGCTCAAGCCCGCCCGGGGGCGTTGTCAGCCCGGGGAAAACAGCGGTTAGCGCAGCGACGGATTCGGCCATTGACGCTTCCGACAGATTGGCGCGCGTCCGCGCTTCCTGCAGGGATACCCGTTCGCCCGGGATCATTGAGCGCAGTACCGTGAGCCTGGGGTCAACGATCACATGCAAGGTTCGTCTCTCTCACACGACTCGGCGCCAGAACGCCTGTTCGCAATCATGGCAGTGTTTGCAGATAAAACTGAACCGCTGTTTTGAGGTGCGCTAACGTCGCCAAACCATGACCCGCTCGAGGCGATTCTCGTTACCGTCGATCATGCGCTGGATATTGCCACGGTGAGCCACGACAACAAGCACCGCCATGGTTAACGCAAACCAGAACGGCGTGGACACACCCGCATATAAAATCATTGAGAACAGCACGGCAGCTATGACCGTTGCAATGGTCGACAGCCCAACATAGCCGGTCAGAGTGACGCTCACCAAAAACACCAGCAGTGCCGGAATAATGAGCTTGGGAGCAACAATGCAGTAGGCGCCAATCAATGTAGCAGCGCCTTTGCCACCACGAAAATCGTGCCAGAAAGGAAAAATATGGCCCACGACAGCGGCGGATCCACAGGCCGCCACCACCCAGATACGCTCAAGTGAGGGGTCCATGGGCAGCCAGGCCGCGTGCGGTAACCAGGCCGCCGCGAGAATACCCTTTCCCACGTCGATAATGGCAACGCCCAGGGCAAACATCACCCCTTGCGTTCTCAGGGCGTTGGTTGCACCCGCATTGCCGCTTCCAAGTTCCCGAATATCGGTTCCTTTCAGCCGGCCCAGCAGCAGGCTGCCGGAAAACGATCCAAGCAGGTAGGCCAGGAAAATTTTACACCCAAGTTCAAACACAGTCAGCGCTCCCGTCAGAACCCCAGAATAACATACTGGATCCTGCTCCTATGGATTCGGGTTCGGCGCACATGGCTACTGATGCTTGCAGGTGACGCATTCAGACTATCCCCGTTCGTCATTATCCGGGGACTGCGGCTCTGCGCGCCCGTCGAGGCTCAGCGAGTCTGGCACAACATCACTGACGACGTCGCGGTTCGGCGCACTCTTCGAACCAAGATATATCGCCAGGATCGCGATCGCGGCACCGAGGACTTCGACTCCCGAGACCGTTCGTCCGAAAATCACCACTCCCCAAACGTAGGACAGCGTCGGTTGCAGCAAGAGCGCTAACCCGATGTGTACCGTGGGTACGTACGGCAAAGAACTCGAGATCAACAGCCAGCCCAACACCTGACCGACAAACGCATACGCGCTCAACCAGCCCAGATCACTCAGGCTCCCGATCTCAAGTGAGTCACCGGTTAGCCGAATTGCCCCATACAGAAAGAACGCTGAGAAAAAGCTCGCGACACACAAATCGGCCGCCGCATCGCGCTCGGGAGCTGCCCATCGTGCCTGTCGAAGTGACAGCATGTAGGCCGCATACGCAACCGCAGTCGCGAGGCCAAAATACACGCCGGCTCTCGAATTTGAATCCAGCGAATCCCAATCCAGGCCAACAATCAGGTAGAGACCAACTATGGCGAGCGGAATGGCAACCAGTTGGAGTCTGGTCATGCGCTCTCGAAACAAGAACACCGCAGCGGCCGCCATGACAAACACCTGGAAGTTGCCCAGCAGCGTTGCGAGGCCGACGCCGACATAGACTATTGACTGGTGCCAGGCGTACAGATCAGCCGCAAACGCGAAGCCGGCGATGACCAGCCAGAACAGCGAGCGGCCGCGTGGTATGACGCGCTTGCGCTTGACCAAAAGCCACAACAGCAGCATACAACCGCCCAGCATCACCCGCCAAAAGGCACTCCCCACCGGACCTATCTCTACCAGCAGCACAAACACGCCTGAAAAACTGATCATCACAGCGCCGAGAATCAAACGCAGGACAGCAAGCTGGGGTGAAAATATTTGCAGGAGCAGTGACATAAAACGTGCCCGGACGGATTGGTAAATGAGAAGGGGTTGATCCGAAAGCCCTTGAGTGTCGCACGCTATCACGAAGTCACCCGGGGCGGCGAGCTTTTTGAAGGTCTCCGACTGATCGAGCTAACCCTCACAGGTCGACGCGCCTGCACTGGAGCGTCTGGTCTTGGGGGTCCACGACATCAGCGTTGCAAAGTTCCCTCAAGGCGACCATGCCATACGACGTCCCGGTTTCCACGACGCCGGATTCCGGTTCGTGCTTGACGGACGGTTGCAGTATAAGATTGTCGGGCCTTGCCTGAAACGCCTGCGATGGCACTTGCAGACATCTACCGCTCGCCGACACCCCGCCTCACCCTGACAGGATCACGGTATGAACCAGAAATCGCCCGACATCGTATTTGTCTACAAAGCTGAATCCGGCCTGGTTAACAAGCTTAAAGACGCGGTACACAAAACGTTTTCACCTTCGACCTATCCGTGCATACTGTGCGACGTGACCTACTCGCCCGTGCACATGCGAGCGCAGTGGAGAAAATTTGTCGAAAAACTGCCGTACAACGTTGAGTTTTCGTATACGGACCTGATTGAAAAAGCGCACCCGGAAGCGTCGTTTGACTATCCATGCGCCTGTCTGCGCCAGGACGGTCAACTCTCATTGTGGCTTACGGCGGACCAAATCAATGCCTGCGACACCATTGATGAACTGATTGCTTTGGTCACCGCGACTTTGCCCGACGCGCAGCGCATTGCGGAATCAGAGTCAGACCGCGAATAGGCTATAGCGCGGCCTGAACTTTCGCCCCTACTTCAACGGTTGACATCGCAGCCGATGGTTCAGCCAGATCAGGCGTCAGGATACCGTCGGACAGACATGTGCTGATCGCCGACTCAAGGGCACTCGCCTCTTCACGCATGGCAAACGAATGACGCAGCATCATGGCAACGCTGGCCAGCGTTCCGTACGGATTGGCCACGCCCTGACCAGCAATATCAGGCGCTGAACCGTGTATCGGTTCGTACAGGCCAACACCGCCTTCATTAATGGAGGCAGACGGTAACAACCCGATCGAACCGGGAATCACTGAGGCTTCATCGGTGAGAATGTCACCAAACAGGTTCTCGGTAACAATGACATCGAAGTCACCCGGCCGTTGCAGCAGGTGCATCGCGGCCGCATCCACCAAAAGATGTTCCAGTGTTACCTGTGGAAATTCATTAACGACAACATCCGTCGCTACGGTTCGCCACAGTCGCGACGTGGCCAGAACGTTCGCCTTGTCCACCGATACCAGCCGGCCGCTGCGACTTGCCGCGAGACCCGCCGCTACCCGGACGATTCGGCGCACTTCCAGCGACGAATAGGAACATACGTCGCTGGCATTCTTGTCAGACTCGACGCGATCACCGAAATAGATTCCGCCCGTCAGTTCTCGCACAATCATCATATCGACGTTTTGCAGTCGATCTTCCTTGATGGGTGAGTGCTTGATGATCTCCGGATGCGTCTTCACCGGGCGCAAGTTGGCAAACAGACCCATTTCGGCTCGTAGCCGAAGTAACCCCTGCTCCGGACGAACGGTTGCTTTGGGATCAGACCACTTGGGCCCGCCGACCGCACCCAGCAGCATCGCGTCACTGGCTCTGCAGGCCGCCAGCGTAGCAGGAGGCAAAGGGTCGCCGGTATTATCGATGGCGATCCCGCCGATATCGGCAAAATTCAATTCAAAACTGTGATTGAATTTGCTCCCTATCGCCTGCAGGACGTCAACCGCCACATCGATGATTTCGGGGCCAATCCCGTCTCCGGGCATTACGCAAATAACGTGATTCATGAGCGACTCCGTTCATAGGATTCAATAGCGGACAGATGCTGTTGAATAAACCCGAGCTCATCGACGCCGTTCATCAGGCAGTACCTGGAAAAATTATTGATGTCGAACGGTATGCGACGGCCATCTTCCAGTGTCAGCATGCGGTCTTCCAGATTAATATAGATATCGGTACCCGGGTCAGCCAGCAATTTCCTGTGAACGTCTTCAGAGACCACGATCGGCAGCAGGCCATTTTTCAAGGCGTTCGAACGAAAGATATCGGCCATCGACGTGCTGATTACCGCCTGAAAGCCATAGTCAACCAGCGCCCAGGGGGCATGTTCGCGCGATGAGCCACATCCGAAGTTGTCACCCGCGACCAGAATATTGCAGCCCTCGGCGGCCGGCGTGTTCAGTACAAAGTCCGGATTGTCGCGTCCCTCGCTGTCGTAGCGCCATTCGGAAAACAGATGCTTGCCCAGTCCGGTTCGCTGCGTTGTTGTCAGGAAACGGGCCGGGATAATCTGGTCCGTATCAATATCACTGTTCGGCATGACGACCGTACGTGACTGAAAGGATGTCATTGCTTGCATAAACGCTCTCGTTAGTGAGTTCTGTTTGCTATCAGGATTGGGCAAATACAACCCGGGGATCGGCCACCGTGCCCGTTACGGCGGCGGCGGCCGCGGTGACCGGACTTGCCAGAAACGTCCGCGCCCCAACGCCCTGCCGGCCCTCAAAGTTTCGGTTTGACGTACTCACCGAGTATTCGCCGCGACCTACGTTGTCACCATTCATGCCCAGGCACATTGAACATCCTGACTCTCGCCATTCCGCACCTGCGTCAATAAAAACCTGATCGAGACCCTCGGCCTCAGCTTCACGCTTGGTGGCCTGAGAGCCCGGTACAATCAGCATGGTGGTGCCGTCAGCAACGGAACGTCCTCTCAGAACGCTGGCAACTGCCCGCAAGTCACTCAGTCGCGAATTGGTACAGCTCCCGACAAATACCACATCCACCTTTTGACCAAGCAGCGGCTGATCAGGCGTCAGATCCATATACGTCAGCGCCTGCTCGTGAGCCTGATCACCGTTTGCGGCGGGAATGATGCCATCCACCGGGATGACCATGCCGGGGTTCGTGCCGTAGGTAATCATGGGTACAAGTTCGGTTGCATCTATATCTACACGCTTGTCGAATTCTGCGCCGTCGTCCGTGTGCAGCTCGCGCCATCGGGCAACCGCGGCGTCCCATTCATCACCCTTTGGCGCCATATCGCGGCCTTTCAGGTATTCGAACGTTGTGTCATCCGGCGCAATCAGTCCCGCGCGCGCTCCGGCCTCGATCGACATGTTACAAACGGTCATACGCTCGTCCATGTTCAACGCACGAATCGCATCGCCCCGGTACTCGATAACATGTCCTGTGCCTCCGCCGACGCCAATCTTTCCAATGATGGCAAGGATCAGGTCCTTGGCGGTTACACCAGGTGCCAGTTGGCCCGTCACATTAACTTCCATGGTCTTGGAACGGCTTTGCAGCAGGGTCTGGGTGGCAAACACGTGGCCAACCTCTGTCGTGCCAATGCCAAATGCCAGCGCACCGAACGCGCCGTGAGTACTGGTGTGGCTGTCGCCACAAACGATGGTTTTTCCAGGCTGAGTCGCGCCCACTTCCGGACCTATCACATGCACAATGCCGCGGCTCGGGCTGTTCAGGTCGTACAGGGGAATATCGAATTCCCTGCAGTTTGCGAGCAGCGTATTGACCTGCTCGCGCGCGGGGCCCGCTGGAAACTCGTCGTACAGCAGCCTGGCCCGGGTAGGCGTTGAATGATCAGGTGTCGCCAGCGTCAGGTCCGGACGTCGCACCGGTAACCCGCGCTCGCGCAGCATCGAAAAGGCCTGTGGGGAAGTCACCTCGTGAATCAAATGCAAATCAACATACATGATGGCCGGGTGATCTTCGGTAGCAGGAACCACTTCGTGCTGATCCCAGATTTTTTCATATAACGTTTTTGCAGACATAACGTTTCCGATCCAGATAGTGCAATAGACTGTTGGTTCCGGGCACTGCCAGGAACATTACTCAGGTACTTCGATAGTTAAGGCCTTAACAGCATTTGACGCCAGCGTTCATCCCGGCGAGCCAGCTGCCATCAGCGCGATGCAATTTTGGCCACCGGCGGATCAAACTTCACCGGGGTTAACCAGTTGTCAGGGTCCTGCGTCGAGCCATTGAACAGACCGAAAAACGCGTCCTGCATTTGTTTGGTGATCGGACCACGCTTGCCTGCGCCCACTTTAATTCGGTCCACCGAACGTACCGGAGTAACTTCAGCGGCCGTTCCTGTCATGAACACTTCGTCAGCCGCATAGAGCATCTCTCTCGGTATCGACTGCTGAACCATCTTGAGGTTGTTAATACCGGCCAGTTCGATAATGGTGCTGCGCGTAATGCCCCCGAGAATGGATGAGCTGATATCGGGCGTATACAGAACACCGTCAAGTACCAGGAACAGGTTTTCGCCAGCTCCTTCGCTGACCATTCCGTCCACAGTCAGGCCAATGCCCTCTGTAAAACCGAGGCGCTTGGCTTCCATACTGATCAGCTGACTGGAAAGGTAGTTGCCTCCGGCCTTCGCGCCGGCGGGCAGGGTATTCGGCGCGGCACGGTTCCACGATGACACGCACACATCGACCCCTTTTTCGAGGCCGTCGGCGCCCAGATACGCGCCCCACTCCTGCGCCGCCACAATAAACTCAACCGGTGCATCCGGTGGAGGAACTACGCCAAATCCGCTGTTGCCGCGAAACACGAGCGGTCGGATATAAGCACCCTCGGTGAGTTCATTGGCCGCCACCACGTCCTGACACGCCTGAATAGACTCTTCCAGCGTGAACGGGATATCGATTCGATACACTTTGGCGGAGAAAAACAGGCGCTTCATGTGCTCCTGCAAACGGAAAAACTGGGCGCCGTCCGGAGTCCCGTAAGCCCGAATTCCTTCAAACACAGATGATCCATAGTGAAGTGCATGGGTCAATACGTGAACAGTCGCCTGTTCATGGGGCACCAGTTCGCCGTTTTGCCAGATATATTTTGCAGGGGTCGCCATGTTTGTCTCCAATTGGGTGGGTGTACGCTAGGCCGTGGCAGTTTCGGCTGCCGTGGACGCTACGCTTGGTACCCGGTTAAGGGCCTGTAGCAGCGCACGAACGCTGGCCTCTATGATATCAGTGTGGAGGCCATTACCGTGATATTCCTGTTGCTCATATTCGATGCTGACGGCAACATCCCCCTGCGCGTCCTCCCCAATGGATACGTTTCGAACGTCAAAACTTCGTAAAACCACATCAATTTCCAGCGCCTTCTCTACAGCACTGAACGCGGCCGCTACCGGACCGTCGCCTTCGCCGCTGGCCTGCAGTTCCCGACCGGATTCGTGTGTGATCACCACATGCGCGGCCGAGTCTTCCCGAGACGCTGAGCTCGTGGTCAGTCGCGTCAGACTCCATGGACCCGAGTGAGACACATTGCGCCTCAGCACAATCGCCTCGATGTCCGCGTCAAAAATCTCCTTTTTCTTGTCGGCCAAAACCTTGAAGTCCTGGAACGCGCGCTCGATTTCTTCTTCACCGACCCGAAAGCCAAGGTCTTCGACTCGCTGGCGAAACGCGTGACGCCCGCTGTGTTTGCCCAGCACCAGATTCGACCGGCTGATTCCCACATCCTGAGGCTTCATGATTTCGTAAGTCTGGGCGTTCTGCAGCATTCCGTGCTGATGTATCCCGGCCTCGTGTGCGAACGCGTTTTCTCCGACAATGGCTTTGTTGCGCGGCACGTGCATGCCCGTTGCTTTGGCAACCAGCCGGCTCACCGGGTACAGCCGCGTGCTGTCGATGTTCGTTTCAAGCGGATAGATATCTGGTCGGGTTTTAACCGCCATGACAACCTCTTCCAGCGAACAGTTGCCCGCGCGTTCACCGATGCCGTTGATCGTGCATTCGATCTGACGCGCTCCGCCACGCACGGCGGCCAGTGAGTTGGCCACCGCCATGCCCAAATCATCGTGGCAATGCACGCTCAAAACGATATCGTCACGATCAGCAATCTGTTCACGCAAAAACGAAAACACATCAAAAAACTCGGACGGCACCGTATAACCCACCGTGTCGGGTATGTTGATCGTCGTGGCACCCGCATCGGCCGCCACTTTCACCACTTCGGCGAGGAAATCGTGCTCAGTGCGCGACGCGTCCTCGGGCGAGAACTCAACGTCATCACACAGCGACCGGGCCAGCGTTACGCCTTCGTGTACCCTGCGAAGAATTTCCTCCTTCGCCATGTTCAGCTTGAACTCGCGGTGAATCGAACTGGTGGCGAGAAACACGTGAATTCGCGCCTTCTCGGCGTACTGCAGTGCGTCCCATGCTCTCTCGATATCAGGTGCATGGCTACGAGCCAGACCACATATGGTTGCCCCTTTGACGGTTTTGGCGATTTGCTTGACCGCCTCGTAGTCGCCCGGCGATGCCGCTGGAAACCCGGCCTCAATAATATCCACGCCCATTCGCGCAAGACTGGTCGCCACACGTAGCTTTTCTTCGAGACTCATACTGCATCCTGGCGCCTGCTCGCCATCGCGTAATGTGGTATCGAAAATCAGTAATTGATCCGCCGCTGTCGTCATTGTCGCCACCCTGTCAGTTGTGGGTCATGCATTAAAAAAAACCCCCGCTCTCTTGGTTAAGAGGCGGGGGTTGTGTGCGTATTCAATATCAGTCTGTGCGCCCCGCTCCTAACTTTCAAGGAGAAGCAGAAGGTTTAGCACAAGCACCACGCTACCCGGGACCATGCCCAAGGTTGTTTCTGCGCTGTTACGACCGAACTCAGTCATTTCAGTATCCAATGAAACCAATACGTTACGTGCTTATCCCGATAAAACCAGTATTTACTTAACCTGTCAAGCCACAGCATCACCAATCCAATAACAGCCTCCTCCCGACGGCTGGATAAGGTATGCGATGATGACAATCCAGCTACTCCCGGGCCGCATCGCCTTCGTCCGGTTAATGCAGCAGGCGCATGAACAAGGCGGAGTCTTCCGCAGCCAGGAAACTTGACCCAGGTGATCGATATGGACAAAGACAGTATCAAGCAGCAGCTGCTCGATTTACGAGAGGAGTTATTGGCGCTCGACGATACCAGCCGCGAGGCGTCCGACACCGTTCAGCTCGACCAGACCCGTGTCGGCCGCCTGTCACGAATGGACGCTCTTCAGGCGCAAGCGATATCGAAAGAGTCGCGCCGCCGAAGGAAACTGCTATTGAAAAAAATTGATCCTGCCCTGAAGCGGCTCGAAACAGGCGACTATGGCATGTGCACAGACTGCGACGAGTCTATTGCACCCGCTCGTCTGGCGTTTGATCCAACCTGCTCAACCTGCATAACCTGCGCCGAAAACAGGGAACAGCACTAGCCAGATCGGGAACCGTTCAGATCACGGGTAGCGTTCGCTTTCCATCGCGGCCTTTAACAACCCGTTCCAATCGGCCCCGGCGAACGATCCGCGCGTACGGCCGGCCTCAGTGGGCTACTAACCCTGGGCGGGGCAGCTATTGATGAAGCCAGCGAGCCCGTCTGGCTTTTGAGCGATCGTCCGATTGGTCAGACTCAACGATCTTCCAGTTGGTCACCGGTCGTTTCTCAAGCGTGACTTCAAACTGGAGTAATTCGTCGCGCCGAAACGCATGAACGCTGACCCGGTCACCGGCAGTGAACGGCAGCAGCGCCTTCGATGGCGTTTCAGAACTAACCCTGAGCCCGTTGATGGCAATCAGAGTATCGCCGGCTGCCAGACCCGCGCGCTCGGCGCAGCTGTCGCGAACAACGGTTTTCAGCCTGGTCGCTCCGGCTTCAAACATAACGCCGAGGCTGGTGATCGGCGCATTGGCCACCGGCTCCGGTTCCAGCTGCCAGCCGATCCCGTCAAACAGCTGAGCAAAATCAGGTTCTTCCGTTCCGCGCACCATAGCGTCGAAAAAGGGTCGCAGGTGTATCCCGCTGATCTGTTCGGCCAGATCTTCAAATCCGTCTTCAGGAACGCCCTCGCCCGTCTCGCCATAGTGTTTCCACATACCGCGCATAACGTCGTCGAGTGTCGTATGGCCCAGCTCCCTCAGCTTGAGATCCAGTGCCAGCGCGACCAGCGCACCTTTGGCGTAGTAGCTGACTACAGAATTTGGCGTGTTTTCATCGGGTTTATAAAACTTTATCCACGCGTCAAAACTGGACTCGGCCAGTGACTGATAGGCATGCCCTGCACCGGCACGAACCCGACTGATCAGTTTGGATAGCAGCTCGGCATAGGACGCCTCATCGATGACACCTGAGCGAACGAGCGCCAGGTCGTCGTAATAGCTCGTAATTCCCTCAAACACCCATAGCAGTTCGGTGTAGCTTTCCGCACCCAGCTCGTACGGGGTAAACACCGCCGGTTTAATGCGTTTGACGTTCCACAAGTGAAAATACTCGTGGCTGACCAGCCCCAGAAACTGACGGTAGAGTTTTTTCCGGGTAGCCTCTCCCATCGGTAAAGAGTCCCGGGCACAGACCAGCGCGCAGCTGGCACGATGCTCTAACCCGCCATAACCCGAGTCTTCAACCCGGGTGAGAAACAGATAGCGTTCCATTGCGGGCAGCTCACCCATAAGGTCGACCTGCGCCTGGCATATCTTCGCAGCGTCTGCAGCCAGTTTATCGGTCTCGCAAAAATGCTGCCCACTCAGTACAAAAAAGTGCGGAGTACCCGCAACGTCAAATTCGACCAGATCGAACTGACCCATTTCGACCGGATGATCAATAAGCTCGGCATAATCCCCCGCTTTGTATCGCCCAAAACCCCATTCCGCGGCGTCGTCGCGTGGAAGCGTTGTGGCCACGCGCCAGCTTGTTGTGGACGGGTGATGGGCATCGGCCGGCGCATTAATATCAACCGTAACGGGGTCGTCTTCGCACCCTTGCACGCTCAGATACATGCTGGAACCATTAAAAAATCCGTGCGTGGTGTCGAGATGCGCCCCGCGCACGCTGAGATCATGCGCATACACGTCGTACGTTACCGTAATGTCACCACTGGCCGGCTCTATGCGCCAGACGCACTTGCTTTGCTTGGTAACACGCAGCGGTTTGCCGTCGCACTCCGCACGAACGCGACCCAGGTGTCGGGAAAAATCCCGAACCAGGTAGCTTCCGGGAATCCAGGCAGGCAAGCTCAGTCGTGTTTCTCCGGACGACGGGTCGGCAATGACGAGAGTCACTTCAAACCGATGCCCGCCCAGCGAAACCGGCGTAATCGAATAATGCACTTGGGTACTCACAGGCAGATCAGGGATTGTCACCAAGATGCATTAAAGGCAGCGGCATCGGGCTGTCGCCATCAATAAAATACAGCTTGGACGCGGGATCTTTCGAAATCTGTTTAAGTGACTCGAGCGCCTGCAGTTGAATGTAAGCCGGATTCGCGGCAATGGCCTCATTGATTGCCCGAATCTCATAGGCTTGTGCATCGGCAAGAATGCGCTGTCGCTTCGCCTGCTCTTCGGCTGCATTGCGTTCTGCCGTGGCCGCTGCGACCAGCTGCTGCTGCTCGGTTCGGAAGCGCTCAAGCTCGGCTTTTTGCTTTTCGACTTCCTGCTCGCGCTGCTTCTTCTCTTCAATCGCCTTGGTAATGAAGGGCGACAACTGAATATCGCGAATCAGCACGGCCTCGACCGCAACGCCTTTCGGCAGCATGAACGTATCCATGCCCGACTGCAGAGCCGTTTGCAGATTCTGCTGCGTTTCCTCCAGAAAGAAGTCCTCCGCCCGCTTGATGCTCTTGCCCTGTTCACGCAGCAAAGAACGCAACGCCGGTCTAAGGTGAACGGCAACGATCTGATCAATGCTGCCTGTGTTTTGCAATATGACCGGCGCCTGCGCACCAATCAGCCGATACTGCACGCTGACCTCAAGCTCGGTTTGCAGCTGATCCTGCGACGGCACGTTAGCGGTTTCAAAGTGCGTCTTCATACGCACGTCGTAATCGTGCCATTTAAAAAACGGGTTCACCGGGATGTGCAGGCCTTCCGGATAAGAAGTACCCCGCACTTTCCCGAACAGAGACGCAACGGCGACATGCCCCGGCTCTACCGTTTTGAAAAAACGAGCGCCGAAAACAATTGCCAGGACGATAAGCACGCCCGTAACGACAGCGAAATTTGGTAAGGCTTTTGTGGCCATGATGGACTCCGGATCAGTTGTCGCTCTGCTAAGGCCAGGTGCGGGTAAACGTGGGTTAAACGTCTGCTGTTCCCGGACCGAAAACAGGCTTTAGGGTAAGAAAATTTCCGCAAGCATACACCGAATACTACCGCCCGAGGCAGACTCGATGGAACTCACATCGCACTGCAAGAGTTGCGCGTGAGCCGCCAATGCCTCGCGCTGATCAGTGCCTAAGGCTGCGTAAGCACTTGAAGACATTACGAGCAGTGGCTCACCGGACGCATTTCTCAGCTCCAGCATGTTCCCTGCAAAGCCCGCAACCTGATCCAGTGAAATCTCAATCACTTCGTGATGCCGGCCCAGCGATGCCCGAACGTTTTCGCGCTCCTGCAGATCCGCAATCGAATCGAGGCAGACCACGGCGTATCCTGTACCGACGCACATCATTACGTTGGTATGATAAATCGCCTGACCACTGGCCGTCGCCGAATGAAACACGACAGGCGTGTAGTCAAACTCATGACACATATGCTCCAGAACGGCCTCATCGGTACGGGCCGACAGGCACGCATAGGCAACGCCGTGAGCACGATCAAGAACCAGGCTTCCGGTACCCTCGAGAAACAGGTTTTCGCTTTCAAAACCCGACCAGTCTACGATACGACGAACCGACTTTTGGTGCGTCTCGCGCAGTCGCTCAATAATGTCGAGGCGACGTTCACCGCGACGACTCAACGGCTGCATCGGGTACATCACGCAGGTTCCATCGCTGTGTGTGGTTAGCCAGTTATTGGGAAACACGGCATCCGGTGTTTCCGGGTCCTCGGTATCCTGCACCACAATGACCTCAACGCCAGCGGCACGAAGCGTTGCCACGGCACCGTCAAATTCGGACTGTGCCTGAGCGAGGCCGTCAACTTCCGGGGCTATTGCGTTTTGAAACTCATTCGTTTGCGCTGTTTCCGGATTGGAAAAAAAACGCGCGGGACGAACCATGAGTACACAGTCGGTGCTTTGCACAGGCATTTGATTCATATCATTCTGGCTTGTTGTGTAAAAGGTAGTGCTACGGGTTATCTTTGGTCAATTCTTGCCGTAGCCCGGCGTAAAGTGCGTAACTATCGGCATTCTCCCACGCCGTGTACAAATTGACTACCCGGTCCAGCGCCTCGAGCGTATAGCGATCCGAATCTCCTCTGGCGGCGCGAATCTCGTTAAACGCCGGGACCAGCATCGCTTCAGCCTCCAGGTATTGGCCGAGCCCGACAAGCGCGGTACCGTGTACGCTGTTCGCCGAAGCCACTCTCCAGTGCGTTGGGCCCAGTGACAATTGCAGTGCTGTAATGGCCTGCCGGCTTTCTCTGAGCGCATCCGCAAAATCGCCTTTGGCGTTCAGGGTAGCGGCAAGATTGGTCTGTGTAATCGCCACGTTCGGGTGATCTTCGCCCTGCACCAGCTGCCTTACCTGAAGCGCTTCACGATACGCCTGTTCGGCGCCCTCAACGTCACCGCGCGCCAGCATCACCAGCGCGAGATTATTGAGACCCGTCGCCACCGGAGCTGACGTGTCACCATAGACCGCCCGGCGCATTTCAAGGGATTCGCGAAACAAAGGCTCAGCACGGCCCACGTCGTTTTGCCGCCAGTAGAGCGACGCCAGGTTGTTCAGCGAAACGGCCGTTTGCGAATGTGGCGTCTCTCCGTAAAGCGTACGACGCATCTCCAGCGCCTGCTGATAAAAATCCGCGGCGCGGTCGAAATCCCCTTGCTTGGCCGCAACGGCGCCCAGATTGGACAGCCCCATGGCGATGTTAGGATGGATATCGCCAAAGCTGCTGCGCCAGACGTTCAACGCGCGGGTAAAATCCAGCGTCGCTTCGTCCAGTCGGTTTTGGCGCAGGTGCACGCCGCCCAAATCATTTAGTGTGTCGGCATAGTCGCTGGAATCGGTGAGTTCGAGCTTCTGATAGATCTCAAGACTCTCTGCAAACAGAGTCTGCGCCTGATCATAGTCACCGCTGCGAAAATAGGCCATACCGAGTTTCGCCGTATTGACGGCAAAATCCGGATGGTCTCGTCCGTACGTGCGCTCGATAATTCCGAGCGCCTTACGGTGCGCCGTTTTGGCTTCGTCATAGTGTCCGGTGCGCCACAACACCTCTCCCAACTCCTGCTGGGCCGCCGCAACTTCCAGATGATCCGGGCCGTAGGCTTCGATTGCCAGCATCACCGCACGACGCAGGAGAGGCTCCGCCTCGTCGTAAAGCGCGAGGTTTTCAAACGCCCGCCCCATCGTTTGTAACAGGGCACTCTGAATTTCAGGCTCATCGTCCAGCTCTTCATCAATACGGGCCGCACCCTGACGCAACAAATCGCTGGCAGACACTTGCCGCCCCCGGGCAGATTCCGGATCACTGGCAACAAACGTACTGACCAGAAATTCTTTGGCTTTCTCTGCCGTGCGCTGCTTGGACAGCGCGATGCGTTCGGCGTTGGTGGCTTTTACAAAGCCAGCCGTCGCCATTGTAATGCCGGCCAACAGCGCAAATACGGCGATGGATGCGGCAACAACCATCTTGCGATTGCGTCTCACAAAGCGGCCAA
>CAWUKD010000072.1:0-17352 GCA_963922815.1 uncultured Gammaproteobacteria bacterium
GCGGCTATCGATCCATTCGAGCCCCCCGGGCCAACCTTCGACGCTCGGAGGATCAAACAGATTCTGACCGGCATATTCCAGCAGTTTAATGAGTCGCCTGCCGGCACGCATCTCATCAACACGCTCCGTGACCTGCGCGTGCGTTAATCCATCCAGCGCCGGCCGCATCAGGCCCACATACAGCTCCACCGGGCTTTTGATCAGACTGCCCCGATTTTCCGGCGATTTGAATGGCGCCGACTTGAAAATGGTTTTCAGCAGTTTGTCTACCCGATAATCGTCTTTGCTAAACTGCTCCGCCCATTGACTGACCATCGCCTCGTCAGGCTCCAGTGAAATAAACTCGAGCCACAGCTTGCGCACAACTCGTTCGGCCGTTACCGACTGTGCCAGCAGCAGCCTCGCCAGATCGTCGCCTGAAAAATTACCTTTGGTTCCAAGCACGGTCTTGACTCTGTTGTCGTGACGCTTGCTCGAAATTTTAAACTCACCGGTAGACCGGACTACGCCCCATCCCGTCAGGCTGCGGGCCGCTTCCTTTACATCGCGCTCGGTGTAGTGCCCTTCACCCAGAGTGAACAACTCCATCAGTTCGCGCGCCAGGTTTTCGTTAACCGCGTTGGCGTTGTTCTTGTCGTTGTCGAGATACAGCAACATGGCGGGGTCGCGCAAAACACCGAGCAGCATCTGGTCGAACCGGCCCAAAGCGTGCTTGCGTAGAAGCTTCTGCTGCTGAAATACCAGCATAGGTGCGTAGATCTTGCTGTACTGCGTAGTGAAGTGATTTGACCAGAACAAGGTCATGCGTTCCTGCAGCGGCGTTTGCGTTGAGAGCATCTGGTTAATCCACCACTGTCGCAATTCGGCGATGCGGGCCCGTTTTTTCTGTCGCAGCTCCCGGCGCTGCTCGGTTGTCCACCCGCGCTGCACAATGGTCCAGAGCGGCGTGTCGTCAACCCATTCAGGCGGCGGCGCCATACGGCCACGCACAGACTGCTCAACCAGCAGATCAACGGCACGGTCATAGTCAAGATCGATAATCAACTGCCACTGGCTGGCGCTGACCCCAAAACCGGTTCTGTGCAGCAGATGGCGCGCGTCATCCGGACTCATGGCGGCCGCCGTCTGCGGCCACAGCACAAAGCCGACGGCCATCGCGCCAATAATCCCGATACGGCGGGCAAGACGATCAAGGTTCCACATAGAAAGAATCACACCATCAGCCATTGAATGAACGTTACAGTCGTAATCCTGCACAAGATTAGCATTTGTGAATATTCGACACCGTCTACACGTTCACAGTGCAATAACGGTCTGAATCCGGGCGCAAATGCGTGCAATTTCGTTTGGCAGTCCGGCATAAGACGTTACACTCTGAGCTCCATTGTAGTGTTGACTCGAAAATGCCACAGAAATTCATGCTGATTGCCGTTACAGGCTATGTCGTGTTCGCGTCGGTGGCATCTGCCGTATCCACCGGCGCCTGGTCGCTGCCCGGCTCGATGCGTCGATTCACCATAATCCTGTTTCACTGGAGCGCCGCCGCGGTGTTTGTACTGGCGAGCCTGCCAGTGATGCTGCAAACGGCCTCACCGCTCAACCTGAACGCCCTTTGGCCCATTCCCAACGGCCTGATTCTCGCACTAGTCGCCGCAACGCTGCTTGTCTTTGCATATGGTCGCGCCGGCCTGAGCGGCTGGTGGTCACCACTGCCGTGGCTCCGGGGCGTCGTAGCAGCGACAGCGGCGGCCGCATGGGCCGGAGCGAGTCAGGGTTCCAGTACCGTTCTACAGCCCGACTGGCGCTTCCTGGGGGCCTCTCTGGTGCTCTGGGGCGTATGTCTGATCCTGGCCGATATCGCGCTATTCGCCTCCCGCCGCCCGTCCGACAGCGATCCTTCGTCGCGCGTTGTCCAGGAGTTGCTGAGGCTGTGCGCAGCCCTTCCTGCGCTGCTTATCTACATGATTGGTATACGAATTTAGTTTCTCTCTAAACGTACTGTGCTGCTGTATCATGGCTCTATGGATGACACCACGAATTCCGGGGCTGGCGACGACGCGCCATCGGGCCCACCCGTACACGAGCTACCCTGCGCTCGTCTTGTGCAGATCAGCGATCCGCATCTGTTACGCAGCGCCGAGGACACTCATCGAACCGTGAATACGTCGGCCACGTTGGAACGTGTGCTGGCGGGTGCCCAGTCCTTTATTCGCGATGCTGATGCCGTACTGCTTACCGGCGATATTGCGCAGGATGAACTGCCCGATACATACAGCCGCCTGTATCAGAGCTGGGTATCCCACTGGGTGGGAGCTCATACGCCGGTGTGGTGCCTCCCGGGAAACCATGACGCACCGGTGCACATGCAGGCAGAACTCAGCGATGCCCCGTTCAGCGTTCTCGGTCACCACGGTCTCGGGAACTGGGAAGTCATCGTGCTTGATTCACGCAATCCGGGAAAGGCATCGGGCCTCCTCGGTGAACAGGAACTCAGCCGCCTGGAATCCCGTCTGGCGCAAACGCGCGCCGCCCATGTACTGGTAGCGATTCACCACCAGACCATTCCGCTGGGCAGAAGCTGGCTCGACTCGGTGGGTCTGGAAGACCGGGATTCGTTTAACGATCTGATTTACGAAAGCAAAGTGCGCGCCGTCGTTTGCGGCCACATCCACCAGGTTATCGACCGCACGATCAACGGCATTCGTTTTCTGAGCTGTCCTTCCACATGCGTTCAGTTCACTCCTCATCAGACCGACTTCAGCCTGGACCAGCGTCCGCCCGGGTTTCGCACCCTGTCACTCTACCCGTCTGGAGCGCTGACTACCGACGTGGTCTGGATACGCAGCATGACCCCCGTTGAAGTTTCCGAACATACCGAGTCAGGTGCCGCATGACGCGCTACGTCATCATTGCAGTCATTATCGCCGGACTGTTCCAGCTCTCCCGGTCTCAAAACGCGACCGAAATGGTGCCGGGAAACACACCCTTCAGTGACGTCGCCATCTCCGGCCAGTCTGAAGCCGGCAGCGCTCCTCGCCACCCGGTCTGGCTGGTTGAATCAGAACACAATCGCGTTTACCTGCTCGGCTCAATTCATGTTTTAAGGGACAAGGATTATCCGCTTCCGGAAGTGTTTCAGCAGGCGTATGACGACGCAGAACACCTCATGATGGAACTGGACTTTACCGACCTTGACCCGTTAGCCACGTTCGCTACCACGCGGCGACTGGCCATGCTCCCCGAAACAGAAACGCTGCGTTCGGTGATTGGCGAAGAAGACTATCAACGGGCGATGACGGCGGCTCAGAATGCCAATATAGACCTCGATCAGTTTGCCCGGGTCGACCCCTGGTACGCCGCGATGACCATCACTCAACTGCAGCTGGGCCGCCTCGGGTTCAAGGCCGAAAACGGCATCGAACTGTATTTCTCGTCGATGGCAAAACGCGACAACAAGGAAGGCAGCGGGCTGGAAACCATCGACGAGCAGCTTGGCATTCTGGACGCTCTTCCGACCGAATCACAGACCCGATTCCTGCTCGAGTCTCTGGTAGATACCGACGACCTTAGCGCCGAAGGCGAGCGCATGATCAGCGCCTGGAAATCCGGTGACGCCGAGCGCTTGCACAGGCTATTCGCTGATGATCTCGAAGGTAATCCTGAACTGCACGAAGCACTGCTGGTCAAGCGCAATCTGGCGTGGATCCCGCGCATCGTGGAAACCACAAAACAAACGGACGACTATCTGATTATTGTCGGAGCACTGCATCTGGTGGGCGAAGACGGAGTCATAGAGCTGTTACGGGAACGCGGGCTCAAAGTCAGGCAGCTTTAGCGCTATCGTAAGGTTAAACAGCCGGTCTGGCGGTGAGATAAAGAGCTGATCGAAGGCATTGAGCGTCCGATCGGTCACTGATCTCAGCCGACCTGCTCCATTTCGAAATCTTCTTTGCCCGAACCGCAGTCGGGGCAGCGCCAGGAAATTGGAACGTCTTCCCATTTGGTGCCTGGAGCCAATCCCGCCTCGGGATCGCCCTTGGCTTCGTCATACAGGTAACCACAGACAATGCACATCCAAACTTTCATACTAAACCCTGGCTAAAACGACGTTGATGCCGTACCCGGTATCATACGTTGCCGCTCTGGCCGACCTCAAGGGCTGTTCGCATCATGACCATGACCGGGAATATGAACCGGCCGGACGCCCGTCGTACCCGCGCCTGAAGTACCAGAGCCTGATGGTCCGAGTCGCCGTAACCGGCAGAACCATTCCCGGCTGCCGATGTGATTGCGATCGGAGGCGTAACCTTGGACAATAGAGGCTAAATAATCGCAGCGAGCGCAAACGCAATCGTCACGCTCAGCGCATTGCCATGCACCCCACTGCCTGCAGACCGCCGTAACAATGGCTTCCATGTCCAGGGCTAGATTCAAGATCGGAGAAAAGAATGTCGGTTGACTATTTCGCTCAGGCAAAAAAAGTTATTCCAGGTGGGGTGAACTCACCCGTTCGCGCGTTTGGCAGCGTCGGAGGGACACCCGTATTTATCGCGTCTGCCAAGGGCTCGAAGGTCACCTCGCAAGACGGCAGGCAGTTCACGGACTACGTCGGTTCGTGGGGCCCAATGATCCTGGGGCACGCGGATTCGCGCGTGGTTTCGCGTGTACAGGCGGCGGCCGAGCACGGATTGAGCTTCGGCGCTCCCACAGTTCATGAAACCGAGCTTGCCGAGCTCATCTGCAAACTCGTACCGTCTATCGAACGTGTACGCATGGTCAGTTCCGGTACCGAGGCCACTATGAGTGCCATCCGACTGGCTCGCGGCTATACCAATCGTCCGTTGCTGCTGAAATTCACGGGCTGTTATCACGGACATGCCGACGCCCTTCTGATCAAGGCCGGCTCCGGTGCGCTGACCCTCGGTATCCCGGGGTCTGCGGGTGTGCCGGCAGGGGCTGCGCAGGATACGCTCACCGCAGACTTCAATGATATCGATTCATTGCGAAAAGTTTTTGCCGAGTACGGCGACCAGATCGCCTGCGTGATCGCCGAGCCGATCTGCGGCAATATGAACATGGTGCTTCCGGATCCCGGGTTTCTGGGCGCGGCGCGTGAACTGTGCGACCAACACGGCAGCGTGCTGATTTTTGATGAAGTGATGACCGGTTTTCGAGTGGCTCTGGGTGGCGCTCAATCTGTCTACGACATCACTCCAGACCTGACGACACTGGGCAAGGTTGTCGGTGGCGGCATGCCGGTCGGTGCCTTCGGCGGTCGACGCGACATCATGGAGCACATCGCTCCGCTTGGCCCTGTCTATCAGGCCGGCACGCTTTCCGGCAATCCGCTGGGAATGGCGGCGGGAATTGAAACACTGACCCACATTCAGGCACCGGGGTTTTACGACAATCTTGAACGTCTGGCGTTGCGACTGGTAGACGGGCTCAAAGCCGCAGCTGCCGACCATGGCATACCGCTGCAGGGACATGCGATGGGCGGTATGTTCGGCGTGTTCTTTTCGGACGAACCCGGCATCAGCTCGTTCGACCAGGTGCAGGCCTGCAATATCGAACACTTCAAACAGTTTTTCCGTAGCATGCTCGACCAGGGCCACTACTTTGCACCCTCGGCCTACGAGGCGGGCTTTATCAGCGCCGCTCACACCGAAGCTGACGTGGATGGCACGGTGGCCGCGGCTCGCACCGTGTTCGGATCTATTGCCTGACAGCAGGCTGCACGAGGCAACCAGTACGGCACAGGGTACGGAATCAGGGACTCAGGGGCCCCGGGTTTGGCAGATGTAGCAGTGCGTCCAGGATGGACGACTACCAGCGCAGTATATCGCGAGCCAGATTATTAACTTTTGACAGCATGAGCAAAAACTGCTCGTTAATGGCAACTTCATCGCGAGCATCCAGCTTGTGACCCGCTTCAGGACACAAGTAAACGTCGCTGATCGATCCAAGTCCGTTATAACTTTCAATCAGCTGTTCTGCACCCTGAGTACTGTCTTCCCGAATCGCAGTCACGCATTCTTCAAGCCAGCCCGCCCAGTTGATTTCATCAAACCCTCTCAGAAAACGCGCGAGCTCCTGACAGCGCACAACGAGTTCGACTTTCTTCACGCGCAGGTCGCCGTGTGCCGGCGATGGCGTGCCGGGCGCATCTTCAAACAGCACCGATGCGCTGGTGTCATCAATAAAGCGGCGTACTTCCCCGCCGTTGAGTTCGCTCATGTTGGATTTTCCATTTTCTCAACCACGCTCGCGACCATTTCAAGTCGCTCAATCGGGTCAGTAATTTCAAGGCCAAACTGTTTCTGCTCATCGGTTAGCGGCAGAAACTCCATCAGCCGGTAACCGACCCAGGATGCATTGGCGTAATCGCGTTCAATCAGGTCGTAATGTGATCCAATTTCTCCCATTACGCGCTCAACAACGTCAGCAAGGTGCCGGTACTGTGCCGGTAGGGGCTGAGGTGTTTCCCTGTTTAATAGCGTCACTTGCCCGACCAGAAGACCATTATTCTTAACAGAGGTATCGACCAGTCGGTAGCGCTGTAAGCCTACCGCGGTAATTCCCAGCAGGCCATCATCATATTGGTACCAATCGGCGATTTTAGCAAATGTGCCGATCGCATGAACTTTGGACGTTCCGGTTTCCGAGCCGTCCTGAATTAGACTAACTCCGAAACCTGATTCTCCCGACAGGCACTTGGCCACCATGTCCAGGTAGCGAGGTTCAAATATACGCAGCAGCAACGGCCCACCCGGAGCCAGGATGGTCGACAATGGAAAAATTGGAATTTCCATATAACTCATTATGTTAATAATTCTACCGCCAGTTTCATATCACTGCTGAACAACAATTTGACGGCTCTCGGCCAACAAGGGCCATACAGTATCGCATTAAACGCCCCGCTTCTGCTGCCAGGCGGTCACTGTGGCCCCGGGAACACAATATGTGCCACCCGAATTCCGACAATGGTTTTGGGCGTTTAGCCTGATTTTTCGGCAAGTTGCGCGAGCAGCCGCTCGTGGATCCCGCCGAACGCTCCGTTACTCATCACGACCACATGATCGCCAGGTCGCAGCATCGGCACAAGCGATTCGAGCAGCGCATCAACGGTGCCTGCCGAGTATCCGGCGTCCTGAGCGGCGACGACGGCTGCAGCGTCCCATTGAAGATCTTCGGGCGCCAGAAGCCACGCGGCGTCGGCCGCTTGCAGCGAATCCGTCAGTGCCACAACGTCGACCGCCGTTTTCATGGTGTTGGATCGCGGCTCCAGCACCGCAATAACCCGCTGATCGCTGACGCTGTCACGCACACCTTCCAGCGTGGCCCGGATCGCCGTGGGGTGGTGGGCAAAATCATCGTACACCGTGACATCACCAATGCAGCCGCGCACCTGAAGCCGCCGGGCAATGCCTGTAAAACTTTGTAACGAGGCAATCGCCTGATCGATGTGCACACCGGCGTGACTGGCCGCTGCGACCGCTGCAAGGGCGTTGCTGGCGTTATGCATACCCGGCATCGGCACCTGCCACGACGGGAAATCTTGCCCGCGCGCCGTGAGCGTTCCGTCACTCAGGCGCCAGTCCGCGGTAATGTCAAGACCAAACGTTTCAAGCTCGCTCCAGCATCCTTTGGACAAAACCTGTTTGAGCGCTTCGTCCTGCGCGTTCGAAATAATGCGTCCGGCGCCAGGCACGGTTCGTACCACATGATGAAACTGTCGCTGAATATCGGCAAGTGAGTCGAAAATATCGGCATGATCAAACTCCAGGTTGTTCAACACCAGCGTGCGCGGCCGGTAGTGAACAAACTTGGATCGTTTGTCGAAGAACGCGCTGTCGTATTCGTCTGCCTCAACCACAAAGAAACGCCCGGCTCCCGCGTGCGCCGATTGACCGAAATTTGCCGGTACGCCCCCAATCAGGAACCCCGGATCCAGGCCTGCATCGGCGAGTATCCAGGCGAGCATGGAAGACGTAGTCGTTTTGCCATGCGTTCCGGCCACCGCGAGGACGTGCTGTGAGTGAAGCACATGCTCGGCCAGCCACTGAGGGCCGGACGTGTAAGGTAAACCCGAGTTAAGCAGGTGCTCAACGACCGGATACCCCCGCACCATCGCGTTGCCAACCACGACGCTGTCTATCGGCCTGTCGAACTGGCTCATATCGTCCAGCGCATCAATCTCGACACCGAGCTGTTCGAGCTGCGTGCTCATCGGTGGATACACGTTGGCGTCCGACCCCGTAACGGTGTGTCCAGCTTCAATGGCAAGTCGGGCAATCCCGCCCATAAACGTGCCGCAAATACCGAGAATATGGATGTGCACAAAGGTTCCTTTCGTCATAGTTACGACCGCGACGTCGCCTCCGGAAGACCTCCGGAGCGCCGACGATTCGTGCGCGCCAGTATAACGTCTTCAGACCACGAGCTACACGAATCATGCTAAGCTCGGAACATTACTGTGAACAAGAAGCGCCCATGTCCCAAGGTCTGGTAGACACCGAACAACAGCTGGCGGACGTTTGCAATCAGATCAATCTCGCCAGCCACGTAGCGCTCGACACAGAATTTATTCGCCAGCGCACGTTCCGCCCGCAGCTTTGTCTCGTCCAGATAGCGGTGGGTGAACACATTCATTGCATCGACCCGCTGGCGTTTGACGACCTGTCCGGACTCATGAATCAGCTCAACGAAGTTGAAATTGTCATCCACTCGGCGCGGCAGGATATTGAAGCCATATTTCAAACCACGGGCGTCATGCTGGCACCCGTGTTTGACACCCAGATTGCCGCCGGACTGACAGGACTCGGGGACCAGGTGAGCTACTCCGGGCTGGTAAACGAGCTTCTCAATGTTGAGCTGGGCAAAGGTGAAACCCGTACCAACTGGGCTCAGCGCCCTCTTACCGAAGCACAAAAAAAGTACGCGGAAGATGACGTACGCTTTTTACTGCAGCTCTACCAGCCGCTGCGGGACCGTCTGGAACAGCAGTCCCGAACCGGGTGGCTTGAGCAGGAATGCGTCACTCTCGGTGACGTCTCTTTGTATCAGCATGACCCGGATACTGCCTGGACCAAAGTGAAAGGCACCCGCAATCTGAATCGCGAACAGCGCCGCGGCATGAAACGACTCGCCGCCTGGCGTGAACAGCAGGCGTGGGACAAAGACCGGCCCAGGAAGTGGATTCTGAGCGATGAGGACCTTATTGCCATCGCCGCTACCGAACCCGATACGCCCGATGAATTGGCCGAATTGCTGGATCCCAAACAACGCTACCTGCGTCAGGCGAGCGACGAACTGTTTGAGGAATTAAAACGTGCCGAACAGGACCCTGTAGATCCGCCCTTTGAAGGCAACAATCCGGAAGAAATGAAACTCATCAAAATCTGCATGAGCGTACTGCGCAGTGCGGCCGCCGATGCGAACATCAGCGCCTCGCTGTTAGGAACGCGAAAAGACGTCACCAAGCTGGTACGCGGTGAGCACAGCCCGCTACTGCTGTCCTGGCGATACGAACTGGCCGGCAAGCGCATTGAACAAACGCTGGCAGACGCTCGATAATCGTCATTGGAAGCCTGAATGCCCGGCCTGACTGCCGGGCATCTGATCCTGTAAACAAAAACTGCGGCGTCATCGGCCAGCCGGAGCCAGTGAACACGTCGCCGGTGAATCCGGCGACCTTCAGTCAGCTACCGCGTTATCAAAGAGAGTCCAACCATTCGTCGTCGGAACCCTCGCCAATGTCCTCGAAGAGGAATGTACTCATATAACGCTCGCCGGTATCCGGCAACATCGCCAGGATAACGCTGCCATCAGGCGCGTCTTTGGCAACCTTGAGCGCCGCCGCCAGAGTACCGCCGGCTGATACACCCACAAGAATGCCTTCGCTGCGTCCCAGTTCCAGGGCCGTATCACGCGATTCGTCGTCACCCACCAGAACGATAGAATCAACCACACTTTTGTCCAGCACGCCGGGAATAAAATCCGGCGTCCAGCCCTGGATTTTGTGCGGCTGCCACTCGTTGCCCGTCAGCAAGGCAGCGCCTTCCGGTTCCGTCGCTACAATCTGGATGTCAGGCCGGGCTTTTTTCAGCATGCCGCCCGCTCCGGTAATGGTGCCGCCCGTACCCCAGCCGCTGACAAAGTAGTCCAGACGCTCACCGGCAAAGTCGCTTAAGATTTCGGGCCCCGTGGTACTGGCGTGATAGGCGGGGTTCGCCGGGTTGTCAAACTGTTTTGACTCAAACCAACCGTGCTTTGTCGCCAGTTCGCGCGCTCTTTTGACCATGCCGGTTCCGCGCTCGGCGGCCGGTGTCAAAATCACTTTGGCCCCAAGAGCACGCATGATGCGCCGACGCTCGATTGAAAAGGATTCGGCCATAACGGCCACAAACGGATAGCCGCGCGCTGCACACACCATGGCCAGCGCTATGCCGGTGTTACCCGACGTCGCTTCGATGACCGTCTGACCCGGCTTCAGTGCCCCGCTCTTTTCGGCATCCCGGATTATCGCCCACGCGAGCCGGTCTTTAACCGACGCCATGGGATTAAACGACTCCACCTTAACGTACATGTCTACGTTATCCGGCGCCATGGAGTTCAGCTTAACGATTGGCGTGCGGCCTATCGTGTCGACAATACTCGAGTACTTCATCTCAGGTCTCCTAAAGGTTTCTTATTGGTATGTAATCGGGCCGAGGCCATGTAACACCGGGCGATATGAAATCGACCGGCCAGCCGCTGAAGTTATTACGCTAGCCGCAACAGTCGAGCGTTGCAAATGGGGCCGGTTCAGGCGCCTCTCGAGACGGCTTGAACAACTTGAGAAATCCGGCAAATCCGACGGCGTTGCCAACGGGAAAGTCAAAATCGAGGGCGAGAGCGACGGCTGCGCTGTTCTGGCCGGACAGCATTTTTTTAAACGCCAGCGAGTCTACCTGGGCGTGAATATCCAGCTCACCCATCAGTCCCTTGCGAACCTCAAGGACACCCCTGCGGACCCAGAGCGTCCACTCCTCCGAGCTGTCACTCAGACTTAGACCGACTTTGATGTTTTTATCCAGCGCGTCCTCCGCGCGCAGATTAACGCTCAGGGAATCAAACAGGGCAGACATCGGCAGCTGATTCAAAAGCGCGTCAGAAGATGTGCTCAACGGTTCAAACCGGATGTTCTCGGCCAGCTCAAGTGCACTGCTCAAATAGTAATTGCGTTCGTTCGGATTAATCGCAGCTGTGCCGCGTTCGGTCAGCGCCTCTATGCGCGCGGACCGCGCCGCCTGATGTCCGGGTTCCAGCCGCAAGATCACGTCGCTCAACTCCAGAACCCATTGAAACTGCCGCTCGGACAGCGCTTGCTCAAGAGAGTCCTCGAGGTTTTTGAAACCACCCGCCAGCTCCTGCAGGTGCACCGCGCGCTCGCGTGGTGCCAGTGGCCTTAGCGTGGCTGGATTGCCATCAAACCAGCCGAGATTACCAGCGTAAACCGCGCGTACCGACCATTCCACCTTGCCGTAGAGCTCACGCAAATACGGAGACTGCGCGAGGTGTGCCGGCAGTTTAACCACCTCAACGGCCTCATCCGGGGTGAACCCCATATTCATGTACCGCACGGTCTGGTCGTGAATAAATCGAATGGCATCACGATAGTCTGTCAGCGTGCGATTGACCGATTCGGCCCCCGTGATGGCGCTACCGTGACTCGGAAGTATCTGTTCGACGGGTAAACTTCGCGCAAGATCAAGACTGTCGGCCCAGCGTTTCAATGATCTGTGCGGGGTACCGCGAATGGTGTAGAGGTTCGGAAACGCTCTGTACAGATTGTCGCCCATGGCAAGCGCCTTCCGGTCCTCCAGCCAGACGTAAATCTGATCGTTGGTCTCTCCGGGCGCATGCATCAGCGTAAAGGTTACGCCGGCCACCGTGGCTTTAAGACCTTTTTCAAACGTTTGCGTAGGCTCTATAAAGCCAAACTCGCTGTTTTCATCGATCTTGAGCTCCATGCCGATGCCGTCATTGTACAACGGGTCTGTAGCAAGCCGGGTACCAAACATGCGGTAGGAACGCGCGCTTACGATCGGACGAAACTCGCTGACAATTCGATGCACGTATCCAGTTGTGCTCGTGTGTGCAAACACGTTGACAGGCGTGTCCTGATGCCCGAGCACATCGACAAACGCCTGCGCCCCAAAAACATGATCCGCATGATTGTGGGTATAGATTATCGCCGCCAGCGGTTTGTCACTCAGCTTGCGAAACTCCAGGGCAACTTCAGTACCCGTCGCAATGGTCTCCATCGTATCGATGACAATCAGTCCGTTATCGCCCTCAATCAGAATGGAATTTGCCAGTCCATAGCCAACCGCCATCCATATGCCGTCACTGACCGCCTCAACCCGCTTGCGAAATTCGTGGCTTAGCTCCGCCAGCTCTTGCGGCGTGGCCTCAGCGGCCCGCGGCGCTTCAAATTCTGATTGACAGGCCGACAACAAAACAAGACTGACCAGCATGATGAAGCACGTTGATTGCGTTTTCATAAAGACTCTGAAGTAGCGTTAAGTGCGGAACGGACTACGTAACCGACCGATCACCACAGACCGATATCCTGGCCGACTCGGCGACGGTAACCGCAGTTATGGAACAAATCATAGCGAAACTTTCTGACCGGCGGCATGTTGGCGACTCCCTCAGGGAGCAGATGGCGGACTAAACGCCTCGCAGTGCCCGTAGCTCAGATCCGCCACCTCAACGACACCATTATTACCCACATCCATGAGACGACCCTGCCAAACCGGATCGCCCGGTTTATAGGTCATTACATACAGAGCCGACTTGTCATCGCGCACCACAACCCGTACCTGGCCCTGCTGACCCAGGGCAATGCTCCTACCCTCTGCCGTATCCTCTACAAACACGTCCCAGACCGCGCTTTGAGCGACCTGGCGATAGCCCGACGCCGACTCGGCGTACTCATTACCCGCGCCGGTATTGTTGACTTTCTCGCCGGTACTTTTCGGACTTCTGCCCTGACCGGCAACGATCACCCCAAGAATAAAACCGGCAAGCACCAGGCCAAGGGACCGGGTAGTTTGTGAAGGCTGCAGCGGGCGACTGATGTGTTCGGATTCGTTAATCGTATTGACCTGTTGTTAGATAGCTAAATCGTCCAATAAAAAGAGCCGTTCTGAAGGCAGCGTAAAAACCGGCCCCGTCATTGCGAGTGCATAGCACGCGGCAACCTCCTGACGATATTGTGCGCGAATGTTTGAGTACCCGTACCGGTGCGAAGATTGCCACACCCGCTTCTCGGGTTCGCAATGACGGAACGGGTTCATACACAGCCTCTTTTGCAAACCTGATCCTAGCGCGCCTGCGGCGATCGACCTGCGACGGCTTGTCGTAACTTCGCGTGCTCTTCAAAATCCACCGGTTTGAAGGTCACTTTCGACGTCGGCGGGCATCGGCCCAGAAAATTGTCATTGCGCCAATTCGTAGCCGGCCTGACAGGCCGCGGAGAAAAACCGCCGCCACAGTTAGGACACACGTTGTCCAGCTGCCCAACGCAGTCTGAGCAAAACGTGCACTCGAACGAGCAGATCATGGCCTCGTCGGACTCGGGCGGCAATTCTTTTGCACAGTGTTCGCAGCACGGCCGTAGTTCAAGCATGGGACACATCCTGTTCAAAAATCTTATGGTTTTCACGGTAACCGGACGCTCGCCTGACCGCAATGATTAACGCAACTTATCGCCATACCACGGGTCGTATACCTTGACATTAAAACCCGGGCGCTAAATAGTGCGCGCATTGATAACACCCATAACCATTGCTTATTAAGGAGCTATATCATGGCTAAAAAGAAGCGGGTAGCCGGCCTGACCGGAACTCGCAATCATTTACACAATCATCCGCTGCTACGCAAAGGCGGGACTCACCAACAAAACAGCAAGGCGAAACGTCGCCAGGAAAAGGTCAGCCTCAGGCGTGAGTGGCCACAGGTAAGCGCTACACCGCTTACCTGTGGCCACTTCGCCCGAGCTGGCAATTCGATACACCTGCCAGCGCGCTTCGAAAACAGCACCTGCCACTTTGCCTTCTCATAGGCAATAAAATGTTTCTCTCCGAATCACCGCAGAGATGCATCCGGTAACCGGCTCATCCCGGCCAATCCAGATAGCCTTTCTCCAGATAGTCTTTCTATTGAGACCACCCGTCATGGCGAGTCGGGCGGGTCGCGACTCGAACGCGATGTAGCGCCTGCCGCTGAGGCCGCAGTGATTCGGGTAATTTTTCCGACCAAACGCGTGATGTCTTTGAATACGAATGAGCGCATATAGCCCTATGCGTTTTTTCCAGGTCGCTCTTCCCGCTTAGCGCAGCCTGGCGCCTGTGACTCACGACAACGCTTCCGACTTCGGGTTTCCTGGGTAATTGGCCCGGGATTCTCACCCACCAAGCGGGCCAGCACCCGCCTTCGGCTGAGCCAGGCCGTCAATAATCGATTTCGTGTCTCAATTCGTGCACAACCCCAAAACCCGCCTGGTTTTCGCACTACTTTAGTGCGCGCGAATCCGGTTTCAGCTGTTACTGCGTTGAATTTAAAGTGAATCTCTATTTGGCACGATATCTGCTTAATGCGGGTCAGGCCATACCGAAACCGTGGCACATGAATCACATCACCACTACCTGAGGACTCGTAATGAAATCTGCACTCTCCAAAGTTTTACTCACCGCCCTTTTGTCCGTAAGCGTGACCGCGCAGGCTGACTGGTCCGCCAACGTCGGCTGGGCTTCGGATTATCACTTTCGCGGCATCTTTCAGTCCGACTCCTCGGCATCAGCCGGGCTCGACTATGAGCAGGGCGGATTCTATGCCGGCACCTGGGCCGCAGACGTGGATGACGGTCTTGAAGTCGACGGCTACTTTGGCTACGGCGGCGAATACAACGGCTTTAGCTATGGTGTCGGTTTTACCGGCTACTATTACACCGGTGATTTTGACGACACCTACCAGGAAATCAACCTGAGCGCCGGCTACGGCATCGTGACGCTGGACGTTGCGATTGGCGAATACGAAAACTTCAGCGGCCCCACCCAGGACTATACGTTCTTCTCACTGACCGCTGAGCACAATAATTTCTACGGCACGCTGGGCAGCTTTGGTGAAGACGCCGACGGTGAATATCTGGAGCTCGGCTACGGCACCACCATTAGCGACATCGACTTTGGCGTTGCCGTCATATTCGCCAATGACGACCTGATCGGTAATGAAGACGAATCTCTGGTCTTCACTATCGGAAAATCTTTCTCATTCTAATCTGAATCGTCTGGAGCAAATCTTATGAAAATGATTACTGCAGTGATCAAGCCCTTCAAACTGGATGACGTACGCGAAGCACTCGGCGACGTGGGCGTTCAGGGCATCACGGTAGCCGAAGTCAAAGGCTTTGGCCGCCAACGCGGGCACACTGAAATGTATCGGGGCGCAGAATACGTCGTCGACTTTCTGCCTAAAACGAAAATTGAAGTCGCCGTAGCCGACGAACTGGTGGAACAGGTCATTGAGACCATTGTGAACTCAGCTCGCACCGGAAAAATCGGTGACGGCAAAATCTTTGTGACTGAACTGAGTCACGTGGTACGCATTCGAACCGGTGAAACCGGCGACAGCGCCGTCTAACTCATAACTAGAAAGGAACAGAAATGGAAGAATTATCCCAACTTTCCGGCCGCGTCTCCGAAATAAGCTACGCGCTGGATACATTTTACTTTTTGGTCATGGGTGCCCTGGTCATGTGGATGGCCGCTGGCTTCACCATGCTCGAATCAGGACTCGTACGGGCCAAAAACACGGCTGAGATCCTGACCAAGAACGTCGGCCTCTATTCGATCGCCTGTCTGATGTACATGCTGTGTGGTTACGCCATCATGTACCCGGGCGACGCGTTCGAAGGCGGTGTGTTTAGCGCTCTTGCCAACATTGGCATTTTGGGCTCAGCCGATAACGACGCAGCCTCGGTCATCGCTGGAGATTCGTACTACTCCGGACTATCCGACTTCTTTTTCCAGGTCGTCTTTGTGGCCACGGCCATGTCGATTGTCTCAGGCGCAGTTGCTGAGCGCATGAAGCTCTGGGCGTTTTTCGCCTTCGCCGTTGTGTTGACCGGCTTTATCTACCCCGTTCAGGGATTCTGGAAATGGGGCGGTGGCTGGTTAAACGCCATGGGCTTTCTGGACTTCGCAGGTTCCGGGGTCGTGCACCTGTGCGGCGCCGCTGCCGCGCTGGCGGGTGTCATCCTTCTCGGGCCACGTAAAGGCAAATACGACAAGAATGGCAACGTCAAACCTATCCCGGGTGCGAATCTGCCCCTGGCCGCGATCGGTACTTTGATTCTCTGGTTAGGCTGGTTCGGCTTTAACGGCGGTTCACAGCTTCAGGTCACAGGCGTAGACAATGCCAACGCGGTTGCCCTGATCTTTGTGAACACCAATATGGCCGCTGCCGGCGGACTGATTGCCGCTATGCTGCTGTCACGGGTCTGGTTCGGCAAAGCCGATCTGACCATGGTCCTCAACGGTGCACTGGCCGGCCTGGTTGCCATTACCGCAGAACCGTTAACGCCAACGCCTCTGGTAGCCACGTTGATTGGTGCTGTTGGTGGCGTCATTGTCGTCGGTTCAATTGTGCTGTTCGACAAGATTCGCATTGATGATCCGGTGGGCGCCATTTCGGTCCACGGCGTTGTGGGTATCTGGGGAATCCTGGCGGTCTGTCTGACCAATGAAGAAGCCAAGCTGGGGGTTCAGCTGATCGGCATGCTGTCAATCTTCGCCTGGGTATTCATTACCAGCTTCGTGATCTGGTTCCTGCTCAAGAAGACCCTGGGTATTCGGGTTTCAGAAGCCGAAGAATATGAAGGTGTCGACCTTCATGAATGCGGCCTCGAGGCTTATCCGGAGTTTGCAAAAACCGAGTAATCCGCACCACGCAAATTGCGGATAACAAAAAGGCCGGCATTTGCCGGCCTTTTTTTATCTGCCAGGTCAGTTCAGGCTGACCCGGGTGCAAACCGTCGCTATCGACGCTTGCGTGCCGACGCCTTCTTCTTGGCAACCTTCTTTTTAGCCGCCTTTTTCACAACTTTTTTCTTGGCGACTTTCTTGGCTGCCTTTTTCCTGGCGACCTTCTTTTTGGCTACTTTCTTCTTCGCCATCTTCTTCGCGACCTTCTTCTTAGCAACCTTCTTCTCGCAATAGAACAGGGCTCCAGTCATGTGGGCCCACATCTTGGCGTAAGGCGTCTTCGCGTTGTAAATATAGGCCGGGGTCTTCGGGGGGTTGG
>CAWUKD010000073.1:0-16891 GCA_963922815.1 uncultured Gammaproteobacteria bacterium
CAGCGAGGGCATCGCTGACGATGAGGTGGAATATCAGATTGGAAGTCTTCAATAGTGTCGGCAGCATTACCAGGAATCAGTCAGGACCGCCCGATGCGGCGTACACCATGGTCGCGCGTCGCGCTTAAGCAGGTTGCATCAGCTGGTTTTGAAGAAACCGCGGGCAGCGTGTTCAGTTCTGAATAGCTCAACGTCAACGTTGCCCGTCGCGAACAGTATCCTCGCCGATCCGGCTATCGGCGCAATGACGGAAGGTAAATACAAACGCCGGGAGTCAAACGCTGATTCCCGAGCAGTGCATCAGGAACTTGGAGACAATCATGAACAGGGTAAAAACAGCGATTGGTATGGCGAGTCTTTTCGTGCTCGGCGCATGCGGTGGCGGCGGGGGAGGTGCATCTATCGCACCTGCGCCTCCCGCACCTCCTGCGCCGCCGCCGACGCCGCCTGTGACCATGGCACCCGACGTTGTTGCCACACAGGTCTTTCCCGGGCTTTCTTTCAGGCGGCCCGTGGCTTTGAAACAGGCGCCGGCCGACGCAAGTCGCTGGTATGTCGTTGAGCAGGGCGGCGTGATTCAGGCTTTCGATAATGACAACTCGACGGTGACTCAGGACGTGTTTCTGGATATCAGTGCTCGTGTGGAGAGCACGTTTTCTGAAACCGGGCTGCTCGGAATGGCGTTTCATCCACAGTTCCCTGCGACGCCGGAAGTGTACGTTTCCTATAACACCAGCGGCGCCACGCTGGCCTCGGTAATCTCCCGTTTTCAGCTGGACAGTACGGGCCTTGCGCTGGACCCGGCTTCAGAAGAAGTGCTGCTTCGATTTGATCAGCCATTGAACAATCACAACGGCGGTGACCTGGCGTTTGGTCCAACGGGCCTGCTGTTCGCGGCCTTCGGGGACGGTGGCGGTGGGGGAGATCCCATGGAAAACGCCCAGGACACGACCAACATTTTCGGAACCGTGATTCGTATTGACGTTGATAGCGGCTCTCCTTATACCATTCCCGCTGATAATCCGTTCGCGTCGGGTGGGGTTTGCAGCGCCGGCTCTTCCAGTGCCAACTGCGCCGAAATCTACGCCTGGGGCTTTCGGAATCCTTGGCGTATGAGCTTCGACGACGCAACCGCATCACTGTGGCTCGGTGATGTAGGTCAGGGAGACTGGGAAGAAATTAATCGGGTCAGGCTCGGTGGTAACTATGGATGGAATGATCGGGAAGGCGCCCACTGCTTCGATCCGGCCACCAACTGCGCGACGAACTTTGACGAGCCGGTTACCGAATACGATCACAGTGTTGGCCAGTCGATCACTGGTGGATACGTTTATCGAGGTACGGATATCGCCGGGCTTGACGGATACTATGTGTTCGCCGATTTTGTGTCCGGCGTCGTACTGGCCGTGTTGGCAGACGCGCAGCCCACCGCCGTTCCCGAGCAAATTGGGGATACAGGTTTTAACGTGTCCGCGTTTGCGGTGGATGTTGATCAGAAGCTGTTTTTACTCAACTACGGTGCCGGAGAAGTCTATCAGCTCCAGGCGGCACCCTGATTATGTGATACCAATGCCTGTGTAACCCCTTTATTGCGCGCAAAGCGTTTATACCTCCAGCCGTTCAGTTTCGGTTCATGACACGTACGTCATGATGCAATCGTACGAACAGATGCGTGGAGGAAGCGCTATGAAAATTCTTAAGTTAGTGAGCGTAGTTTTGGTATCACTTCTGGCGTTCGATGCCTCGGCAGATCGCGTCAGCAGCCGTGACATCAGTGTAGAAATCGTCAATTCACGAGGGCATGAACTGCCTACGTTTGATACGCGGCGCGGCAACCAAAAAGTTCTGCAAAAGGCCTATGTTCAGGCCAGGCAAGGGCAGAGATACGGTATTCGTGTTACCAATCATACGAACGAAAGACTGGCGTTCGTAATAGCCGTTGACGGTCGAAACATCATCTCCGGCAAGCGATCCGATCTGAAGCGACATGAGCGCAAGTACGTGCTTGGTGCCTATCAGTCTGCGACGTATCGCGGCTGGCGCACGAGCAAAAACCGTATCAATGAGTTTTTCTTCACTGACGAAGATCAGTCTTATTCGGCTGCGTTTGGCGACTACTCCGCCATGGGTGTTATAGCCGTGGCTGCGTTTCGGGATCGAAACCGGTACGAATATGAAGATGAGGTGCATTATGAGTCACGCGACCACTTACGGGTCCCGGGCAATGCCAAGGCTCGCCGTGATGGCAGTCAGTCGGCGCCTGGTACAGGCTACGGAGACGAACGGTACTCACGTTCACGTCGCGTAGACTTTGAGCCCGAGCGACGTGCTTCTGCAAAGTATCTCTTTAAGTACGAATGGCGCGATACGTTGTGTGACATGGGTGTAACTCAGTGTTATTCAAAACGTAACCGTCTGTGGAGCGATGACCGACGCTACGCGCGTCGCGGATACGCGCCACCGCCGCCGGCCTATCGTGCCTACCGCTACCGCAATTAGGCGGAGTTGATTCTCTGATCGGGTTTTGGTGGCCTTGGCAGGGAGCACCGCTCGATAGTTAAACAGCTGACAAGGCCATTCCGGGAGATGTCCCGGAGTGGCTTTTTTGTTTGAGGATCATTTATCGAGACGTTACACAGTTGTGAACGTTTGCCGGTAAAGTTAAACCCTGAATTACCGTGCATTGAGAACAAGATCCATGAGTCTATACAAACTGAAAGTGCTGCTGCTGGCGCTGGCGCTCAGTATCGCAACGGGATGCCAGGCAGAGCGAACGCCCTCGTTTCCGGAGCTTCCTGAGTTTACCCACACGGATGCGTCGGAATGGATAAATTCCGCGCCTCTGACGCGAGCCGATCTCGCCGGGCAGGTTGTGCTTATCGATGTCTGGACGTTCGCCTGCTGGAACTGTTACCGCTCGTTTCCCTGGTTGAACGAACTCGAGGCGACCTTTGCCGATGAGCCTTTTACGGTCATTGGCGTTCACAGTCCTGAATTCGACTATGAAAAAGACCGCGCGAATATTGAAGAGAAGGTCAAAGAGTATGGTCTTCATCACCCGATCATGATTGATAACGATTTTTCCTACTGGAAAGCGCTGGGTAATAAATACTGGCCGTCGTTTTATCTTATCGATAAAGCGGGAAAAGCCCGGGGCTACTGGATCGGAGAAACGCATTCCGGCGACAAGCGTGCCGAAGCAATCGAGTCTGCGATCAGGGGATTACTGGCGGAGTAGCTGCCTAGACAGCGTTGGCGACTGGCGCATTCTTGCCCGAAGAGACCTGATTGTAGCCGTTGTTCTGCGCTGTTCGTAAGGCGTTTTCGGCCATCCCGATAGCAATTTCCGGTTTGTGGAGCCTCACAGGAGGCAGCGCAGCGAGCCCTACGCTTACCGTAATGCGATCGGCAATTTCCGACGAAGGAAATGGCAAGGCTTCACTGTAGATCGATTTGCGCATTTTCTCTGCGAAGCGTGCGGCCGTTTCGCCGTCTGTACCCGGCAGCAAAACGCCGAATTTGTGATCACCAATACGGGCAACCAGATCGCCAGCCCGGCGGAAAGAATCTGAAATCGACGTTGCCACTCGTTGGAGTGCAAACTGGGCTTTTTCTTCGCCATTGATATCAAGGTAGTCTATGAAACTGTCAATCTCGACCAGTAGAAGCCCGATATCTTTGTGTTCGCGCACGCAGCGCTTGATTTCATCGGTCAGACTAATGTCGAACTGCTGTCGATTGGCAACCCCGGTCAAACCATCGACCCGGGCGACGCGCTCAACCTGCGTACGCAGTGCGGCCAGCATGTCGGCCACTTCTCGCCTGCGGTGCTCGACGGCGACGGTTTCGGCCTTGGCCATATTCAGGCTTTCGGTCATTTCGGCACGAATGGACTGGAGCTTGGCTATGACTTTTTCACTGCGCGACAGGCGACCCGAAAGATCTGCGTTTTGGGATTTCAGCGACTTGATTTTGGGTTGGCTTATTAACCACATGGCCAAAAAAACAGCAGCCAGAACGAAGCCGCTGGACGCAATAACAACGGTGGTCACTTCCGCGGCCTGGGCCGAGACGCCGAGTAGGGTGGCCATGCACGCGATCATAAGGCGAGATACAGTCGGGTTCACAATTATACGTCCGTCGAGAAAATCGAGTAGACTCATACCATAATCTGAAACTCCCTTATAAACAGAGACCTGGTTCAAGGTTTTTGCGCTTTCGTCCACTAAATCGATCGATTTGGATGGGTTCTTCGTCGTCGGCGCCAGGCCAAACACCAGCCTAACCAGCAGGGCTCATTGATGTATTTACTCCCGTCGGATCTCTTGCATCGTTTGATCGATAGTCACGGTCACAGCATTCTTCAAAACGGCAAGCGAGGCATTGAGAAAGAATCGCTGCGCATTGACCGGCTGACCGGAGCTCTGGCGCAAACGCCGCATCCCGAGGCCCTTGGAGCTGCGCTCACGCACCCGTTTATCACCACGGACTATGCGGAAAGCCTGCTGGAATTTGTCACACCGGCGCTTCCCGGGAACGCCGAGGCTATCCAGTTTCTGGCCGATCTGCACAAGTACACCTATCAGCACATAGCGGACGAGACTTTGTGGCCTTGCAGCATGCCGTGTGGATTCTCGAAACATAGCGATGTTCCGCTGGCCCGATACGGTAATTCTAACGTTGGCACGATGAAAACGGTCTATCGCAGAGGGCTTGGCTACCGGTACGGCCGCATCATGCAAACCATCGCGGGCGTGCATTTTAACTATTCGCTGCCGGAAGAAGTCTGGGACGCGCTGTGCCCACTGGTCGGCAGCGATATCTGTTCAAACCAGTCATCGCAAACGTTTCAGTCGGCTGGCTACTTTGCCCTGATCAGAAACTTCAAGCGGGTCTCCTGGCTAATTCTTTACCTGTTTGGCAGTTCGCCGGCGGTCTGCAAGTCGTTTTTCCAGGGTGCGGAAACGGGGCTGGCTGATTTTCCGGGAAATACAGCCGCCGGAGAATTTGCGACTTCCCTGCGTATGAGCGACATCGGTTATAACAACAATGCACAGGCCAGTCTGAACATTTCGGTGAACAGTCTGGACGAGTACGTGGCCGGGCTTACGCGAGCGATCTCGACACCGTATCCGGCCTACGAGGCTCTGGGTCTTTTCGAGGGTGAAAAACGCATTCAGCTGTCGACCAATATACTGCAGATTGCGAACGAGTTTTACAGCGTCGTAAGGCCTAAAAGGGTCGCAAAAAGCGGCGAAGAGCCTACGGCGGCGCTGCGTCGTCGCGGAGTCGAATACGTCGAGATCAGGGCGCTGGACCTTGATCCGTTCAGTCGGGTCGGCGTTAATCAGGTTGAGCTTGATTTTGTCGAATGTCTGCTACTGCACTGCCTGTTCACGAGCAGTCCGGCCATCAGTGCGATAGAGCAGGTAGAGCTGAGCAAGAACGACAGTCTGGTGGCCAAAAGTGGCCGTAAGCCTGGCCTAGAATTGCATCGTGATGGCGTCCTGGTGCCGCTGACCTCATGGGCTACCGACATTTGTGAGCAGGTGATGGAGATTGCACACATTCTCGATACGGGTACCGGAGAAAGCCGATACGCTGATTCGGTGCACCACCAGCTCAGCGCCATCCAGGACCCGGCACTGACGCCGTCGGCGCGCGTGCTTGAAGCGCTGGACGCAAGCTCCATGACGTACAACGAGTTCGGTCTCGCTCGCGCGCAAATGGTGTCTGCCGAGTACGAAGATCAGGTCACGCTCAACGCCAGAGTCGAAAGCGCACTGACGGAGCTGGCCGTTGAATCTTTGAACAAAGCGGCCGCGGTTGAGGCGGCAGACACTGAAGATTTTGACACCTATCTGGCCGACTATTTTGCCCGCGGACAGGAGTAAAACCGGGCCTGTTAAACATAATCCTGTAGCTGCGGCAGCCTGACTGCCTGACTCATTTGAGACTCGCATCACGCCAGATTTCAGGCTCTGCTGGCAGACTGTACTTCACATAAACATTCCAAGCCGTGGGGCATATGGCCGAAGCTGCAGACACACCCAAGATTTTCGTTGTTGAACAAGAAGCGTTTCTTGCTCGCATCATTTGCCGAGGACTCAAGGAAGCGGGCTTTGATGTTCGACATTTTGCTGTGGGCGAGGACGCGCTGGAAGCAATCGGCGAAAACGCTCCGGACTTTGTGATTGTTTCCACCGAGATGCATCCGATGGGAGGCGAAGAGTTTTGTCGACGCCTGCAGTCCGAGCATTCGGATCGTGCGTTCCCTGTATTCGTGATGACCGATTCCGCTCAGGACATGTTCACACGCTGGAGTCACTGGTTTTCGAACTTCAGGATGATCGACAAGCCGATCAGTTTGCGTTCGATCATCGAATTTATTCAAAAGCAGTACGGACAGGCTGCCTGATGACACATCCTCGCAAAGCACAGCAGTTCCGACAGGCGCTGCGAACGATTGATTACTCGAAGTATGGCTGGCTCGTACGGGCAGGGCTTCGTGGAGCACTGGCGGTCGTGGTCTGTGATCTCGACGGCAACCGTATCTGGGCGCTGGCTCAGAACTCCCAGAGTGCTTACGCGCCGGCACTGTCGGCACTGAATCACGCCGTTCCTGACTGGCCTCTTACCGGGCAGGGTATTCGTCGCTGCACCGTGTCGGACAATACGTCGGCGTACATCACCAGCATATGTGACGCTTCCAAAACCCCGATGGCGGGACTGTTTGTACTCGTTGAGAATACGAACAAGGAACTTGAATACAACACGCTTTCATCATCGATTCATCGCATCATCAACGTGCTGGCTGTCGACATTGCCAAGCAGAGTGAGCTGGATGCGATGGGCGATGAGCTATTGCAGCGCTACGAAGAACTCAACCTGATTTACAACACGCAGGACAACATCAAGTATTTTGATGAAGGTCAGGAAGCGTTGAGAAATCTGGTCAAACGGACGGCAGAGTACCTTGGCGCATCCGTGTGTATGGTCATGATGGCCGAGCGAAAGATGGTTATCCCGTACGTTAACCCTTCGGCGGCAGCGCCAATCGATTACGACGCGGTGCTTAATCTGGCTCGCACTGAAGTATACGATCAGGTGTCTTATCGAAAGACGCCGCTGATTCACAATGGTGGCGCCGAGCACCGGCACATCTTTGGCGAATTCGATTGCAAAATGCTGGCCAAACCCATCGTGGATGAAAACAACGAAGTCATTGGCATTATCTTGCTGGCCAATCCTCTCGACGCCGAAGACTTTACCGGCAGTGACAACAAGCTGATTGGCTTGATGGCGCACAAGGCATTCCGGATTATCCAGGTCAACTACGATTCACTGACCGGCATGATGACGCGCAACGGCTTCGAGTATCACCTTGAAACAGCGCTCTACGTAGTTCGCTACAAGCAGGTCGACCACTGCGTGTTAAACATAAACGTCGACCGCCTTCACGTTGTTAACGACACCAGTGGACACCACGCCGGTGATGAATTAATCAAACGTATCTCGGTTGCCATACGGGATTCGCTGGAAGAAGGCGATATTGTTTCCCGCATCGGCGGCGGGGAGTTCGGGGTCTTGCTGGCGAACCGGGAAATAGAAGACGGTGAAGCCGCTGCCGAGCGCATCCGCCGGGAAGTGTCAAAAATTGAGTTTAGCTGGGATAACAAGCGTTATCCGGTCAGTGTGAGTATCGGTCTTGCTCCCATGGAAGCCGACACCAAGAATATTATCAACCTGCTGAGTTACGCAGAGCTCGCGTGCTCCGCGGCCAAGGATTTGGGCAGAGATCGCGTGCAGCTTTATCAGGATGACAACACCATGCTGATCAAGCGCCAGGCCCAGATACACTGGCTGGCCAGATTGCATACGGCTCTTCGCGAGGACCAGTTCAGGTTGTTCGGTCAGCCGATCCAGGCGATTGGTGATCACGAGAGCAAAAAGCACACAGAGATTTTATTGAGGCTGGCAGATGAAGAGGAAGGGCTTATGAGCCCCGCCGAATTTATCGGAGCGGCTGAACGCTACAACCTCATGCCGGCGATTGACCGATGGGTGGTTCGCAATACGCTAAAAACGCTCATGGCCAACCTCCCGACCAGTTTGCTAAATGAGAGTACCTGGGCCATTAATCTTTCGGGCCAGACCATTAGCGATGGGAACTTCGTCAGCTTCATTGAAGAAGAGGTGGCACGTACCGGTATTAATCCAAGCTGCCTGTGTTTCGAAATAACCGAAACGGCTGCGGTGACCAATATTCGCAAGGTCACGAAGTTTATGGAACAGCTGAAACGCCAGGGCTTCCGCTTCTCGCTTGACGACTTCGGGACCGGACTGAGCTCGTTTGCCTATCTAAAAACCCTGCCCGTGGATTACCTCAAAATTGACGGCGAGTTTGTAAAAGAGATTCAGTCGGATCGAGTGTCTGCCTCAATGGTCAGCGCCATTCATCAGATCGGCAAGGAAATGGGTCTGCAGACTATTGCAGAATTTGCCGAGAGCGAGGGAGTGGTTAAGAAGCTCGAAGAAATAGGCGTCAATTACGCTCAGGGATATCACATTGGAAAACCAGCGCCGCTCATGGAAAACCTTGTAGCGTATACGGCGGACCTGGCTAAAACCCGCAAGTCGCCGAAAGATGGTGACAGCGCCGAAGATACGGTTGTTCATTTGCAGGTCGGCGGTTAAAAACATCATCCAAAAAAAACCCCGCTCTGTGCGGGGTTTGAATTATTGTTATTTTTCTTTATTCGGTAATCACCGTTCCAATACGACAATACCGCGGACTATTGTTTTCGCTGTACTCCCTGCAATTTCCGGGCCAACTGCCTAATAGCCCGAAAAGTCGTTAATAATTGATCAAAAAGCTGGTCCTCGCGACGGGCAGTGTAAAGATTCCTGACGACGCGTATTGCCACGATTCTGATACTTTTTTTCGCTGTGTTACCCGTTCTGTGCGTTCATTCACGGACGTTTCAGGTTAACTCCCGTAAAGTTTACCCATGACTGCCCGCTACTACGCATCCTTTGTTGTTGCCCCTAACCCTACCAATCTTGCCGATGAGCAAGGTCGTGTTGTCGAAGTAGACGACAAATTCGGCGAACTGCTGGATTTTGATGATGTGGCCGAAATTATTGCGGACAATCTGAACCTCAAGGCACAAACCGTAACGGTATATCACTGGTCCCGAATTCACTAAACCGCCAGTTTCAGGCGTAGCTTACCGCTGGCGTCATACGTTTTGTCACCTTCACTTGAACCTCTACCGGAATCCGCTAACATGCGGAGAATTTTTTGCGTGCCTGAGGCACTTTTTGCAGTTTCCTGCATCGAACGAGCATGACTAAAATAATAACGCCAGGTTCACGTAAATCCCCTTTCTATTCTGCCCTTGCTGCGGCGCTGCTGTGCGCACCCGGCGGTCCGGCAGAGTCTTCAGCGCAGGCTAACGATATCGAGGAGATCTTCGTAACCGCGACGCGTGGCCCGGATGACTCCAGTGACGTGGTAAACGCCGTCAGCGTTGTCGATGAGGCCAGGCTGGACGAACTTCAGCCCGGCTTGATTACCGATGCCTTACAAGGTGCCCCGGGCGTGTTTATCCAGCAAACCACTCCCGGTCAGGGCACAGCTATCGTCAGAGGCCTGAAGGGCTCTGAGATTCTCCACCTGGTAGACGGCATGCGTTTGAATAACGCCCTGTTCCGTAACGCACCGAACCAGTATCTGGCGTTGGTGGATCCCTGGATTATCGGTCGGTCTGAAGTTGTCAGGGGGCCCCTGTCGTCTCTGTATGGTTCAGATGCGATGGGCGGCGTTGTGCAGCTTTTTTCAGCGCGCCCCGACTTTGACGGTCCCGACTGGTCTACTCAGTCAAAAGTGCGCCTGTCCTACGACAGCGCCAATCTGGGGCAGACGGTTAACGCAAGCGTGGCCGGTGGACATGACAATCTGTCTGCTGGAGCCGCTCTGGGCTATCAGGCGTTCGGTGATGTGCGTGGCGCCGAAAGACGCGTTCAGGAGCCCACGGCGTTTGACGCCCGTGCGGCGTCGGCGTTTGTGAACTATATGGACGCATCCGAGCGTGAGTGGGATATTTCGGTGCAGTTTCTGGAACAGGACAATACGCCACGCTACGACGAGCTGGTTGCCGGATTCGGGCAGGATGAACCTGCCTCTGAACAATTTTTATTTTCTCCCAATTCCCGCCTTTTCCTGCATGGCGTCCACCGATCCGGCGGATACAGTGCCTGGCTCGATAAACTGGAAATCCACGTCGGCTTTCAGCAAATGACTGACGGGCGCCGGACTCAGGACCTGGGTTCCGATCAGCGACGCGTAGAAGATAACAAGAGCGATCTTCTGGGATTAACCCTGCAGGGTGTCGCGGCGCAGATGGGCAAGCACCACATCAGCTATGGCGTCGACTTTTACTATGACGAGGTGTCGAGTGAACGCTTGCAGACCACGCTCTCAACTGGCACAACCGAGGTCATTCGCGCGCGTTTTCCGGACGGTTCGACCATGCGCAATATGGATGCGTATGTTCATGACAGCATTGACGCCAGTGACCGTCTGTTGATTGATCTCGGTCTGCGTGTCAGCAGCGCGGAAGTTGAGCTTACGGCTACTGACATTGGTCCCGCGACAACCGTGTCGAATACGGATGTGTCTGGCAGTCTCGGCATACGCTACAAGATTAATGATGCGCTGAGCGGTATCGCTAACCTGGCACGGGGTTTCCGCGCCCCGAATATTTTTGATCTGGGTACGCTCGGGGCCCGACCGGGCAATCGATTCAATATCGCAAACACGACACTAGGCCCTGAAACGGTCGTGACCGGGGAACTGGGCCTGCGTTACAACACGGATCGCAGTTCAATTGAAGCGGTACTTTGGGGTAGCGACTATCAGGACAAAATCGTCTCTGTATTTACCGGCACCGTCGATGAGAATGGTCGCGATGTTGTGCAGAGCCGCAACGCCAGCAGCGTATCTTTGACGGGTGCTGAAATTGCCGCTCGCTATCTGGTTAACGATGTCCACTCCTTCAGCTTTACGGTGAACTATACCCGTGGCGAAACCGAGGAAGAGGGCGGGATTTCGGAACCGACGGATCGTATACCGCCGCTGAACGGCCGAGCCGCCTGGCGCTATACGCAGCCGACCTGGTGGCTCTCGTCGGAGCTGATGTTTGCTGCAGAGCAAGATCGTTTAAGCGCGCGAGATGTGCGCGATCCGCGCATCAATCCGCTTGGAACTCCGGCGTGGGGCAGTTTTAATTTGGGTGCCGGCTTTTCGCCGAATGAACGGTGGAACGTGGTGATGCGGCTTGAAAATCTGCTCGATCGCGACTATCGACGGCACGGTTCCGGTGTTGACGCACCCGGCAGAAGCGTACGCGTTTCTCTGGAGGGGCACTTCTAACTAATTAAAAAACCAGACGAAATTGCGGGTCCGTTGCCGTGAGGCCAATTGTCATGGAATGCCCGCACTCCCGGCGATCAACGGCGGGGTGTTTCAGCGCCGATTCAATACCGGGTTATGTTGACCACAATTTTTCCTGAATTGCCCGCATTCGAACGCACCGCAGCAATCAGGGAAATGACCTGTGTTTACAAATAATAATTTTTAAAAACAATTAATTGCTGCCGCCTTTCAGCTTGCATGTACATGTGAAGATTATGTCAAGATTGCTTTCGCTTTTTTGCGCGAGGGGGCATACTCGGACGCTCGCCGGGACTTCTGTAGTTATAAGAATAATGGGCCCCGTCGTTACATCACTCTTAAAACATTGCAAACTCTTTAAATCAGGGGGAATCATGCATAATTCTGCTACTTTCAAATCGTCTTTACGGACGTGGGTCAGCGGCTTGTTCGTGATCCTGTTTGGTTTGGCTCCCATGGCTTCAGCAATTGCTGCTGAACTCTACGGCATGCCGGCTGCTCGCGTTGAGCAAAGCCGTGGTGTCGATAGTACCGTGGACTATTCGAGCCTTACCCAAATGGGACATTGGGACGATCGCAACTATCAGCTTACGGCTGCCGATCTTAAATTTCTGTCACCGAATGAGAAGGAAGTCTCGGCTCAGATTCCGGTGTTCTTCCGAGTTGAGCTGCGAAAGGCCTGGCCACACCTTGCAACGAAAGGCTCCGCACAATATCCACGTGCTGCGTGGCCCATGTTCAAACGCAAATACGGCGGAATTGAGCGAAACGGCAAGATCTGGGGTCCTGACTTCAATGCCAACCGCGTTGTTCCCGTAAACGGCGAACTGCGCATTACCCAGATTCGTAACGCCAACGAGCCTACGATTGAAATAAACAAAGCGCAGCCTCAGTACGCGATTGCTGGTTCCAACAACAACGGCGGCCAGGAAATGTACTACTCTCACGACGGTGGTGAGACCTGGACCATTCAGGGCGTACTGCCTAACACCTGTTGTGACCCGACCGTAGACTGGTCTTCTGACGGTTCTGTCGGCTACGCCGCAGCGCTGAGTGGCCCGATTGGTGTATCTGCCTGGCGTACGACTGACTTTGGTGTTACCTGGACCAACCGCGTTGACATTACTCCTAGCGGTAGTGACAAAGAGTGGATCCACGTTGATAAATCAGACAGTTCTCCTTTTCAGGACAACGTCTATGTTACATATCACAATGGTAACGTCATGCAGTTTGCGCGCTCTGAAGACATGGGTATTACCTATGACATCCAGTCTTTCGCGGGTTCTCCGTCAGGTATTGGTAGTGATATCACGACAACATCAAACGGCGACATCTACTATGTGTGGGCCTCAACCGGCACCAGCACAGTTCAGTTCCGCAAGTCCACTGACGGTGGTGACACCTTCGCTGCGGCCAGTTCAATTACCGCTACTTCCGGTAACTTCGACTTCCCGATTCCAGCCATGGAATCACGTCGCGCATGGATTTATGCAGCGACTGACGCCGATGTTTCCGGTGGTCCTAACGACGGTAGCGTTTACGTAGCGTTCACCGATATCGTTGGTACAGAAAGCGGCACCGCTGCAAACAACCACACTCAAATCGAAGTCTGGTATTCGCGTGACGGTGGAGCGACGTGGAATGTCTCAATTCCTCACCCGACTGCCGATATCCTCACAGTTGACCGCTTTAACCAGTGGATGACCGTGGATGAGCAAGGCAACATTCACGTGGTTTACTACGATACGCAAAATTCGGTAAACCGCACGGGCGTCGATCTGTACTACACGATCTCAACCGACGGTGCGTTGACCTGGGATACGCCAACACGTGTTTCCAGTGAAACATCAATCAACGTAACCACTGGTCAGGAATGGGGCGATTACAACGGTGTGTCTGTTGTAGGCGGTAAAGTCATTCCTATCTGGTCTGATAACCGTCCAACCGATGGCGGCACGGCTGCCAACATCGATGCGTTTGTCGCTGACGTTGTCAACGTAGGTGCTTCACCAAACTTCCTGCTGTCTGGTGACAGCACGAACTTTGATGTGTGTGTTCCTGACAGCGTTGATGTAAATCTTGACGTTGGGTCACTCCTGGGCTTCTCAAATGCTGTTACGTTGAGCACCTCTGGTCTTCCAGCCGGTTTCGTGACCAACTTCAGCACCAACCCGGTTACGCCTGGTGGTACTTCTGTTGCTTCGATCACCGCAGGCGGTTCAGTCGCCAGTGGTTCGTACTCATTTGATATCGTTGGTTCAGCTGCCGGTGTCGATGATCGCAATCTGGGCATTAACATCAACGCCACAGATGCTGTTCCAGGTCTGGCCTCTCTGTCAGCGCCTGCCGACGGTGCGATTGATCAGGCTCTGATGCCAGAACTGTCATGGACTGCAGCCTCACAAGGTGGTGAGTACCAGATTCAGGTGGCTACCGATCCAGGCTTTGCCAATCTTGTTGACGTTGGTTTGACCGATGAAACCAGCTACACCGTTCAGGCAGCTCTGGGTACGAACACGACCTACTACTGGCGTGTACGGTCGGTGAACACTTGTGGTGACGGCGCATACAGCCCGGCAAACTCATTCACAACTGGTGTAGTGATCTGTTCAAACCCTGCTCTGTTCATTCCGAGCAACGCTACGGTAACCAGTTCACTGCCTCTGAGCGAAGCAGGTGTTCTCGAGTCACTGGCTGTTTCAGTGAATGCCGATCACACGTGGGTGGGCGATGTCACTATGACTCTGGTTCACGAAGACACCGGTACCTCTGTGGTTCTTATGGATCGTCCAGGTAACCCGGCTACCATTAACGGTTGTTCCGCCGATGATATCGTTGCCGAGTTTAACGACGACTCAACGGTTGTGGTTGAAACCCTGTGTGGTTCTAACCCGGCCATCGGTGGCGTGGTTAATCCTGAAGGCACACTGGCCGACTTCGCGGGCGAAAGCCTCGGTGGCACGTGGCGCATGGATGTCACTGACAGCGTAGGTGGCGACACCGGTACGCTGAACGAGTGGTGCCTGCTGCCTGTTCTGGAAGACACCGGCGTTGATACTGACGGTGACGGCGTAGATGACAGCGTTGATAACTGCTCAGCCGTGGCCAACCCTGATCAGCGGGACACCAACGGCGACGGCTTCGGTAACATTTGTGATCCGGATCTGAACAATGATGGTGTGGTTAACTTTGTTGATATCTCTGCCTGGACTCCGTTGTTCAATACCGCCTGTGGTGATGTTGATGCGGACTTCAACGGTGATGGCAACTGTAACTTCGCTGACTACGCGTTGTTCCCTGACTTCTTCCTGGGTCCTCCAGGACCTGGTGCGGTAACCGACTAGGAAGTCATGTAAGAACGTACCTTTACGGGTACAGAAAAGCCCCGCTTCGGCGGGGCTTTTTTTTGGATGTCTAAAACTGGCTGTGATCCTCAATAGTGCCAAACAGTGTGACTACCCTTTGAGTATTGACGCAGGGAGTGCCACAAGCGCTGGGAGTGGCTCAATGGCAATTTGCCGAAGACTGCCCAGGGTTATTCGGTAATTTTCACCTGAGTCTTCTGAGGCTTGCGAATCCGCATGCGGATATCGCCTTCCGTTATAAAGCTGAAGTCACCTTGCAGTTCACGAGCCGTAACCAGCCCGGCAAAGTTAAGCAGGCTGGTCGTAACTGGTGCATAAGTACGGGCCAGCGTGTCGGAAACGGCGTTGGCCGCACCACCTACCAGCACGTAGCGCGGTTGGTTCGCAGACTCAAGGAAGAAGCGCGCAACCAGATAACCCTTACGTTCTTTGAAATTAGCGAAAGGCGCGAACTTGACCGGATCAAACGACGCATCGAGTTCGGCAACATGAGCGGCTACCGTTCCCTTGGCGTCCAGTCTGGCGGCCACCTCGACTTCAAGAGGTTGATCTGAGGCCGGAATTCTAAACAGCAGTGAACCCGTGGACGCCGTGTCTGAAGATCCCCACCGACATTGTAAATCATGGACAATTTCGGTACGCGTGGTTTTGTCGTCAGGTATCGGCTGCGCAATGTCGTCGGTCAGCGCTTCGGCGCACACCACGCTCATGGTGTTTTCATGATGCTCAGCCGGTACTGAAACGGTGACCTTGCGTAGTTTAGCGCCGTCAGGCGAGTCACTGCCTGGTTCGAGAGCAGGCCCGCGAACGAGATACGCGAACTCGTGTGTAATTCTCCTGATCGCATACTCAAGAGCTTCCGCCCGGCGTTTATCGTCGGTTAGCGCTTCCTGATTCTCGAAAACGAACGCGTCTGTCGGGTACACGATGAGACCCTGCTCTCGCCCGTCTTCCGGATTCAGCTGGATCTGATCGAAAAGCAGTACGTTGCCGCGTCTGTCGGTCAGGCGCGTGGTAAACCATAAGGTAGGCTTGAAGGGCTTGCCGCGTCCGGCTGCGGTAAATCCAATGGCGCTGCTGCTTTCGAGCAGCGCGTCGGCGTTGTCAAAGACGCTTTGAGGTAGGGTCTTGAGCAACCCGTGACGGTCACGGGAGCGTTCGTCATTCGCCTGCTCAGACATATCGATAGTCTGGTATCCGGCGGCTTCCATTACGCTCGCCAGCTCCAGCTGTAGCATGCGCGCGTAGGTCCCGCTGTTTTCGCCCACCTGCTTTGCAAACTTTGCCTCACGGTTTTCCTCCGCAACAAAGGTAAACAATTTGGCAACCGGAATGGGGGTGACAATATCTACCGATTCGAGCTGGTCCTGGCGGAATCGCAGCAGCAGTTCTTCGTCGTGCTGAGTCGGGGCCACAGCCACCGTTTGAATGGCTGTGTTTTGTGCATTGAACGTGTACTCAGGAATGCCTGAGCATCCTGTCAGCAACACAATCAGGGCGAACAGCGCGGCGCGGGTGCGAAATTGATTTTCAGGTGTAATCATTCAAAAAAAGTAGCTCGAACTCTGTGAACATGCAGTGATCGTGCGGTGAGGAAGGTGTCAGTGTTGTGACAACAGGTTGTGACCTTTTGTATCGACCGTTAAAAAGCCGGGCTCTACTGACTCGCAGTAAAACCCGGCAAAGGGATGGACCAGTACCGTCTTTGTCCAGCGACTGCCAACACGTTGCGCAACCGGGGCAACTCCGGTACTAATTCAGCAGACCCGGGTGCAAGGTAAAACATTACGGGGTACGGAAATAAAAAAAGCCGTAGCCCTAAGGCTACGGCTTAATTTCAGGTCGGAACGTAAGACTTAGCTGTTACGTCGACGACGCAGAGCCAGTGGAATCAGGCCCAGTAACAAAGGAGCAACCGCTCCGCTGCCACCTGTGCTGGCCGCTTTCTCAGTGGCTTCAGCCGCCTTGTCGCCGCCGCACTTGCCTTCGCCACATTTGCCTTCGGCTTCAGCTTTGTCGCCGCCGCACTTGCCTTCGCCACATTTGCCTTCGGCTTCAGCTTTGTCGC
>CAWUKD010000074.1:0-16637 GCA_963922815.1 uncultured Gammaproteobacteria bacterium
AAACGCTGACCGATCTGGCTGGCGAGTACGGCGTGTCAGCGGAACGCATTCGACAGATCGAAAGCCGTGGTCTGAAGCTGCACAAAGCGAGCATGGCGTAAGCGCCATCGAGCGGGCTTACCGCCCGATCTGATATTCAATCAATTGATTCCTGAGCCGCCCGGACCGGTCGGCTCAACCGTGCTCGGTTGTTTTTTGTAACGGCCACCTGCGTCAACGCAGCACCCACCTGGCTGCGGCTTTTTCTGCTACCGGAATTGTGAACCGCGCGTAGGCTTGCGAAGGCCTGCGAAGAATTGAACCGTCGGCTGTCGAACGCTGCTACAGGCTAAATCGAAAACCGAGAGAGTACGTTGAATCTCTGAGCGGTCGCGCACCGTAAGGCTGACGTCCGACAATTGCTACCTCGTCCGTAATGTTTTCCCACTTGCCATACACGCTCAGACGCGGGTTGATGGTGTAGTGCGTGGACACGTCGAACACGGTGAACGCATCGGTTTGCTCAAACTCGCCGCACATGGCGCGAACGCACACTTCGTCAACGTGATTCATGCGCAGATAGGTAGCCCAGGCGTTACGCTCAAACCCAAGCTCAACTAGCAGCTGGTTTTCAGGAATGTAAGGCAGAGAGTCTCCGCGACTGACGTCGCCGAAAAAGTCCGTGTCGGCAATGTCTGAATCGAACTGACCGTCGAGGTACGTGTAGCTCAATGTGAGAGGCAGTTGAAACGCACTGCTTTGCACAAGCTGCGCTGTCGCCTGAAGCTCCAGGCCTTTAATGCTCGCAGCATCGCCATTGAACGCCGAGCCAATCTCGCAGTCGGCGCCGGACGAAGACGTACATTCGCCGAGCAGATTATCGTAGTCGGTCAGAAACACGGCTGCGTCAACGTTGAGCCTTTCAGTCACAACGCGCATGCCGAGCTCGTAGTTGAGGCTTTCCTCTTCGCGGACATCCGGCGAGTTGCTCGGTGCCGTAAAGCCGCGATGCATGCCGCCGTAAACCGAGAGCTGATCATTGACGCCGTACAGAACCCCCATGCCCGGCAGGAACACGCGCGTGTTGTTGTTTCGCGTGCTGCGCAGGTTATCGTCGGCACGACTGGAAGGGTCGGCGGTAAGCCCGTCGCGGATTTCATAGCGCACGCGCGCCTGATCAATGTCTTCGTAGCGAAATCCCGGCGTTAGCGTCCACTTGCCGATTTCAATGCGGTCATAGGCGTGGAACGACAGCGCTTCGGCGCTCTGGATGCGGTTGCCGGCGTTGCCCAGCAAGCCCAGATCGTCTTCAATCAGCACGCCACCGGACTGGCTGTAGGTACTGTTTCGCTGCAGTCGGTCTTCTTCGTCTTCGTGGTATCGAAGTCCTACTTCAAACTGATGCGTGACGATGCCAAACAGTTTGTCCCAGGACAGCCCGAGCTGGATACCGCGTGAATAGTACTCACGTGCGTTGCTGCGCACCTGAAGAGCGCCCTGTGCGGTATCGCCGCCGTCGAGCACGGCCTGCAGCTGCTGCGCACTGGCACCCGTTATGCCGTCGCCTGAATTGACTCCGGTAATGATCGAGTTCCAGCTCACGCCGTCAAAGTCGGCGGCCGAACTACTGCCGTCCGCGTCGAAGCGCTCGGTCTTGAACCAGTCGCGTTCGTGCGTGTTGCTGTACGCCGTGGCGGTAAACTCCATCGCACTGTTGAATGAGGCGAGATACCGAACCACAAACTGCTCATGCTCGGTTTCAATGTTGTCGAGCTGAGACGCCGCGTAGCGACGAAGCGGATCGTCGGAAAAGTCGGCGTCGGTCAACCCCAGATAGCTTTGATCCGACGACTCGCTCGCGTACTGCAGCTTCACATCAAGCTGGTGATAAACCGGTTTGGCAGGGTCGCTGTTGAAGCGAAACTTGGCCGTGAAGTCGTCTTTATCAAGGCCCGTGTCTCCGCCTGCAAAATCAATCTCCTGAAAACCAGCGCTGTCCCACAGGTGGGTTTCGATCAGCCATCCGTAGCGTGACTGATTGTCTCCGTAGTAGGCGTGCAGACGCGTTGTATCGTTTGATCCGAATTCCGCGTGGACCAGACCACTTCGCTCCTCCGGAATCATCGTGGACACCATATTGATCGCTCCGCCCACCGTGTAGGGACCTTGCTTAATGGCAGCGGATCCTTTGAGCACCTCTATCTGTTCCATGCGCCCGGCGGTTGGAAAGTAGTACGCGGAAGGCGCGGAGTACGGCGCAGGTGCGATCAGCACATTGTCTTCAAGCAGGGTAATGCGACCACTGCGCTCGGTGGCCGTACCGCGAATACTCAGGTTGGGTCGCAGTCCGTAGCCGTCTTCAAGCTGAACCGCGATGCCAGGTACGGCACGCAGAATCTGCTGCACGTCGGCGAACTCATGCTTTTCGAGCGCAACGCTGTCGAGAACCTGGGCGGATCCGGCCGTGTTGGCCGCGTCCTCGCGATCTCCGATAATCGTTATTTCCTCGAGGGCGATATCAAAGGCTGTCGGGGTGACTTCCGGATTGGGCAACGTCTCGGCAGTGGCGGTTGCTGAATGAACGGACAGGGCAGCGGCAATGGCAACGGAGAGTAAAGAGCGCATGATGGCAACTTCGAATGTGAGTGTTAATGCAAATGATAACGATTCTTATTTGCGTTAGCAACCTGTTTATTCACACAGTCTTCACGCGGATTCACAGGGTTTTACATCAGACATTTGACCTGTCTTCACCACCCTCCTAGTATCCTTGGCTAGCACTCGCAACCATTGAAGTGTGGAAAGTTTCCACTTAATTTTTAGGGAGTTAAATCATGACAACAGTCGCACGCGTGACAGAAATTACGGCGTCCAGCACGAAAAGCTTTGAAGATGCGGTTCGCCAGGGCGTAAGCCGGGCGTCGAAAACGCTGGATAACATAACCGGGGCCTGGATCGACGGTCAGAAAGTAGTCGTCGCCGATGGCGAAGTCACCGAATACCGGGTAACCATGAAAATTACCTTCGTGCTCAAAGACTAAGCGAAGGCCATCACGAATAATAAAGCCCCGCACACTGGGTGTACGGGGCTTTTTTATGCGCTACGGATTTATCGCGCCGACGTACTGACCGGCGGCCCGTGCATACGGACCACCGAACGGGATGCGACACTCGTAAGGGCCAGGCAGAATCACTCGTAGGTTTTCTTGCGATGACTGATCCAGCCGCCGGCTTTGCGCCCCCGGGGGTCGTGGTGGGTCCAGTGCACAACCCCTCCGCGATCGTTCCACTCATACTCGCCGCGAAACTCTACCTGATCGCCACGGCTCAGCGGCACTTTCGGCGCCAGATCAATATTGTGCGCAATCAGCACCGTGTGCCCGGTGCTTAGCTCCACCAAGAAACGCTGATGGCGCGAACCTTCGTTATCGTCGGCAAGCACTCTGGCCACCTGACCGCTCGCCTGCACCCAAACATCACTTCGCCCGGCCTCAAAGCTTTCTACGATCAGCTGCGTGTCATCAATCCCGGAGACACCGGAACTTTGCGTACCCTCGACCTGCTGGCCGGTGCGCGCCGACCCGGAGCTGCCGGAGTTTTGTTGATCGCCATTGAGGTACTCGTTGCCGAGGTACAGCACGACTAACAGAGCGAGCACTCCAATTTGTTTTAATAAACTGGCCGGTTTTTTCACAGGGGTTCATCCGTCTTGACAGGATTCGAGATGATGTCGACTCTCGCGCGGCTGCGCAAGCCCGCCGGAAACCCGCCGCTGTCGTGGCCAGCTCCGATCTGAACGTTAACGATGTGGATTGCGGCGTACGTTGAGGAAGAGACTAGTGCTCTGACAATGCCTGACGGGCCCGCTCACATTGAGCGTTAACCGCATCCTCCATCGCCTTTCTATAGTCTTCCAGCTTGTCGGCCGGCGTATTGCGCGGCACTTCAATGGGCTCAGACACGCTAACTGCCACTCGAGCGAATGGTTTTGGAATAACAAAATGGTCCCAGCGCTTGCTTAAGACCCACGCCCTGTCGGCTGCACTGCCGAGCGCAACCATGGGCGCGCCGCCGATGCGGGCCATCAGCACCGCACCTTCCTTGAAGTGATGCTGCGGTCCCAGCGGTCCGTCGGCCGTGGTCACTATCGACACCCCGCGCTTCATGCTCGCGTGCATGTCTCTGAGCACCAGCGCTCCGGAGGTATTGGACGACCCCCGGATCACTTCGGCACCCCAGGCTCGCGCGATGCGTGCCGGCACTTCGCCGTCAACCGACCCCGAAACCAGAAACGCCATTCGGTGTCCTCGGCGAATCCACTGTTTAATCGTACTCGTGCACAAAATGTGGTTCTGGTGCCAGTAGCACGGTGCAAACAGGGTGTCGCTGTCGATGAGTTCGCTTACGCTTGCCGGAATCTCAACCGGCTTGATGCGGTAACTCATCCACAGCGTGCGCAATATCAGCCGCAGCAGCGGGAGCATGATCAGATATGAGACGCGGCGCCCGAACGTCATACGCCGATTGGATGCCTTGCCTCTGCGAACGTCGGCGTGATCATTGGAGTGTGTCATAAACTGTGTCCGTCAAACGGGGTTTGCAGGTGATGGCCGCACTATCGGTCAAGACCACGTCAATGTAAAATCGGCCTACTCAAGCGCCCGTGGAAACCACACTGATCATGAACCCTCCCAACGACCAGCCCATGACGGTGCCCGGACCCGCCGAGCCTGTACAGATCGGGATCGATCCCGAAGGCCTGGACGTGCTGAAGGAGCTGCAGCGCGAGTACGGCAATATTGTGGCCATCACCAGGCCGAACGGACGGCGGGGTTTGTTTATCAATCAGCCGGACCTGATCCACCGCATTTTGGTTAAGCACCACAGCAAGTTTCAAAAAGGCCCCGGTTTCGAGCGGGTAAAAATGCTGCTTGGGAACGGCATTATTGTCAGCGATGGCACAACCTGGCGCCGATCCAGACGCATGATTCAACCGGCTTTCTCACGTAAGCAGCTCAACCGGCTCATTGGCATGATGCACGACTGCTGCCTGCGACGCGCCGAACGGTGGCAGGCGCTGAGCGCCGACCCGGGCCATGTTGATGTGACGCGTGAAATGAACGATGCCGGTCTCGAGCTCATACTGCGCGCGATTTTCGGGAAAGACTACGACAACTCGATAACCCGTACTGGCACCAATCCGTTCGCCTTTCTAAGCGAAGACACCACGCGCGATCTGCGGGTGGTGATGCAGGTGCGTGAACTGCGCACACTGATTCTCGGCATTATTGAGAAGCGTCGTGAGGAGCCCGGGGAAGCCGATTTCGATTTTCTGAGCGTGCTGATCAGCCAAACGGACAAGGAAGGCGTGGGCTACTCGGACAAAGAACTGCTGGACGAGATCATCACGCTGACCGTTGCTGGCTACGAGACGTCAGCGGGCACGCTGAACTGGGCGTGGTATCTGATTTCGACGCATCCGGAGATTGAACAAAAGCTTCTCGCCGAATACGCGTCGGTCTACGCACAAACGAACGAACTGACGGCCGAAGTGCTGGGTTCGATGACCTATTCTCAGCAGGTTCTGGATGAAACGCTGCGGCTCTATCCGCCGGTGTGGCTGTTCACACGTCGCGCCGTGACGACCTTTGGTCTGGACGACCTGCGAATTGACGAAGGCACTGACATCTACATATCGCCGCTGCTGCTTCAGACGACCGAGGCGCACTGGCCCGACGCCCACGCGTTTGATCCCGAGCGGTATGCACCCGACAAAACCATCGAAGATGGTTTATCCTTGCCGTTTTCACTGGGGCCTCGTCGCTGCCTTGGCGAGTATTTTTCGTTTCTCGAAATGAAGCTTATGCTCGCCACGCTGCTGCCCCGGTTCATACTTCGACCGCAAAGTGACGCTCAGCCTCAACTGGAGCTGGGTATCAATCTTCGGTCGCAGGACCCTATCCATCTGAACATCGAATCAAGAGCCTCCTGATATGCCACTTTTCACGACGCTGGCTGATGTACTGAACAGCCAGCTGGACTCCGCTGCGACGATTGAGTTTATTGATGGCGAGCACGACGTCGCGTCGTTAACCCCGGCGCAGCTCAAGGCTCGCGCCTGCAACCTGTTAGGCGTGCTGCACTCTGCGGGCATGCAGTCTGGTGATGAGCTCATCATTCACACGCCGTCCAACGTTGAGTTTGTGACCGGTTTCTGGGCAGCCATTCTCGGCGGCTTCGTGCCGGTGCCGGTGGCTGTGGGCATTAGTGACGAACATCGCAGCAAGCTGATTCGCATTGGCGAACAGTTAAAGAATCCGCGCCTGTTTACGACCACAGAGCTTATGAAGCGGCTAACGGAATTTAGTGATTCTTCTGTGCTTGAAGCCTCGCGCTACGTTCCCTCTGACTCGGCTGGTGAATCGCCCGGTGAAGAGCAACCGCTCGGGTCCAGCGACCTGGCGTTTATTCAGTACAGCTCCGGCTCAACCGGCGATCCCAAAGGCGTTTGTCTGACACACAAAAATGTCACCACGAACATACGCGCGATTGTCGAAGGCGCGGGATGGACGGGCGAGGATCGCGCGCTTAGCTGGATGCCGTTAACGCACGACATGGGCCTGATTGGCTTTCATCTGAGCGTACTTGCAGCCGGCATGAGTCACGCCATTATGGACACGCGGGTGTTTATTCGCCGTCCCAAACTCTGGCTGTCGATGGCGGCAGAGCGAAAGACCACGATTCTGTGCTCGCCGAACTTCGGCTATCAGCACGTGCTAAAAGCCATAGATCGCAAAGGCATGGATTCACTGGATCTTGGTCATGTGCGTCAGATCATGAACGGCGCCGAGCCCATATCCAAAGCGCTGTGCGATACGTTTAACCAAACGCTCGCCCCGCATGGATTGAGCGCTAACGCCATGATGCCGGTGTACGGTCTGGCCGAAGCCACCGTGGGCGTGTCGATGACGCCGGGTGATGCGCCGCTTGTATCGACGCGCGTCAATCGTGACCGGCTGTCCATAGGCGAGCGCATCGAGGTTGTTGATGTCGACCACGCAAATGCCATCGAACTGGTACACGTCGGGCGTCCTATCCGCGACGTGCAGCTAAGGCTGGTCGACAACGAAGGTAATGAGCTTAACGCCGGCGCCGTCGGCCATATACAGCTCAAAGGCGACAGCATCACTGAGCGCATTTACCAGGACGATGACACGACGCGATCACTGTTCACGGCCGACGGCTGGTTGCAAACCGGCGATTCAGGCGCATTGATCAGCGACCCTTACACGGAATCATCGCTGGTCATCGTGGGGCGTATCAAAGACGTGCTGATCAGCAGCGGTCAGAACTTTTACGCTCACGATATTGAAGCCTCGGTCAGCGCAGTCGAGGGCGCGGAACTTGGCAAGGTTGCTGTCGCCTCGGTGCAGCCTCTGGACAGCGCCACAGAGCAGGTAGCGGTGTTTGTCGTGTATCGAAAAGAACTTGATGACTTTGAATCGCTGGCCACTCGTATCCGCGCTGAGATTGGCGCGCGTACCGGACTCGAAGCGGACCTCATCGTACCGGTTCCCAGAATCCCGAAGACTACCAGCGGCAAAATTCAGCGCAGACATCTGGCGAACGCCTTTATGCACGGCGAGTTTGATCACACGCTTGAGGCACCGGGTGTGCGGTTGTCACAAGAGTCGGGGGCGCCATCGGCACCGCCGGTCGACGCAGGAGATGTGTGCAGCCAACTGGTTGGCATCGCCCGTGAATTTGTTACCGAGGGCCAGATAGGCCCGGACGACAATCTGTTTGAAGTTGGGGTGAGCTCACTGACGCTGACGGAGATTGCGCTTGCCATCGAAGAGCGTTTTCCGGGGAAGCTGGATGTCAGCGACCTGTTTGACTATCCGACGCTGCGCGATCTGTCGGAGTGGGTTCAGAGAGACTAGCGAAACAACGCTATTCGCCCAGAACGTCACCCGCTAGCTGATAGTCGCCCAGCTCGGCCTTCATCAAACGCTTTCCTTTTCTGTGCTGCTCAATTTTTACCGGTAGAAAATTCAGTTCGCGTGCAAACCAGAACGTGGTGACGCGGGATGATCCTTCCACCTGATGCTGGACAGGCACGACGTTAAATTCGCCGTAGGGAACGCGCAGGGAAGTCGTTTCCAGTCGAGTAATGTTAATCGTTTTTAACTGGTCACCGTCCGCCAGCGTATAGCGATCTTTCAGATCGTCTTGTTGCAGATCGTGCATCAACGCGTACTGCAGCGAAATCGCATCGTGCAGACCATTTTCCATTGGCGCATCGACGGCCGTCTCAATACGCTTGCCACTTTTCTTTTGCGACGCGGTCCCGGTTAGGCGCAGCGAGTCCCAGTCAAAATTAAGATTGGCGTGCTTTTTGCGTTTTGAGATCGTATCGCTACCCTGGAAAGCCAGCGGCTGAACGCCACTATCGGTCAGTCGAAACAGCGACTGATTTTCAATGGTGCCTTTCGAGGCGAGTCTGGCGAATCCTCGAGGCGTGATTTCAGAGGTGCCGGTATAGGCGGCCCCGTCGGCTGCCTGCAGCTCAGTTACCATGGAGCCTTTGAACACTTTGATTCGAACGTCGTAAAACGCCCGATGCGGCTCCAGCTCTGCCGCCGTCGCAAACCCGGCCGACAGCGCCATGATCGCGATCAGACCCACCCATCGATTCGCCCAGCGATATGGCCAGCGATGTGGCCTGGCTGCGTGTTTCGACGCCGGTCGTAGGAAATGGGGCAAGTGAGAATGTAACCAGTCGATCATAAGGTTTCCTGAAGCAATAACAGTATATGTGACCATCGGGTTGGGCCCGAGTTCAGCGCCGACGCCCCTGCGAATGAGCTTTTCGGCGATATTTGTGTATTTTAATACATTTTTCACGAATTACGGACAAATATTGCAGAACTTTCTATTGTAAATCTGTGTGTAGACCGTCAAATCATCCGGACATGCACGCCAGCGTGTTGCCATCAATTACAACACCCAACCTGTTTTGCCATTCATTTAACCTATTTCGAAGAAGGCGATTTTTAGAGCCGCTTTCGACGAAATTGGATTCTTTTCCGCGAAACTGTAGAAATCTGCGCTTCCAGGCCAACCGCCATCCGGATGCCTCTCCCTATGCCTGTCCAGAACACCCTCTCTGTGCCTGTCCAGAACGACGGTCCAGAACGACGATCCAGAACCACGCTCTGTGCCTGTCCCGAAAGAACCCTCTGTGCCTGTCCAGGGAATGGGGTTCAAAATTAAGGCCGGCTCCAGTTGTCGGGAGCCGGCCTTTTTTGTCGAGCTGTCGGCACGTTGTCGGACGCGTTGCCTAGGTGATGGGTACCAGGGTGATTTCAACGCGACGGTTTAGCTGTCGACCAGATTCGGTGGTGTTGTCCGCAATCGGGTAGGAGGCGCCTTCACCGAAACCGGCCAGGCGATCGCCCACTACGTTACGACCCTGCAGATAGCTGACCACGCTCGCGGCGCGTCTTTCCGAAAGAGCCTGGTTGTAGGAGGCCGCACCGGTGCTGTCGGTATGGCCAACAACCTCGATAAAGGTTTGATTATTTTCATTAAACACTCGTGCAAGCCGGTCCAGCACGGGAACGAACTGCGGCTTGATGTCCGACTTGTTGACGTCAAACGTGACGTTTCCGGGCATGGCCATGACAATCTTGTCGCCCTGGCGCTCAAACACGATGCCAGTATCAGCCAGCTCCTGACGCAGCAGAGCCTCCTGACGATCCATGTAGTAACCAACCGAGCCTCCGGCAATTGCGCCGATACCAGCACCGATCAGCGCACGCTTGCGCCGGTCACGGGAATCATCGCCGGAAATGATACCGGCCAGAGCTCCAACTCCTGCGCCAATTAGCGCGCCTTTCGTTGCCTTGGCTGTCTGCTTGTCGCCGGTGTACGGATTAATCGTGGTACAACCACCGATGCCTAGCACCAGCGATGCGGCCAGTGCGATAACGCCTGCTTGTTTAATACGCATCTTGAGTTCTCCATTGTGTGGATTCATTACGGTCTTAGCGCCGTGGCTAGATGTAACCACGTTGCGCCCGAAGTCGAGTGGGGCGATATTGCCACAGTCTGACGAAACATTTGACCCCGAGATCCGGTCTATCCTGATAATCTCTGAAATCATCGATTTGACGCTGTTTTAGTACCACCCAACCGAAGGTTCCTATGTCCGACCCCGCATCCGACCAAAGTTCCACCGCAAAACCCGCCCGCTCCGGCACCCCGCTGTGGCACTGGGGCATCATTGCGGCTGCCTTTATGGTCGTCTTTAACTTCGCTTCCATTCGGGACACCGTGGGTGGCCCCATCGAATTCGACGCAAACGTCGCGGGCAGCGTCACTCTGTACAGCACAACCTGGTGCGGCTACTGCAAGAAGGTGCGGAACCTGTTCGCGAAACACGGCATACCTTACAAGGAAATCGATGTCGAAAAGGACCCGGGCGCCAGCCAGGCCTTTCAGAGAATGGGCGGACGCGGGGTGCCGGTAGTCCTCGTGGGCGACCGCGTGGTTCACGGCTACAACTATGCGCGGCTGCGCAAGCTGCTGGAATGCGGTGACTGCACCTGAGCTGATCTAGCCGTCCATTGCAACGCGCGACGCGCGACGGCACTATCCCCCGACCGGCAGTTCCCTCTGCGACCGCCCAAGCTGGAATCACCTCATGTCGCCAGAATTCAATCATCAGTCTGTATGGCGCATCGCGCTGCCGATGGTGATCTCCAATATTACCGTGCCGCTGCTGGGCCTCGTCGACACTATCGTGGTCGGACATTTGCCCAGTCCCGTTTATCTGGGTGCTGTGGCGGTGGGCGCAACGATCTTCAGCGTGCTGTTTCTCGGCATGAATTTTCTGCGCATGGGCACGACGGGCCTGACCGCGCAGGCGTTCGGAAGCGACAACTTTGATGAACTAAGACGAGTTCTGGTGCGCGCCATCATGGTGGCCATTGGTATTGCGGCACTGCTGATCCTGCTGCAGATGCCACTACTCAGTCTGGCTTTGTCACTGATCAAGCCAGAGCCCGAGGTGGCCGAATTTGCCAGCGGCTACTACGCCATACGCATTTGGGCGGCACCGGCGTCGCTGATCAATATTGTGCTGATCGGCTGGTTTATTGGCTGCCAGAACGGCCGCATACCACTACTGCTGATGCTGACGATCAACCTGACCAACATCATACTCGACGTCGTTTTCGTTATGCATTACGACCTGCGCGCCAACGGCGTGGCGCTCGCCAGCGTTATCGCCGAGTACACCGGATGTTGCGCCGGACTGTGGCTGGCCTCGAGACGATTACGCAAAGACCGCTCACACGCCATCCTGGAGGGGGTGCTGGTCCCGGCCGAATTCGTCAAACTCATGAGCGTCAACTTCGACCTGCTGATCCGCACGCTGTCGCTGCAGCTCACCTTCGTCATCATTACCGCGGCCGGCGCGCGACAGGGCGCTTTGATTCTTGCTGCTAATGCGGTGCTGCTCAATTTTCAATGGATCGTGTCCTATGCGCTGGACGGCTTCGCTAACGCCGCCGAAGCTCTGGTGGGTCGTGCAACCGGCGCCAGGAACACGGGCGCTCTGACCCGGGCCGTTCGCCTGAGTCGGCAGTGGTCGTTCTGGGTGGCCGCCGGCATCACGCTGCTGTTCCTCGCAGGCGGACGGCAGATGATCGAATTCATGACCGACATTCCCGACGTCAGACAGCAGGCCTTTGCGTATTTGCCGTGGTTAATCGCACTGCCGCTTATTTCCGTCTGGAGTTTTCTCTACGACGGCGTGTTTGTCGGCGCTATGAGAAGCAAGGAAATGCGCAACGTGATGGTGTTCAGCACGTTTGCCATTTTCATACCGGCCTGGTGGTTGCTGCAGAGTCTTGGCAATCACGGTCTGTGGCTGGCGTTCGTTCTTTTCATGGCGGCACGGGGCTTGCTCATGCACTGGCGCTGGCAGCGAACGCCGGCGTTCCCCGACTCCGCCTCGCCATAAACGCCCGGCCAGGTACGCGAGAGAACGTGTGTATAGCAAGCTTGTGCCAACAATCTGTCAATTAAAACGTATACATCCTGGCCGGCTCCGAAAGACCGGACCACCGCGCGTCAGGCTCGGATAGAACTGTCGCTGCGGACTGCCTCACGGCAACCGTTTGCATACAGTAGGCCGTGGACTGACTGAACGGCACGACGATCTCGGCAAGCGAGGCGTCGTCACCCGGGCTGTGGCAGGCGGTCATCAAACCAATCACAAACAGAACAATCAGAAGCATGACGCCTTTTGGCACCCAGCGGCGACGACTGCGCCGCCCGTGTCCGGCCAAACGGTCAGGCGCTAAAAGTGAATGTGTCGTTGTCATCATAAAACTCCCTGGAGGACCGACGCTGAATCAGCGACTGGTCAAACTGCTGTTGGTGTCGGTATATTCAAACGCAGCATTACGTCCAATTAACGCCGGCCTGGTGGCAGATTTCGGTGCAATAGTGACGAAAAGTGATAGCACCTGTGGGACAATTCAATCATGCAAAAACACATCGCAATCGTGGAAGATCAGCCCGCCATCCGGGAAAACTATGTCGACGCATTTACGCGTCACGGCTATCGTGTTTCCGGGTTCAGCAACCGCAGTCAGGCACTTGCTGCTTTCACGCATAAACTGCCCGATCTTGTGATTATCGATATCAATCTTGGTGCTGAAGTGGAAGGCGGTTTTGACCTGTGCCGCGAACTCAGAGCGCGCAGCGACTCGCTGCCAATCATTTTTCTTACCGCTCGTGACAGCGAACTTGACGCCATTTCGGGACTCCGCCTGGGCGCGGATGACTACCTGACCAAAGACCTGTCGCTCAACCACCTGGTCGCGCGAGTCGTCGCACTGTTCAGACGCACAGACGCGTTACTGAACGACGACAAGGAAGAAAGCAACCTCGAGCGCGGTGCGCTGGGCATTAACGTTGACCGTATGGTGGTCAGCTGGCGTGGCGAAGTGATTCCGCTCACGGTGACAGAATTCTGGCTGGTGCACGCCATGGCGCGTTTCCCTGGCCACGTGAAGAACCGGCAGCAGCTCATGGATGCCGCCAACGTCGTGCTTGACGACAACACCATAACGTCGCACATCAAGCGGCTACGCAAGAAATTTATTGCCGTCGACGCGGACTTCGATTCCATCGAAACCGTCTACGGAATGGGCTATCGCTGGAAAGGTGACGCGGTTTAGTGCTGGCACGTGGCTCGCACGCCACGAGCGGCGTACACTAGCATCCCATGAGTCTGCGTCGACAACTCCTGCTCGTCAGCCTGCTAACCCTGTTTCTTCCATGGGCCGGCTGTCAGTACATAACGGAACTTGAAAGCGCGCTCCGCGAAGGCCAGCAGAACAGTTTACAGGACAGCACCAACGCAATTGCCAGCATACTGCAGGAACGACAACAGCTCCTGTACCGTTATCGCAGCACGCTGGGTGCCGCGGCCAACCCTGTCAGCGATGTGTACGCCTACCCCGTTACCACACCCATCACGATTGATGGATTCGACGATGACTGGACGCTGGACGACGAGCAGTACCGAACGCTGCAGGGAGGCGAAACCACCGACGGCACGCTGTCGGTAACGTTTGCATTCGCCTCAAACCGGCAACACCTGTTTTTGTTTTTGAGCGTCACCGACGACTATGTGGTCTACCGCAACGAGGCCAACGGTCCTGTACACGACGCAGTGAGACTGGTGTTCTGGGATTCGTTTGAACAGTTCACCCATCTGGTGATTGAAACCAACGCACCCGGTAAAGTGCGGGCAGACTGGATGAACGGCGAACCGGCCGGCACCATCGATCCCAGTCAGGTGCTCAGCAGCTGGCAGCCCACATCGGCCGGATACAACGTTGAGATAAAAATTCCCCAGGCACTCCTGGGTCCAAGATTTGGCTTCGCGGTGATCGACGGCGACGCCACGCCCCTTGATCCCCTGCCGTTTCTGGGCACAGTGGATCCGTACGATCTCAATCCGCTGCCGGCGCTACTGAATCAGCCGCTTCCTGAATTAACGGCCAATGTAACCGACCTGAGTCAGGTAGGTCGCAGACTCCGCGTAGTAGACCGCCACGGCTGGATACTGGCCGAAGGCGGCGAGCTTTCCGACATACGCAGCGCCGATACGCCAGCACCGGACCTGCTCGATCGCGTCTATCGCAAGCTGCTCGATCCCGGTTTGCAGCCTTACGCCAACGACAGCGATATTCCCGGCCAGATTCTCGGCCCCGAAGTACGCCGGGCGCTCAACGGTCGCCCCGCCAGCGTCTGGTATCAGCCGCCTTATGAATCAGACGCCATCATTTCCGCGGCGGCGCCGCTGTACGACAACGACCAGGTTGTGGGCGCGGTCACGCTGGAACAAACCAGTGCGGCGACGCTGCTGCTGACCAACAACGCGCTCAAGCGCATTGTCAGCGTCACGTTTATTTCTGTTGCCCTCGTAGTAGCCGGACTGCTCGGTTTTGCCACGCTGCTGTCGTTACGCATTCGACGCCTCAGAAACGCCACCGAACACGCCATGGCGGACGACGGCAAGCTGTCGACACATTTGCCGGGCATTGGAGCCAAAGACGAGCTGGGCGATCTCTCCAGAAGTTTTCAAACACTGCTGGTTCAGCTCAAGGACTACACGCAATACTTAAAGTCCCTCGCCAGCAAACTCTCGCACGAACTGCGCACGCCTCTTGCCGTTGTCCAGTCATCTTTGGATAACCTGCAGTCTCAGGAGCTGACCGAGCAGTCCGATGTGTACGCCCAGCGAGCGGCGGCCGGTGTTGCCAGACTGCGGCATATTGTCAGCGCCATGAGTGCCGCCAGCCGCGTGGAGCAAAGTATCGAAACGGCCGAGTTTGACCACTTCAACCTGGCTGGTTTTATCAAAGACATGGCACAGGGTTACCAGGACACGTACCAGTCGCACGTCATCGAAGCGTCGATACCGGACGATCCCTGTCGCTATTTCGGTGTGGCCGACCTGCTTGCGCAGATGCTCGACAAGCTGGTTGAAAATGCCGTTGATTTTACGCCGCCCGGAGGCGCTATCTCGTTTATTCTCGAGCGCTCTTCAAGACACTACACGCTGCGCGTCTCCAACGAAGGCCCCCCGCTTCCGGCACATATGCAAACCCGCCTGTTCGATTCGCTGATATCGGTACGCGACGGGGGCAGCGATGATGCCCACCTTGGTTTCGGATTGTTTATTGCACGACTGGTGACGACACTGCACCGGGGTAATATCAGTGCGCATAACCTGCCGAATGATGAGGGCGTGGAGTTTCGTATCGTACTTCCGATACGGGACGACAAATAAATGACTCGCGAGCTAGTGCGGCTCGGTTTGCGGCACGTAAACGATCGGTGCGACCGAATCGGTTGGCGGCGTCGAAAACACATCCTGGCCATCGCGATAAACCGTCAGACTAACCAGCCCCACGCCCAGAACACGTTGAATACGCACGTGGAGTAATTGCTCACACTGAAACGACGTGGTCAGCGTACCCGAGCCCGAAATATCAACCGTGCGCTGTTCACCGGCATCCCTGCAGGCATAGCTACCGGTAAAATTAACCGGGTCGGGAGTCGTGGAGCCGTTCACCACAATCTGAAATTCGTGGATCTCGCTCCCCGACTGACCGCACGCGAACAACAACCCGACGATTGTCAGTATCAGAAGTAGCCGCCGGTTCATGCGACCTATCGAGCGTTAAGGCCGGTCAGATCGACCTGCCCGGTACGGGAAAAGGGCAGCGACTTCACAAACGGCAAATCAACTTTTACGTTGCCACTGAGATTGTAGTCGATGCTCTTGTCACCGCTCTTGATCAGCGCATACACCTGTCGCGCCGAATCGAGAAGATTGGTCGACACGTCGATTTCCACGAGATCTTCGCCGTTTGCCGGCAGTGAGAAAGCGCTGGCACTTACGCCGCGAGCGAATTCAGACCCACCCAGGTCAACCGTGTAGTCGAGACCGCTCACCGGGATTGCGACGGCGTTCGGGTTTTGCACTCGCAGACTGAGGCGATAGCGTTGCTCGAGCAGTCCGGCGCTGATCAGCTTCACATCAGACAGGCTGACTTTCGGCGGATCAACGATCTGTCGAAGCGCATTGACACTGCTGCATGCACCCAGAGCAAGAACCAAAAATGCGAGAAGAACAAATCGAACAGCATGAAAACGACGCATGAAAATCTCCGAAAACTGCGGTTATGGACACAGGCCCGATTATAGGTGTACTCGAGCCCGGATGTACGTTTTATAGCAACACCATCGAAAGACCGCGATACGGCCCGGATGTTTCAGTGATTATTGCCAGTCCGGGCGGCCGAATCCTGGCCGGTCGCCGTCGTCGCAGATCGGGCCACCGCCGCCTTGCCAATATAATGAAAGCGCCAGCAGAGCAGTACCGCGGCCACGGTCAGCCCGACGGCCAGTCCGCCCCAGACTCCTTCACCGCGATAGTCCAGCTGAGTACCTGCGAGCCAGGCCACCGGAAAACCGATAATCCAGAAGGCGAAAATATTGATGTACATGGGCACCGCCGAATCTTTAAATCCGCGAACGGCGCCGGCCGCACCCACCTGTATGCC
>CAWUKD010000075.1:0-16491 GCA_963922815.1 uncultured Gammaproteobacteria bacterium
GGCCACCAATGTTGTCAGGACAGAGTTCACTCCACATGCCACCGGAGCTTCTGCCCTGCTGACGCAAGACGGCGTCGTGCGCCAATGCATCGCGCTGGCGCTGTGACCGGTTCAGCTGATCTTTCGTAGGCGGGCCGTTGTGAAGACGACGAAGACTGAGCCATTCATCGGGAGCCAGCTTCGGCTTCAGCGTGGCACGGTGCAGTTTGGAGGGGCCGGGCGAATCAGACGGCAACCAGGAGACATCGCTGAAGGCAAGACCTGCTCCGGCGACCATGACGGAAAAGATTATTGTGATTACGACTACCCACCCTGTACGCACGCTGATCCTCCTTCGTATCGCGTGAATTCAGTGTAGCAGGCTTTTATGCCGAATCATGGCGCATTTTCGCCTCGAACACGCGAAAAATGACATTCGGGCGCGACTCTATTGGACATAAAAAACGCCCGCAAGTCCAAGACTTGCAGGCGCTTCGCCGGATACTAATGCGACGATCAGAGAAATTCCTCTGGCGCGGTATACGCCATACCATGTGCTATGGAAACCGCCTCACACGTGACCTTGCCCCTGTGGACATTCAGGCCGTTGAGGAATCCCTGGTCCTGCCTGAGCGCCTTTTGCCAACCCTGATCGGCCAGTCGCAGGGCGAACGGCAGCGTCGCGTTATTCAAGGCGTAGGAAGACGTACGCGGCACAGCGCCTGGCATGTTCGCCACGCAATAATGCACCACGTCGTCCACGATGTACGTGGGATCTGAATGAGTCGTGGCCCTGGATGTGGCGATACAACCACCCTGATCAATAGCCACGTCGGCTACCACAGAACCCGGAACCATTTGACGGATCATCTCTCGCGTGACCAGCTTCGGCGCCGCTGCTCCGGCCAGCAGCACGGCACCAATAACCAGATCCGCCTGACTGACGCGCTCCTCGATCGCCGCCGCATTTGAAAACAGACACGTCACCCGGCCACCGTATTGCACATCGAGCTCTCGCAGCCGGTCGATCGAGTTATCGAGAATGGTGACGTTTGCGCCCATACCGGCAGCGACAAACGCCGAGTTATTTCCTACGACTCCCCCGCCAATCACCACGACTTTTGCCGGCGCAACGCCGGTAACGCCGCCTAGCAGCACGCCGCGTCCCTGGTTGGCTTTTTCCAGACAGTGCGCGCCAGCCTGCACGGCAAGACGCCCCGCCACTTCACTCATAGGCGCAAGAAGAGGCAGCGTGCCCAGCTTGTCGGTGACGGTTTCATAGGCAATGGCCGTACAACCAGATTCGATCAGCAACTCCGTCTGCTGCAGGTCGGGCGCCAGGTGCAGGTAAGTGAACAGTACCTGCCCTTCGCGAAGCATGCGGCATTCGTCAGGTTGAGGCTCCTTAACTTTGATAATCATTTCGCCGCGCTCAAACACTTCAGCCGCGGTACTGACCACTTCGGCACCGGCTTCTTTGTACACTTCGTCCGACGCGCCTATGCCCGCACCCAGCTGAGTTTCAATTACCACCTGATGACCATGGGCGATAAATTCGCGAACGCTTTCCGGCGTTAAACCGGCACGGTATTCGTGGTTCTTAATTTCTTTTGGCACACCTATGAGCATCGGACTGACTCCCTGACAGAAAATGATGAATGCGACGGTCTCAGAAGATTACAAACAAAACACCCAATTTAGTTGTGTATTTTCGATCATTATTAGTATATTTTACTGTTTACTTGTATTTTCGCGAGTATTTTTATGGATCTTTCTGCGATAGACCGTTCAATTTTACGTATTCTTCAAACCGATGGCCGTATCACCTACTCCGATCTGGCCAGACAGGTGGGACTGTCCACGTCTCCGTGCATCGAGCGCGTTCGTAAACTCGAGCGACTCGGGTACATCGATCACTACGCCGCGAGACTCAATCCCGACAAACTTGGCGCCGGCCTGGTGGTGTTTGTCATGATCAGAATGGACCGCAGTTCCAAGAGCAATTTCGATAAATTCAGGCGCTCGGCGAGACTGCTTCCGGAAGTGCAGGACTGCTATTTCACGACCGGCAGCTTCGACTACTTAATCAAAGCCCGGGTTCGCGACATGTCGTCCTATCGCAACCTGCTGGAGCAGTCGCTGCTCAGCATCGAAGGGGTTCAGGAATCTACGTCGATTGTAGCCATGGAGGCGGTTAAAGAAAGCCTGACGTTGAACGTATAACCGATAAATCTGATTGCCGTTTGATTGCCGCCGTCCGTTGTGCGAAACACAGAATACGGGTCTCCGATATACCCGCCCATCGCCCCAACCGATCATGCACCGCGCAATAAGTACGCCCGGGCCAGACCATTATCTGGACAAAAAGTGTGACATCAGGCGTGTTCAAATGCCGCAGACTAAGTACAATGTGTCTATGAATCTGCGCCAACAAGTTGAGCAACTGCTGCCGGGATGGGAGAGCTGGTACCCCAGCCTTTTCGATGCCGCCGTGGATCTTGGCGTGATCAAGGCGCAAGTGTGTTCGCCCGACGATTTGTATCTGACCCGTCGTCATTCCCGCGTGCAAAGTGCCGCAGCCACGGCACACCGCGATCAGTGGGGCGGCGACTTCGATAACACCGATCGCCAGCCTGCTGCCAGCAAGAACAGTAAACGTCGCCGACGCAAACGCAACTCCAACGCGCAGTCTTAAGAAACTGCGACGACGCACGTTAGCTTTTTGAGGCTGCGCATCACACACCCGTTAAATGCCGATTGATGACGTCAGATCGATACCGGCCTGGCCAAACATTCCTTTCGACAACCCCGAAGCAAGTCATACCAACAGGAACCCTGCATGGAGACCTTATGCATCTGCCGGGCACTCATGGCGCAGAGGTCCGGGCTCAAGTTTCCGGCGCAATGGTCGACTATTGAATAGCGAGGTAGTGAGTTTATCTTGCTCTGTCCGCGAAGCCACCGGCCGAACAACGAGCACGAGTGGTCAGATTGCCAAACAACACTACGAAACGGAGCCTCGTGTGAATATACAGACCCCACCAGTCAACCCGCCGTCACTTTGCCTGATAAGCACCAACTCTTGATATGACAGACACACTAACGCTGAATATTCTGGTCGTCGATCATGACGTGTATTTTCGTACGCTGTGTACCCGTCGTCTTCGACGCAGTCGATCAGCGACGTTTCAGGTTTCCATCGCCGAGAGCGCATCATCCGCCCTGCATCTGATCGAGCAGAATGAGTTCGACTGCGCGTTAATTGATGTCCGGCTGCCCGACATGACCGGCACCGAGCTCATGGAAGTTATTCATCAGCAATGTGAGATGCCGTTTCCCATGATCCTGCTCTGCCCGACTAGCGGACGGACCGATGACAGCGGGCTCGCCACGAGTGTGCTGCCGAAACGGGAAGTGGCCAATTATGGAATGATTTCGTCCATTTTATCCGCCATCTCAAACCGTAACTGCTCACCCGATTCTGCTGACGCACCAGGCGTTAGCTCAGAGTAATCCGGAATCGCGAACGAGCTTCAGATCCGACAGGATCCATAGACGATTTATCCGTGACGATTTATCCGTGACGATTCTACGCGTAGTGCGTCGTCTCGCGTGACTGCCATCCGCTCAGCGTTTTCTCAATGGCACTTTCCAGCTCGACGATAGAAAAAGGTTTGCGCAGGAACGTGCATTCATTGTCCACGTACCTGGAATATCCTGACATCAGTATGATCGGTAAATCGGGACTCGTTTCGCGAAGCCGTTCCACCAGACCAAGGCCATCCAGTTTTCCGGGCATGACGATGTCCGAAATCAACAGATCCGGCAGGCCAGACCGGGACACGATGTCCAGCGCGTCATCGGCGCAGCTGGCCGTTGTCACCTCAACCCCCAGCTGCGTCAGAGATCGCTCAAGAACAACCAGCAGCTGCTCACGATCTTCTACCGCCAGAACTCTAATGCCCTTGGGAATTTTTCGAACGCGTTCGACAGCAGCCTGCTCCTCGATCTCGATACCCGATGCCAGAGGAAGCAACAGCGAAACGGTCGTACCCTGTCCACGAGTCGAATCGATAGAAAGGTCACCGTTAGACTGACGTGCGAATCCGTAAACCATAGACAGCCCAAGACCCGAGCCTTCGGCGTTATCCTTGGTGGTGAAAAACGGTTCCACGGCCTGGCTCTGCACGCTCTTGCTCATACCGGTACCGCGATCGCGAACGTCAATTCGGGCCTGTCCGTTGTCTACCGTCAGGCTGATCAACACAACACCACCGTCCGACATCGCTTCTTTGGCGTTAAGCAACAGATTCAGCAAGGCCGTCGTGAGCTGTCCTTTGTCCACCAACACCCGGCACGGCACGCTACTCAGTTCCAGCGTAAATCGTTCACCCAGCGTTTGGCGAAAAATTGGCAGCGCTTCGCTCAGAAACTCGTCGACCCGAAGATCCTCCGGTAACAACGGCTGCTTGCGGACATACGCAAGCAGGCCGCGCGTAATTTTGGCGCCGGTATCCGCAGCGCTTTGAATATGATCCAGTGTTTCAACAGATTCGGCGTCGCTGCTGCCGGACATGCGACTCCTGAGCTGATCAGCACCCAGGGTAACCACGGTCATGAGGTTGTTAAAATCGTGCGCAACGCCGGCGGTCAGCTGACCCATCGCTCTGAGTTTTTCACCCTCGAACATTTTTTCGGCAAGCTTCAGTCGTTCTACCTCGACATGCATGCGTTTCGCCATTTCGTCTTCTAGATCACGCGTTCTTTCTTTAACCTGCTCTTCGAGCTTTACCGCAGCGGCACGCTCGGTGGCGGCAATGCGCTTTTGGAACCGCCGTGAAAAAAACAAGGCGATCACTGCAATGATCATTGCGCCGATCAGCCACGTCTGACGTCTCAGCATCGCCTCCCGATCGGCTTTTTCACGCAGCGCTACTTCTCTGTCTTGCGCACGCTCAAGCTCAAACTGCCTTCGGTCAGATTCCAGCGACGCATTCAGTCTGGCCACCTGATACTGAAAGCTGGCATCCCAGAGTCGTGATTCAACGCTGGCCGCGTTCTCAGAGGCCGCTTTTGCACCCACGGCGTCTCCCGCCGCTTCCAGCGTCAGCGACAGGGACAGATAGGCGTCGGCCAGAAGCTGGTCAGGTTCATCGGGCGGCACAACGGCAATGACGCGATTCAACAAACTCCGGGACGCATCCAGGTTTCCAGACTCCCGCAGCGCCGACGCATAAGGTACCGCCACCAGCTGAATGCGAGGATGTTTGAGGTCGTGGTCAAAATCCTTGCCGATGATGCTCAACACCTTGTCGAAACTCGCCAGCGCTTCACCGGAACGGTTCTCTGCGAGCTGAATGATGCCCAGTCCGGTATAGCCAAACGTCATGCCGTCCGGCAACACCTCATCACTCACCGCATCTATCACCGCCTTCAGGTCAGCTTCGGCACCCCCAGTCTCCCCTATGGCCGCCTGTGCCTGACCGACCATCGACTGAACAACCAGTCGGCGCGTCGGGTACAGGCTCACAGCGGGTGAACCACCGGCTTCCTGAAGCATCTGAAGCGCCTCGCGACCCCTACCGAGATAGGTGTAGCTGGATGCGAGATTCAATTGCGTTATGGTCTTGGGAGAGCTGTACGGTAATTGCCTGGCAAACTGCAAGGCACTTTCAAAGTGGGGCAGCGACATGCGTGGACGCAGCCTTGTACTGTAGTAAAGACCGATCATGTTATGCGCGGCTGCCGCCAGCGCCGCATCGTTAATGGGAGTTGCATGCCGGAGTGCCAGCTCACTCTCAGCCAGGGAGCGCTCGTGCCGGCCTTCGCGATAAAAATAGTACATTCGCGTGACGTGAACGAACGCCTGTACAAATTCATGCTCTGACGTTACATCGCGTTCATTAAACCGTTCGCACGTTACTGAAGCCGCTGGCAGGGATTGACGGTGTTCCAGTTGACAGCGAATAGCGTGCGCAACTATGTCCGCATCCGTATTGGCGCTCAGCAGACTTTGAGCCTGCTCGAGATATTGACTGACTTCGTCCGTTGATCGATTGAGCCCGCGATCGGCCAGCGTCAACAGAACCCGAAGACGTTCGGATATATCAGCCCCCGAATCAGCCTCGGCGCGATCAAGTAAATCGGCCCGGTCCAGACTGCGGGTTGTTACCCAGTCCTCTGCCTCATCGGCATGGCTGGTCAGCGAACACAGCAAGGAATACACAACCAAACAGGCCAAACGTAGCGGCTTGAGCATTCGATTCCTCGTTATTTTTTCCATGCAACTCAATAGAATCTTCACCCTGCAGCGGCGAGCGTACTCAGAATCCTGGCCCCTGCAACAAAGGGCGGAATAACACGCGCGCAGTCACTGCATCGCCACATCCTGGCGACTACTGGTTGTTTCCACTAGAACCCATTGGAGTATCGAGTTGCCTGAAGCTACGAGCCCGATATCCAGCTTCACTAAATTTAACACACCCGCATAATCGCCCAGCGAGACGGCCCTATGCCCATTGAATGTGAATGGTAAGAGTGCAAAAGCAGCAGTTAGGTCGATTAAACCGGTTCGTGGCTCCGCAACTTCCGAAGCCGGGCGCTCAAGGCACAAAAAAGGGCCCCTGCGGGACCCTTTGTAGTATTTGGCGCGCCCGGAGAGATTGACCAAAACAGCCTTGGGGCTGTTTTGTCCCTGCGGGCTTCGCCGCGCTGCGGCTCGTCGTCAATCGCTGCGCGATTGATCGAACTGTGGAATTCTCACCGTCACCCGAACACTTCAAATACTAAAAAGGGCCCCTGCGGGACCCTTTGTAGTATTTGGCGCGCCCGGAGAGATTGACCAAAACAGCCTTGGGGCTGTTTTGTCCCTGCGGGCTTCGCCGCGCTGCGGCTCGTCGTCAATCGCTGCGCGATTGATCGAACTGTGGAATTCTCACCGTCACCCGAACACTTCAAATACTAAAAAGGGCCCCTGCGGGACCCTTTGTAGTATTTGGCGCGCCCGGAGAGATTCGAACTCCCGACCAACTGGTTCGAAGCCAGTTACTCTATCCAGCTGAGCTACGGGCGCTTTGATTCGTCTGGCGGGTCACGGTGGACCCGTTTCAACGGAGTGCATTGTATCTTTCAAGCCAACGCTATAACAGCACTATTTTGCCAGATGGGCGATCTTTTCCGGATTCATCCGAGCCTGCTCAAAGAACCCGAAAACTTCGCTCCGCCATTGCCTAAGCGGCTTCTGCAAGCTTGCTGGCCAGCAGCGCTTCCAGCTTGATCTGATCGGCCACGAAAGAGCGGATGCCCTGGGCCAGTTTCTCTGTAGCCATGGCGTTATCATTCATTTGAAAGCGGAAATCAGCCTCATTCTCGAAGGTGTAGTCCATGTAGGGTTTTGGATCATCCGGACTCAGTACGCGTTCGAGCGAGCCTGAGTCGTTCGACAATTCCTCCAGGAAATTGGGGCCGATAGTCAGCCGGTCGCAGCCTGCCAGGGCCTCGATTTCGCCGGCATTTCGAAAGCTGGCGCCCATCACAACGGTCTTGTAGCCTTTGTCCTTGTACAAATGATAGATGTTTCGCACTGACAGCACGCCCGGGTCTTCATTCGCCGGATAGCTATCCCGGCCCGTGTCTTTCTTGTACCAGTCCAGAATGCGACCCACAAACGGCGAAATCAGAAACGCGCCCGCCTCCGCAGCCGCAACCGCCTGAATATCGCTGAACATCAGCGTCAGGTTGCAATTGATATCGTCTTGCTCGAGCACCCGCGCCGCCTCGATACCCTCCCAGGTAGAGGCAAGTTTAATCAGCACCCGTTCACGACCGATGCCGGCGTCGTCGTACAGCTGAATGATGCGTTTGGCCGTTTCAATCGAGGCGTCCCGATCGAAAGACAGTCGTGCATCGACTTCCGTAGAGATTCGACCCGGAATGATCCTGGTGATTTCCCGCCCGATCGCGACCGCAAATCGATCCCCAAGCAGCGCTACCGCGTCGGCCTGAACCAGGTTCTGAGAGGACACTACTCGTGATTCGGCGTCAATCAGTGACGCGTATTGAGGCATTTGTGCGGCCTTCAGTAAAAGCGACGGATTGGTGGTCGCATCAATCGGCTGATATTTGGCAATGGCTTCGATATCACCCGTGTCCGCTACTACATCAGTCATTTCCCGCAGCTGGGTCAGCTTGTCCACCTGATTCTCCTCAATAAAATAGGTCGCGAATTATTATCGCGGTTAAATATAGGCCATAGCGAAACGATGGCGTTTCCGGGTTAGCGCACAGCACGTGATCAGACGCCCGTCTCGTCCAAGTCAGGCATGATAATCGCCCTGATGTACAGATGCACGTGGCGGTGATTGCCCTTCAACTGCTTTCCCCATCGCAATCCCGTGCACGCATCCGCAAGCCGCCGCCATTGAGCCGTTCGACCCTGATTATGTCAAGTCTATCCGTTTTTTTGGTGATAGTGTGGAAGTTTGGTCGATCTCTGCGGTAGTCTGATTTCAACAAAATCATCCAAAAGGCAGAAGATGATGTCCAAAACAATAACGTTTTTCCTGGCCCGCGCAGCGCTTGTCGCTCTCGGTTTTTGCTCGGCGCTGTCAGTCAGCGCGAACACCGCGGTTACCCTGCCTGACGCAGACAGCCTGCTTCAGCAGCCGCCCGGACTGTCCGTTCTGGGGTACGAGTTCGTATCAGCAACCGACATAGAGATCACCTCAATTGGCATTCTCGATGACGGCAGCGACGGACTCTCCAGTCCGCATACCGTTGCGATCTGGGACGATTCAGGCAATGTGGTCATACAGCTGCTCATGCCGGCCGGAGGCGGTGAGCTTGAAAATGGCTTTCGGTATATTGATGTCAATCCGCTCGCGCTGACCGGCGACACTAAATACGTCATAGGCGCCTACTACTTTGGCACCAACATGGACGACGTGGCTGTGGCTTTGTTTTCTTCCGAATACCAGCTGGATCCGGCCATCACCATCCTGGGAGGACGGGCGCTTACCGGAAGCCTCGGCTTTCCCATGACCGATACAAACGAAATCTATTTTGGACCGAACTTCCGCTTTTCTCAGGTGCCGCTGCCGGGGGCCGTTTGGCTTCTTCTCAGCGCCATAGGCTTACTGGGTATCAGCAAGCGCCGCTAGACACAACATCGTCCACCTCAATAAAAAAGGCTCCCGTTTTTACGAGAGCCTTTTTCGTATCTGATGCCCGATCCTGCCCGGTGTCTTTCGCTACCAGCCGGATGACCTGCATCGCACCGGACTACTTTATTTTGAAGACGACTTTGCCGATGGCCCGCCGGCCCGTTAGTACGCCAAACGCTTCTTCGTACTGATCCAGCGTATACGTTTGAGTCACTTTGGGTTTGATCTTGCCCTCGTTAAAAAACCCAAAAAGCTCGACCATATTGCCCATCGATTCTTTTGGAAACTGCGTCAGCCACGAGCCCCAGAACACGCCGATGATGTGCAGCCCCTTTAGCAAAGGCAGGTTTAACGGAATTTTGGGGATGTCGCCACTGGCAAACCCTATCACCAGAAAACGTCCGTCCCAGGCCGTCGCCCTCAATGCCTGCTCCGACATATCTCCACCGACCGGATCATACACAACATCAACACCGCGACCGCCGGTCAGATTTTTAACCGATTTTTTGATGTCGTCATTCGAGTAGTTCAACAGATGCGTCGCACCGGCCTCTTTGGTCGCCGCGAGCTTTTCATCCGTACTCGCGGCCGCAATGACCTCAGCTCCCATGATCGCGCCAAGCTCTACCGCCGCAAGACCAACGCCGCCAGCCGCGCCCAAAACCAGTAGCGTATCGCCCTTGCTTAGCTTGGCGCGCTGCTTCAGCGCGTAGTAGGACGTGGCGTAGGTCAGCGTAAATCCCGCTGCGGTCTCAAAATCCATGCCGTCCGGCATCGGCACGACGGCCACTTCGGGCGCCACCAGCTTTTCCGCAAACGCACCGACCATGCACAGTGCGATGACCCGCTGCCCCACCTGTATTCGCTTGACGCCCTCGCCCACTGCAATGACAGTACCGGCAGCCTCTCCGCCTGGCGAAAACGGCATCGGCGGCTGCATCTGATATTTGCCCTGGATAATGAGCGTGTCCGGAAAATTGAGGCCCGCCGCTGCAACCTCTATCAGTACTTCCCCTTTACCTGGCGCAGGATCTGCAACCTCTTCGACCACCAGCTTGCTGGCCGGACCGTGTTCTTTACACAACAGTGCGCGCATTCAGTTTCTCCACGTTTGAATTAGTTACAGACATTCAGCCGCCCATGACAAGCAGAGTCAGCGCCTCAACGCTGAGCGCCGGCTTGTCCGATCCTTCGATCTCCACCGTAATCCCGCCGCGAACCCTGTAGTGCCCCGGCCGTTTGTTGACGATGTCGACCAGCTTCATGCGCGCCCGAATACGACTGCCGCTCGGAACAGGCGACAGGAAACGCAGCTTGTCGGCGCCGTAGTTGATCGCCATAGCGGTGTTCTGCGGCACGAAATCAATGTCCTTCATCAGCTTCGGCAACAGCGACAAGGTCAGATAACCATGTGCAATGGTTCCGCCAAACGGCGTCTTTGCGGCGGCTTCAGGATCAATATGAATAAACTGCCGGTCCTCGGTGACCTCTGCGAACTCGTTAATGCGCTGCTGACTAACGTCAAGCCATTCAGAAACACCCAGCTCATCACCAATTCGGTCTTGCAGGTCGTCAATGGTCGGTTTATCCATAACAGCTCTCTAAAATCCAGTTTCTCAATTCGTCTTCTTGAAGATTCGGGGCAGCATCACGGACGTGCGTAACGGCCCAGCTCTTCACGAGCAACAACCCGTCGATGTACAGCATCCGGACCATCTGCCAGACGCAGGGTGCGCATCTGCATATACATGTGTGCCAGCGGCGTGTCCTGAGAAATGCCGGTCGCGCCGTGCATTTGAATGGCCTCGTCAATCACCCGCAGCGCTACGTTGGGTGCAATGACTTTGATTTTCGAAATCATGGTACGCGCAGCCTTGACCCCTACGGTGTCGATCACATAGGCCGTCTGCAGCGTCAGCAGTCGCGCCATATCAATATCCATGCGGGCGTTGGCGATGATGTCGTAATTACCGCCAAGGTTCGCGAGCGGCTTGCCAAACGCGGTACGGGACGTCGCGCGCTCACACATCAGGCGCAGCGCTTTTTCAGCCGCGCCTATGGCTCGCATGCAGTGGTGGATACGGCCAGGCCCCAAACGGCCCTGGGAAATCTCGAACCCGCGACCACGTCCCAGAATCAGATTATCCAGCGGTACTCTGACGTTATCGAAACGCAAGTGCATGTGTCCGTGCGGAGCATCGTCCAGCGAAAACACGTGCATCGGTCGAACCACCGTCAATCCGGGCGTGTCCATCGGCACGAGAATTTGAGAATGCTGCTGGTGACGCCCGGCATCGGGATCGGTATTGACCATGCAGATCAGTATTTTGCATCGCGGATCTCCGGCACCCGAAATATAAAACTTCTCACCGTTAATCACCCACTCATTGCCGTCCTCAACCGCCGACATGGCAATGTTGGTGGCGTCGCTTGAAGCAACACCCGGCTCGGTCATCGCAAAAGCCGACCGAATTTCCCCGGCCAGCAGAGGTTTCAGCCACTGCTCTTTCTGTGCTTCTGATCCATAGCGATGAATTACTTCCATGTTGCCGGTATCCGGCGCACTGCAGTTAAACGCTTCGGCGGCGAGCATTGTGCGCCCTGTTTGTTCCGCAATGTACGCATAATCAACCGCACTGATACCAGGTCCTTCTTCCGGCAAAAAGAAATTCCACAATCCTTGCGCACGCGCTTCTGATTTCAGCGTTTCGATAATCTCCGTTTGCCGATCGGTAAGCGTCCATCGATCGCCGACATCCACTTCACGCAGGTATTCGTCTTCAACCGGTACCACACGCTCATCGATGAAGGCGGTAGCCCTGGCCAGTAGCTCTGCTGATTGCTGACTGATTTCTAAATTCATAATCTCTCTTGCCAGCCTAGCTGGTCATCGCTCCATCCATTACAAGGGTCGTGCCCGACGTATACGCCGCGGCATCCGACACCAGATACAAGACGCCACCGACCATATCTTCCGGCACGCCCATTCGTTTCATTGGAATTGTCTTTATAACCGCATCGCGGAGCTTGTCATTCGCCTGAAGCGCTTCGGTAAATTTGGTATCGATCAGTCCAGGCGCGATAGCGTTGACCCGCACATTGTGTTTTGAGTACTCATTGGCAAAACTCTTGGTCATGCTGACAAGCGCGGCCTTGGTCATGGCGTAAACGCCCATGTACGTACCCGGATTCAGGGCGGTAATCGATGACACGGTCACAACCGAACCACCACCCTGGGCAACCATCCGGTCAATGGCCGCCGACGTCATCATGAACGGACCTTTCACATTGACATCAAACGTTTTATCAAACGCCTCAACGGGCGTGGCCGTCATCGGGCCGTAGTACGGATTGGTAGCGCCGTTATTGATCAAAATATCGATGCGCCCGAACTTGTCGTCAATGGCTTTGAACAGCGCCTCGATATCCGACGCTACGCCCGCATGGCATCTCATGGCCACGGCCTCACCGCCTTTGGCATTGATCGCGTCGGCCACCACCTGACACGCCGCCTCATCGCGACTCGACACAATGACCCGGGCTCCATGCTCGGCCAGTCCGTGAGCGATCGCTTCGCCAATACCCCGGCTCCCGCCGCTGACAAGGGCAACCTTTCCATCCAGTGAAAATCGGTTAGAACTCATAGAGTGTTACTCTCTGTGGAAGTTTAGAAGAATAGCGTTCGACTCATCAGGCAAACTGATCACGCAACCTGCGCATGCCGGCAAGCCACTTGTCGTAGTTGGCGGCTTTGTATTGCATGTAGTCCGCCACCTGCGGATGCGGCAGAATCAGAAACTGCTCCGATTCAAGTCCGCTCATGACAGAGTCACATAGCGCTTCGATGGAAATCACGCCGTCCGCGCCCTGCGGACCACCGCCGGCAACCGCCGCCATCATTCGTGTATCAACGCCCTGAGGGCATAGCAACGACACACCAATTCCCTGATCACCGTGCATGATCGCCAGAGACTCGGCGTAACCCACGGCCGCGTGCTTGGTGACCGAATACGATGCCGATCCGATTTGGCTGAGCAGTCCGGCGGCTGACGCGGTGATCATAAAGTGGCCGGCACCGCGCGCCAGCATATCCGGCAGCAGCACCCGGGTCGCAACGACGTGGGCATGCACATTAATACGCCAGGTCTTTTCCCAGAGCTCGTCACTGGCCGCCGCCACGTGGGCACCGTCCGGATAGCCAACCCCTGCGTTGGAGCAAAACAGATCCACATGCCCCATATCACTGTGAATGGCGTCGAGCGTATCGGCGAAAGCCTTGGGATCACTGATGTCCACGGCCCACGATTTGGCCCCAATCTCCGAAGCCACCTCGTCGGCCGCCGCCTTGTCAACGTCGACCACCGCAATCCGGGCTGCGCCCTCCGCCGCAAAACGCCGACACAGGCCTTTGCCAATACCGTGAGCGCCTCCGGTAACAATGATGTGTTTATCTTTTGGGTGCACGACAGACCTGCTTTGATCAAACCGCGAAGTTACCAAAGTCGGCTATTGAAGTACATGCGGATAAGCCGGGGGCTAACGCCGGGTTCATGGCGAGCCAACAGCTGCCCTTTCGGCCGGCACTTTAATTTCACCGATCAGTTAACGCCGCGACCCTGAACCCGTATAATCGAACGCTGACCATGAAAAACCGGGCGAACCGGCCTCTCTGGCCACGCCGGACGCGTCTTGCTCTCGCGCACACCCAGGTATGCCTCCACCTGACGGGTTTTTCTGTACGATGAGCTGACTGCGGTATTCGGGCCTGTATGACAAAAACAATACAATGTGCACAGTGCGGTGCCGGGATTGCGACACCGTCTGCCGACACAGCATCGACCGACGGAACCGGCGAGCTCACATGCGGTTATTGCGGCTCCGTCACCCGGCTCAGGTCGCTGCCTGAGCAGGCGTTCGACCACCATCGCTACATCAGCCCCAAACATTGCCCGCGGTGCCATCACAAAACGGTCGAAACCGACATCCGGGGCTGCCTGATACGTACCTGTCACCAGTGTGGAGGACTCTGGGTGCCCATTGTCGCTCTGCGCAAGTTCGGGCGAATCCCGGCCGGCGAATACGAGAATCTCAGACAGCTGAACAAGAGCAAAGTACAGCGCAAACCGGCTCTGGCCAAAGCTCGTCATGGCGCGCTGAAATGCCCCGCTTGCACCGCGTCGATGACTCAGCACGTTTATGGCAGAGGTGCGGTCACCGCCATTTCAGTCGATATCTGCCGCAAGCACGGCGCCTGGTTTGATGAAAACGAACTGATTCTGGCCCACAAGGCCGTGGCGCGTCGCCTGGGCCTGCGCATCGACGACGCGCCGGACGACAACCTCGATCTGGACGTAACGCATACAGAAGGACGCCTGCTGGCTGCAGCACTCGCCGTTCTTGTCATCATCATCTCGAAGGTGCTCGGCTAGCGTCCGGTCAACGCGACGAGTGTGCGAAGCGCGACCCCGTACCCAGGCTTGTACGCGCCTCAGCGGAAAATGGTGAAAAGCTACCGGATTAACCCCGGCCAATAAAAAAGGCCCCTGCAAACAGGGGCCTTTCAATTCATGCTGAGCCGACAGGAATCAACTCATCCCGTAGTGTCGGTGGCCATGGCGCCACCGCTGGGCTGTCAGCTTTTCGCCTTCTTGCCAGACTGCCAGCTTTCAAATTCTCGCCAGGCCGGTGCGCGGTTGCTAACGCTCGGTCGCGTAGCACTCCAAAAATCATCACTGCGTTTCTGCCACTGCCGTTTCAGGTGGCCGGAGTCCTGCTGAAAGAAAAAGTTTACCGCACCGCTTTTCGCTGGAATTCCGCGAGGTGCCTTTCCGATCAGGGGTTTCGATGCTGCCATGGTTAGCTCCATATTTTGTGAAACGGGAGAGTGACAATAAGCGACATAATGATTCTCGGCACGGAACTGGGTCACAATTTTGGCCTTCGTCTTCACACAGATTTTACTTAAATGCCTTTTCACGGTGTTTGTGCTGTTAAAATCACTGCATGGAAAAGCTAATTGTGTTTGCGATCCCGGGGTTTGTCCTGCTGATCGCGATTGAATGGTGGGTCAGCCGCTCGCGGCCCGAGCCTCTTTACGAGGCAAAAGACACCGCCGCCTGCCTGGCCATGGGGCTTGGAAACCTCGCCATCAACGCCTTGACGGCCGCCGCCGTCTTTGGCGTGTACACGCTGTTCTATCAGTACCGAGTGTTTGATCTGGCCCCATTTGCCATAACGACCTGGGTGCTTTTATTCTTCGCCGAGGACTTTTGCTACTACTGGTTCCACCGGTTCCACCACGAGAGCCGCATCGGCTGGGCCGGTCACGTAAATCACCATTCCAGCACCTTCTATAATCTGGCGGTTGCGCTCCGGCAGAGCTGGACCACGCGGTTTACCGGCGTCCTGTTCTGGATCCCCCTGGCCCTGCTGGGGTTCCATCCTCTGATGATTCTCGCGCAGCAGGCCATCAGCCTGATTTACCAGTTCTGGATTCATACGCAAACCATCGGTCGGCTGGGGCCACTCGAATGGATTCTGAATACGCCGTCGCATCATCGCGTTCATCACGGCAGCAATGCGCAGTACATCGATCGTAACTACGGTGGCATCCTGATCGTCTGGGATCGAATGTTCGGCTCGTTTGAACCTGAGGGTGAACGTGTCACATACGGGCTGACCAATAACATCAACACCTATAACCCCCTTCGCATCGCGTTTCATGAATGGGCGGCCATGCTAAAAGACGCAGCACACGCGGCATCGTTTAAACAGCGGGTGGGCGTTTTGTTCAAACATCCGAAGTGGTTCGGCGAGCAAAACCACGCTCAGCAAAAGACACGCTAAGCTAACCGCGAAACACACCTCGGGCCAGCCGACAACTACTCGGACCATCCACTTCGTCTGTCGATTACGTTAACTCAGGTATCCGGAAATCGGTGGCGTCGCTACCTCGCAATCCTTACCGCAAATTGCGAAGCCGCAGCTGAATAAATGATTCACCCCGGAGGGATAATCCCGCGCACTTGACCGTGCAAGTTAGTGGTACCGCTGAATTTTTATTTCAAATCAGTTAGCAGAACTAATTAAAAGCCCGTTTAGCAAAAGTTTCTAGATGACTGTTTTTTATGTTGATTAAACTTATATCAATAAAAACTGAGTCGGCTTTCATGATGCCGTTGTTTCGTGGGGTCCACAGGGTTTTTGCAACATGTTAAATCGACCTTGCAATTGCTGTTCAGACTTATATTCTCAGTGGCGAGAAAAATTACTTTAACACTCAGGGGGTTGTGCTGCGTCGCAACACCCGACGATTCTCATCACATCAAAATAAGGGGGAAGAAACGTGAAA
>CAWUKD010000076.1:0-16313 GCA_963922815.1 uncultured Gammaproteobacteria bacterium
GCGGGGATTGCGGAGCGCCTGATTCGCGTTGCAGACGCGGCGCTTGGGCGAATGCGAGGCGGTCTTGGTCAGGTAGATGTCGGTGCGTCCATGATGTTTGGAGCGGTGTCGGGCTCGGCGATCGCAAGCGTATCGGCGATCGGTTCGACGCTGGGTCCGATGATGCGGGAGAAGGGCTACGACGCCGATTACGTCGTAAACGTGTCCGCCACCTCAGCGATTACCGGACTGTTGATTCCGCCGTCGCACAACATGATCATCTATGCTGCGGCAGCCGGCGTGAGTATTTCACTGGCCGATCTGTTTCTGGCCGGGATTATTCCGGGGGTACTGACAGGCCTGCTACTCATGTTTGCCGCCTACGCCGTGGCCGTAAAGCGTAACTATCCGCGCGGTTCGTTTCCCGGTATGCGAGCGTTCCTGACGGCTTTTGCCGTAGCCATCCCAGGCTTGCTCGCTGCGGCGATTATTGTCGTCGGTGTATTGTCCGGCGTATTTACGCCAACCGAGTCGGCTGGTATAGCGGTCGTCTACACCATTTTGATCGCGCTATTCGTGTATCGATCATTGACGTGGGAGAGCTTCGTTGCGGCCACTACAGCGTCCGTTCGAACGACGGCGATGGTCATGATCGTGATTGGCGCGGCCGCGGCGTTTGGCTGGTTGCTAGCTCTTCTGCAGGCACCCACGCAGCTTTCAGAATTGCTTCGTGGCATAACCGAAAATCCGCTCATGTTGCTGCTGCTGATCAATCTTGTGCTGCTGTTGCTGGGCACATTCATGGACATGGCGCCGTTGATTATCATTACCACACCGATCTTTCTGCCTATGGCCGTTGACCTGGGCATGGACCCTGTGCAGTTCGGCATCATGCTGCTATTGAATCTCGGTATCGGATTGGTAACCCCGCCGGTCGGTGCGGTGTTGTTTGTGGGATGTGCGATTGGAAAAATACCGATTGAGCAAACGGTTAAAACCATTTGGCCGTTCTACGGCGCGCTGCTGATTGCACTGGTTGCCGTGATCTACGTACCTGCGCTGTCATTGTGGCTGCCAAGTCTGCTGAACTGATGACATCCGCTTGTCGCTGACGCCCACTGGGTGTGGTGACAGTTAGGTAGGAATTCTTCAGGTTTACCTGGTTCCGCGTGGCCCCGAATAAATTGGACGGTTAAGAGACCGGCCGGTGGAATCTTGAAACCGGCTTCAGTGGAGCTATCGAACAGGCGCTCCTTACTAAATTGGAACTTTACACTATGACCCCGGATGATCTTCAGCAGATCGCAGATAAATTTGTTACGGCACGGAATACGGCGCAGGCTTTGAGTGGCTTTCCCGGTGAAGCCCCCGCGACCCTTGAGAAGGCTTATCTTATTCAGGATTTGGCGATCCGTCAGTGGCCTGACCGGGTGGCCGGCTGGAAAGTGGGTCGTATCCCGGAGCACCTCGAGGACGCTGCAGGCAGCGATCGTCTTGCAGGGCCGATATTCAGTCGGCTGATTCATCGCGCGCCCCACGAGTCGGTGACCCGGATGCCCATGTTTGAAGGGGGCTTTGGGGCCATTGAAGCAGAGTTTATTGCAGTTATCGGCAGCGACGCACCTGCAGACAAGCGTAGCTGGTCGCTGGACGAGTCTATGGCGATGATCGGTGATCTGAGAATAGGTATCGAAATTGCCAGTAGTCCGCTGGCACCGATCAATGAGCTGGGTCCTGCTGTTGTCGTCTCCGACTTTGGCAATAACGCAGGATTGATTGTTGGTCCGTCAATTGCTGACTGGTCTTCGAGAGACCTGGACACCCTCGCGTGTGAAAGTTTTGTGGATGGGCGTTCAGTCGGCACTGGTGGCGCCTTCCGATTGACGGGTGGCTATTTGCGTTCGGTTCAATTCATGCTGGAACTGGCGGCCGGCCTCGGCCGACCACTACGCGCCGGTGATGTGATTGCCACAGGGCAAACCAACGGCATACATGATGTGCTACCGGGGCAAAGAGTACGGGTAGTGTTTGGAACAGACGGTGAGCTATCGTGCGACATGGTCGCCGCGGCGCCTGCCGAACAGGAAGGAGAGAACTTGTGATTTTTGGAGATAGGGGCGGATTGGAATACCCAGGCCTGAAACGAATTGGCGTGATCTGCAGTTTCACGCTTCTGCTGTGTTTCACAAGTTCGGCCTTTGCAGAGTCGCTTCCCGAGATTCTCGATTCAGATGCTGGCGGTGAATCCTTTTTGCCGGATTTTTCCTACGCCGGATACAAGAACGGTTCGACCGACTTGCCTGCCACTCAGGGAGTCGTCATTCACGTTCGGGATCACGGTGCGATCGCAAATGACAATAAGGACGATACGAAAGCAGTACTTGCGGCGATTGCGGCGGCAGGTGCAGTCGACGGACCGGTCATTGTTCGCTTTGGACAGGGTCGCTATAGAATAACCGAAGTGCTCAATATCGGGCGTTCGAATTTGGCGCTTCAGGGCGCTGGCACAGGCGAGGGCGGTACCACGCTTTTTTTCCCCCGTCCGCTCAATCAGGTAGACAAAAGCAGTTCGCTGGACGAGCTTCGCAAATACATAGTCCAGCTGGATAAGCGCCAGAAAGAGCCTGACAGAAACCTCAATGAATACTTCTCAGAGTACTCATGGAGCGGCGGATTCATCTGGATTCAAAAACCGAGCGTCAGAGCGGCGTCCTATCTCGAGGAATATGATCCTGACATAGTCCCGCTCGCAGAGGTGGTTTCCGGTACGCGTGGCAGTGCCCAGATAACGGTCTCGAAACATTCGGCTCTGACGTCCGGCGATATTATTCAACTGCAGTGGATCAACGGGACCGGTCCGGAAGCCCGGATTATCAAATCGTTGTATGGGTCAGACTATAAACTGGCGGGTTCTCACCACTGGTCGTTTCCAGAGCGGCCGCTGGTTCGTCAGACCTCACGCATTCAGTCTGTCAGTGGTAACACGATCGTGCTTTCCGATCCGCTATTGCATGATGCCGGCAAAAGTATTCCAGCACAGATTGCTGCCTGGGACGGCCTGCAGCACATAGCCATCGAAGATCTGCATATCGAGTTTCCGGTCTCTCCGTTTTTTGGCCATCACATGGAACGCGGATACAACGGTATTTACTTTACCAGCGCTTTCGACTCCTATGCTCGGAACATCCGCATTACAAATGCCGATAGCGGTATCCTCAGCTACAACAGTGCCAATTTAACTTACCGCGATATTACGACCGACGGTGAACGCGAGGCTCACTACGCCGTACACATGGGCAATGTGCACAACGTGCTCGCCGAGAACGTCAAGATTTTTAACCCGGTACGACACTCACTGACGTTCAACACGCAGTCCACCAAGTGCGTCTACAAGAATGCTGAAGTCTTCCAGTCGCCGACTCTTGATCAGCACGCCGGTGCGAACCATCAGAACCTGTTCGATAACGTGACGCTGCATATGCGTGCAATCCCTTCGGAAGAGGGGCCGTACGTGCCGGTATTTGACGGTAGTGGGGCCGGTTATTGGCAGCCGGGTCACGGCGCCTTTAACACAACCTGGAACCTGCGGGTTCTTGTGACTGGAGGAGCGTTTGCGGATGAGCTGATTACTGTTCAGGGGCTTGATGAAGGGCCAATGGCGCGCATAATTGGTCTGCACGGAAATCGTCATTTCAAGCTGGATTATCGGCCTGTACCTTACGTAGAGCGGCTTAATAGCGAACTGAAATATATCCCTTCGCTCTATGACTTTCAGAAAGCGCAGCGTCTGGGGCAATAGCCGATACAGGGCTCCCGATGATTTTGGTAGACCAAAAACCCTGATGTTGTTGCGCAATTGGGGTCGCTAATCTCCATTCCTCCCGGAAGTCTATACAGGCTTATTTAGAAATTACGCTCTTCGCCGTTCAATACCCGGTCTAAACGTATTCCGATGCTACTGAAATCAGTAGCAACCTCGGAGCGTTGCGCAGTCACACCTTGTGCATACCGTACGGCAAAACCGGCGCCCATATTGGTCATACCAATAAATATGAATTGGAAATGAAATATGATTGACATCGGTGTCTTAATTGGTTTATAAAATCTGACATATGTCCGGTCGGGCATTAAACTGCCAGACGATTATCAATCGACGAGAGAATTATGATGAATTCATTAAAGAGGAGAGTCACCTTGGCCTCATCGCGACTATCGACTACGTGGCTTATTGTTGGCGGCTTGTCGCTATCAATATCGGCCTTGTCAAACGAAGTGCAGGCTCAGGAAGAGGCTGGTGTCATTGAAGAGGTAGTGGTATCCGGTATTCGCGGATCTCTTCGTAACGCTATTGAGCAGAAGCGCAACTCCGACAACCTGATCGAAGTCATTGAGGCTGAAGACGTCGGTAAGCTGCCTGATCAAAACCTTGCCGAAGTGCTGGAAAACATCACTGGTATTCAGATTACCCGTACAGCGGGCGTCGGAACCGGCGTGCAAATTCGTGGTACCAACGCGAACCGCATCGAAATTAACGGTGTTTCCACAGTGGGCTCCGGCTCGGGCCGAAGCGGTATCGATTTTGAAGACGTTAACGCGTCAATTATTTCGTCGGTTGAAATTACCAAATCGCCCGAAGCCAAGACGATTGAAGGTTCTGTAGGTGGTACGGTTAATCTCAAAACCATTCGTCCACTGCAGCTGAAAGATACTCTCGGTACCATTCGGGTTCAGGGTGAAGACAGCAGTCTGACCACTGAAGGCGTTCAGCCACGTGTGTCGGGCGCTTTCGGTAGAAAGTGGGAAACCGACAATGGTGATTTCGGTTTTGTCATCAGCGGTAGCTATACGGAGCAGGAGTCTGTTTCGTTTCGTCCACGTACCGACCGCGACAACATCGCATCCCCGCCAGGTGCTAACCCGGCTGAATTTCTAGGCATTCAGTTTCTTGTTCAGGAGCAGGAAAACTATGACTATGAAACCACCAACATTGCGACCACCTTTGAGTGGGAACCTAATGACAGCCTGAACTTCTACTTTGATGCGATCATCAACGAGCAGGAGCGCAGTCAGGATTCCTACAGAATTCAGGCCTCGGGTGTAAGCTCGCTGCGGCAGCTCAGTATTCCTACCGCATTTGAAACCGTAGACTTTGGCGTAGGCCCTGGCATGTTCCCGGCCGCGCTGGCTGGCACGCTTGAGCCAGACCTGGCCAATGATGATGACGATCCAAACCTGCGATTTTCAAGTGATACCGGATCCCGTGTCACCGATAGTGAAATCTTCTCTCTCGGTGGAAAATGGCAGGGAGAAAAACTTTCGATCAGCGCCGAGTTTGCGACAACCAGCTCAGACACCGTGAATCCAAATCTGAGTACCACTCTGAACTTCATTAACCCTAACTGTCCGCTTGACGGCGCAGCCAGTGGTGATCCGGGTACCAGTAACGACAACTGCGTACCATTTGTCTACGATTTAAGTGGTAACTCTTTGGCCTGGGGCGTTAACTTCGATTCACCATTCGCGCCCTCCGTGGCAGACCTGACGAATCCGGCAAACGTCGTTCTGGATCAGGTTGACATCGGTCGCAACACCACAGAAAACTCTGAAGATGCGTTCCGCGTTGATTTCACCTACGACCTCGACTGGAATGGCATTACCTCGCTCGATTTTGGTGTCCGTCGTAACGAATCTTCGAGCAGGTTCGAAGATATCGGCGATCGAATTGGCGGCTTCAGCCGTTTGGAAGACAGCCCGAATGGTTCTCTGTTCTCAGAGATTCTGGTTCAGGGCCCGGGTAACTATGGCGACGCCGATGGCAGAAGCCTGTTTGTCCGAAACTTCCTTTTGATTGATCCTGACCGCTCTTTCGCAGATCAGGCTGGCGTTCTGGCCATTCTGGAAGGCGCTCTTGCCGCTCAGCGAGTGCTGGAACCGGGTGCCGATGGAGACCTCGTTGCCATGGTTTCATCGGACGAGAACGCTTTCTTTGACGTCAAAGAGGAAACGACTTCATTGTATGCGCAAGCTAACTTCGAACACGGCATTTTCCGCGGTAACGTCGGTGTACGTTATCTCGAAACCGATATTGACTCGGTTGCGTTTGGACCTGCTGATGCCAATGGCAACAGATCGCTGCAGTCGACGCCAGGTAGTTATGACTTCCTGCTTCCGCGTTTGAATATCGTTGCGAGTCCAAGAGAAGACATCATTGTGCGTTTTGGTTACGGCAAAGACATCCGTCGCCCAAACTTTAACGACCTCAACACGTCTTTCACCTTTGATCCAAGCGAAAACGCTGCGGTGTCTTTGGGTAATCCGGGCCTTGAGCCTGAGGAAGTCGAGTCGTTCGACCTGACTTTCGAGTGGTATTTCGCTGATTCAGCTGTAGCCAGTATTGGCTACTTCACGAAAGATCGTACCAACATCTTTGGTGAAGACTTTGAGGGTGCCTTGCTGGTCGCTGACCCAAGCACAACTGCCGGCTTCGCCCGGGAGACGGACCCATCATGCCCAGGCGGCGGTATCTTCAATCCGATCGCTATTCCGAACCAGCTCGGTGATCCTAACTCCATGGGTCTTTGTGTTGACTTCACGCGACCTGGCAACGACCCTGATACAACGACGCAACGTGGTATTGAGCTGGCGTTCCAGTACGATTTTTCAAGTTTCGAAGATCGAATCGGCTGGGCATCTGGTTTCGGTATCATTGCCAACTACACGAATCAGGACTTCTCAGGCGGCTCTGTCGTAGACAGCACGTCGGGTCGAGGTTTGACGGTGCTGGGCGACGTCAGCCAGAATCGTGGTCTGCTTGATTTCTCCGAGAATGCGTACAACTTCACGTTGTTCTACGAGAAGTACAACATATCTGCACGAGCCCGCTATACGTGGCGTGAAGGCTTCCGAACACAAGACTTCGGCGGCGGTGCAAATACCAGTGGTAGCAGTACCTTCAGTTTCCCGGTTAATACGTTGGACCGAGGGCAGCTCAACGCCAGTATCAGTTACGCTGTGAACGACAATCTGGATCTTGGACTTGAAGTGGTTAACCTCACAGAAGAGCCAATCTATCAGCATTGCGTTAGTGAGAATGGGCCGCTGTGTTTTGTCGGCTACCCTGATCGCAGATTCACTTTTGGTGCCAGCTATCGCTTCTAGATCGGCGAGAGCACATCAATGAACTTTGAGAGCCTTTAGTGGGGTAATTCAAGTTCGCTTAAAGGCCCCGGCACATGTCGGGGCCTTTTTTTTATGGGGTCAATACCCCGCGTGGATGCCTGTATGACGAACAAGCACGTTAGTGGGGCCATGGCTGGCAATGTTATTCGGGAAGGCGATATGCGCCAGTGGTAACGGGCGCTGGTGTACGCCGTGGCGAGCCCATTAACAGAACCGTGTACACCTGGCTTCAGGATGCGATAAGTTGCCAGACTCCACGGATCCCCATGCTTGTAGTCACAAGTGAGAACAGCAAAATAGCGGTAAGGACGGTATTGGTGGCAGCGGAATTTTTATGATCACCCATGAGATCACGGCGATTGCCCAGATACAAGATGCAGGCGACCGTAACGGGCAGGATTACCGCGTTGAAGGCCTGAGAGACGATCATCACGAATACGGGCCTGGCTTCAAAAATGGGTACAACCAGTCCGAGTAGTGAAATAGCCAGTACGATAATACGATAGCGAGGCAGCGTCATATCGCGCTCTGAATCGTTAAAATCGCACAACAGCCACGGTAGCATCAGAACATTAGGAAACTGGGATGAGACACCTGCGGCGACGATTCCGAGCACAAAAATAGTGGTTGCGAATGAGCCTGCCAAAGGTTCCAGTAGGCTGATCATCTGGGTTGAGTTCTCAAGACCCACGCCTTTTCCAAACAAGGTGCCGGCTGCGGCGGCCATAATGGATCCGCTGATAACGAACATCATGGTTACCGCCACAATTGCGTCATTACGCTGTTTTTTGCTGTCGGCAATCGTCCAGCCTGCTTCCTTGACCAGCGTGGTACGGATGATAAACAAACCGGAAAATACCGTTGTTCCTACCATCGAAGCAATGACGAGGAACGGTCCTCTGCCTTCATCAAGGGGTACGGCGGGCAGAGAGGGCAGCAATCCTTTTGCGATGTCGCCTGGCGGTGGCATCAAGATGAAAAAATTGAGCACGAAGCAAGCGGCCATGATGGCGACTATGACGGCCAGGCTGCGTTCGAAGAACTGCGTCGTACCGTTCCAGAATATAAAGTAGACCAGCGCGATAAAAAAGGCCGCGATCCAGGTGGGGGCAATACCGCCCTCTACCAGTCCTTTGGACCACTCTGAGCTAATTTCGGCGACGATTCCCATAACGCCCATGACGCTGCCGCAGACACCGGCCGTCAGGGCAATAATAAAGAACAGGCCGACCGCCGGATGAATGTGTCGACGAAACGCCTGGAGGGCTGTGTCCCCGGTGACTAGCGTATAGCGTCCATAGGCATTGATCATGAAAAAGGTGGCGATACACGACGCCACGATCGTCCACAGAAGCGACATGCCATAGGTCGCCCCAGCCTTGGCCATAGCGGTAACACTACCTGTGCCGATATTGAATCCGAGCAGGAAAATGCCGGGGAGAAACAGTGCCAGTGTACGGGAGAATTTGGTAAGCATAACGCAATAGAATAGCAGATTTGGTAGACTTTAATGATTGACCCATCAGCCGACGTCATTTTTTTATCGCGCGTCGAGGACTCACTGCAATGGAAGAAACCTGGCGTTGGTTCGGGCCCGAAGACACGATTTCACTCGACCAGATCCGGCAGGCGGGTGCCACCGCTATTGTTACCGCGCTCGATCATGTACCGACCGGCGAAATATGGCCCGTGAAAGACATTGAAGAGCGCAAACAACTAATTGAGAGCATGGGCCTTACCTGGTCCGTTGTTGAATCAGTGCCCCTGCATAACGATGTTAAAACGCGTAGCGGAGAGTTTCGTCGATATATCGACAACTACAAGCAATCCATTCGTAACCTCGGTAGAGCCGGTGTACACCGCGTTTGCTACAACTTCATGCCTGTTGTTGACTGGACGCGAACCAGTTTGAACTATGAGCTGTCCCACAAGGGTCACGCTTTGCGTTTTGAGATGGCGGATTTCGCCGCTTACGACCTGTATGTACTTAAGCGCGACGGATCGAAAGAGAGCTATAGCGATGCGGTTGTTGACCGGGCTACTGAGCGATTTAGTGCGATGTCGCCGGAAGCTCAGAATGCACTCGAGCGCAATATTATTGCCGGGTTACCCGGTGGTGAAGGAAGCTATGACCGAGGCAGCATCCGAGCCGCTATCGAAAAGTTCTCGACTTTCGATAACGAGGGTTATCGCGAAAACCTCGTCGCCTTTCTGAATGACATTATTCCAGTTGCCGAAGAAGCCGATGTTGTCATGGCGATTCATCCAGACGATCCGCCGTTTTCCCTGTTCGGTCTGCCGCGAGTTGTATCAACAGCTGACGATGCAAGAGCGCTGCTCAAAGCGGTGCCCAGCGTGGCAAATGGATTGACCATGTGCGCCGGGTCGTACGGTGCTCGCGGCGACAATGACCTGGTGGCGATGATTCGTGAATTCCATGATCGTATCTATTTCGTACATCTGCGCAATATCAAACGGGAGGCCGACGGTTCGTTCTGCGAAACCGATCACCTCGACGGCGATAATGATATCGTGGGTATTATCAGTGCGCTTCTTGACGAAGAGCACCAGCGGAATAGCCAGAAGCCCAAAAACCTGTCGTCTGGACGCCGCGTTATTCCGATGCGACCAGATCATGGCCACGCTCTTGGCGAAGAGGTGTCCGATGAGCGCGTACGCCCGGGTTATTCCTACACAGGGCGTTTGAAAGGGCTGGCCGAGCTGCGTGGTGTCATGCACGCGCTCGCGGCACTACGCCGGTAGCACCGGGTCGGTGGAACTGACATGAACACAATCAAAACGTTTTTTCGCATCCTGCAATGAGAAAAAGCGGTTAGCAAAATTCTTGAGAGGACGTGTACCGAATGAACATTAAGAAAATAGTAACGCTATTGCTGTTAGTGCTTGGCTTGAACCTGTCGCTGTCGTCAGCCGCGAATTCCGCGGATCACCCGGGCTTGATTATGACCAGGGAAGGGGTTGAAAAAATCAGAGAGGAGTTAGGCAAGGTGCCGTTGTTTGATGCGGCGGTAGCGAGAGTAAAGGCGGAAGTTGATGCTGAGATCGAGCTTGGCATCGATACGCCGATTCCACTGGACTATTCAGGCGGCTACACGCACCAGCGACACAAGCGCAACTTTTTTATCATGCAGAAGGCGGGAGCGCTTTACCAGATTCTCGAAGACGACCAATACGCCGACTACGTTAAGGACATGCTGTTTCAGTACGAGGCCATGTACAAAGACTTACCGCTGCATCCGAAAGAACGTTCGTATGCGCGAGGCAAGTTATTCTGGCAGTGTCTGAACGATGCCAATTGGCTTGTGTTTGTCAGTCAGGCCTATGACACGATCTACAATTATCTGTCGGCGGATGAACGGCAAACGCTGGAAGACAACCTTTTTCGCCCGTTTGCCGATCACATTTCGATAGCAAACCCAAGGTTTTTCAATCGGGTTCACAATCACAGTACCTGGGGCAATGCCGCGGTAGGCATGATGGGTCTCGTCATGGGCGATGACGAAATGGTCGAGCGAGCACTCAGAGGACTCCCTCGTGAGAGCCTTGATCTCACGGCGAAAGACGACGACGGCGGACTTTTCTGGACGGAGAATCAGAAAGCGGGATTCCTGGCCAATCTGGAGGAGCCTTTTTCACCGGATGGCTATTACAACGAAGGTCCTTATTACCAGCGCTATGCCATGTACCCGTTTCTTATTTTTGCGCAGGGACTGAACAACGTTAAACCGGAGCTTCGAATATTCGAGCAGCGGGACGGCGTTCTTCTTAAGGCTGTCAGCGCGCTGCTGGCTCTAGCGGACGCAAATGGCGAGTTCTTTCCATTGAACGACGGTCAAAAGGGCATGTCTTACAACGCCTACGAGGTAGTGACGGCGGTCGATATTGCCTATCACTTTGGTGGTCGTGATCCTCGATTGCTGAGTATTGCCGAGAAACAGAATGCAGTGCTGCTCGACGACGCCGGCTTTGCGGTCGCTCAGGCTATACGTGACGGAAGTTCGCAACCGTCTACCAGGCAGTCGGTTAATCTGACCGACGGGCCGGACGGAAAGCAGGGTGGTGTAGCCGTTTTGCGTGACGACGATCTGGAGCTTGTCTATAAATACACGTCGCAGGGCCTTGGACATGGACACTACGACAAGCTCTCGTTCTCGCTGTATGAAAAAGGCGAAGAGGTACTTCAGGATTACGGCATGGCCCGATGGGTAAATATCGGGCAAAAAGGCGGCGGAAACTATCTGCCCGAAAACAGTACTTGGGCCAAACAGACTATTGCCCACAATACGTTAATCCGTAATGCAACCTCTCACTTTGAAGGCAAGTACGAAGTGGCCAACCTGCATCATTCGGACCTGCATTTTTTCGATGACACCCATAGTAATGTTCAGGTAGTCAGCGCTACCGAAAGCAACGCCTATCCCGGAACGAACGTGCTGCGGACGCTGGCAATTATCGGGAATGACAGCTTCGAAAAGCCCTTCGTTCTGGATATTCTCAAGGTAGTCTCAGACTCCAGGCATCAGTATGACCTTCCGTTCCACTATCTGGGGCACATCATGTCCACCAATTTTGACTACGAGGCACCATCATCGATGGTCGAGTTTGGTGACGGTCACGGATATCAGCACCTGTATGTCGAAGGCAAGGGTAAGCCAGGTTCAGATAGCACTCAGCTTTCCTGGTTGAACCACAATCGGTTCTATACACTGACATCCCTTACACAAAACACTGACGAACTGGTGTTCACGCGTCTTGGGGCTAACGACCCGGCGTTTAACCTGCGCCGGGATCCGGCGTTTTTTATTCGCAGACAGAATGCCGACAATACGGTGTTTGTTTCGACCCTGGAATCGCACGGTAGCTATAATCCGGTATCTGAATCAGCCGTTAACTCCCGGAGCAATATCGCCGGACTGAAGCTGGTTCATGACGACGAGGACTACACAGCTGTGTCTATCGAAGATATTGACGGTAACGTCAGCCTGTTTATCCTGTCGAACAGGCATTCCGCCAAAGCGAAGAAGCACAGGCTCAAAATCGATGGGGCGAAAATCCGCTGGACCGGGCCTTATCACTATCAGCAAATCAAGTAGCTGTGTTGTATATCGGTGAATACCACGCAGCACGAATAATGCGTACGACTCCGTAGGTTGTTGCTGATGCACAGACACACACGGTCAATGTGTTGGCCGCTTCCAGCTATCGCCCAATGAAGGCAGGCGGTCGAGCAGAATTATGACTGGCGAACGAGAAGCCCGGTCTGCCCGCTACGTGCGTGAGAACCTGTCGCTTGCCTGGCCGTTAGCGCTCAATGCGCTGTTGATGCAATCCATGCTGATCATCGACACGTTGCTGGTGTCTCCGCTGGGCGAGTTTCCGCTTGCGGCACTGGGAATAGCCACGACCATCATCGCGTTCTTTCTCGGGGTTCAGTTCGCTATCGGTAACGGTACCCAGCTGGTGGTCGGACGCATCGCGGGAGCGGGCAATCGCCAGGGGTTGCACGCGGCGCTTGGTAACGGTGTATTGATCAGTTTCTCAGCAGCAGTGGTGTTTGTTGTCGTCATCTGGATCTTTGGAGAGTCGCTGATAGCGGCGCTCAGCTCGGACGAGCAAATAAGGGAACACGCCGACGCGTACCTTGCGATCGCCAAATACGTTTTCCTGGTAAATGCGGTCAGCCAAACGCTAACGGTGTTTTTGAACGGGCAGAGCGATACCAAGACAACCTTCAAGGTGTATTTGATTGAGGTTCCAGTCAATGCGCTGGTTAGCTACCTTCTGATTTACGGCGTTCAGAGCCTTTCGTTTGAGGGGCTCGGTGTTTCAGGAGCGGCTTTGGGCAGTCTTCTTGCGGTGTGTTTTCGACTGAGTGCACTGTCCGTGTCGGTTGTCCGGCGACCGGTGATGAAAGGCTTTCGCCTTTCCGACCGGTTCACGACTCCTGGCATCCGGTCGCACTTAAATGAGATAGTGCCTATAGCTACGAATTACGTCGTGTTATCACTCGGCGTCATGGTCTATCAGCTGCTGTTTTCCCAGCTCGATCTATACTCCTACGTTGCCGTTACGCTGATTTTTCCTTGGCTCAGGATAGCCACTCAAAGCATCGTGGCCTGGGCACAGGCGAATTCGATCAGCATCACGCAGGCAATAGGGTCGGGCAATAGCGCTGACGTGAGAACCATTGTTAAAAGCTGTATTCGGGTCGGGTTTATTATGGCCTGTTTTGTTTGCCTGGCTCTTTTCGGGCTTAGTCAGGCAGTGCCGGCTATTTACCCGAAGGTTGAGGGGCAAACGCTTGCTGCGATGGCGAGTATTGCGCCTTTGTACATTCTACTGCCGCTGGTACGAACGTATAATACGATTGCGGGCAACTCATTGCGTGCGATGGGAAAAAGCGTACAGGTGCTTAAGGTGCATTTCTTTACTCAATGGCTGGTTGTTCTTCCGCTGTGCGCCCTGTTTGTTCTCTATTTCGAGCTGCCGCTATTTTGGGCATTTGCTCTTCTTCCGGCCGAAGAGATCATTAAGGCCGTGCCGTTCTATCGAATGTTAAGTCAGTCAATCAAACTGAAATAGACTACCGGCGGGATACAATCCCTGACTGCAAGCGTGTTAGCGAGCGTTATTCCAAATAGCGCTGATCGCGCGTTCAATGGTTGAGTAGTCTTTTGATTCTGCGAAACCGATGGAAAAGGTTTGCGGCGAGTCCAAAAACTTGTCCTTGTTCCTGCGTCCGAAACCAAGCACGGTCATGTCGGGGCGACTCACGTAATCATCCGGTAAATCGTCATCGTTGTGATGCAGTACGTACAGCATTCGAAGGGAGTTCTGATCACCAAACGCCATCCATTCCGGAGAGGGCAGGTCGCCAATAAAGGGCTCGTCAATCATATGCATATTTCGATCCGCAGATGAGTATCGAAAATCATCAGGATCCATGGTGCCACCTGGCACGCCCTCATATTGAACCCAGTACTTGTAGCCGGGACTGACATTGCTCATGGTGAAGTCACAGCGATCAGCGTAAAAATCCCATTGACCCTGCCACATCCCGTTACCCGAGGTGAAGGTAATACGAACATGCTGTGCAGATTCCAGATTGACGACGGAAGTGGACGGATCGGTGCCCGCGTTCATGGCATGAAAGTAGTTTCCATCCTGTCGGTGCACGGCATTCGGAAACCCCCGATACTCACCTTTGTGGCCGGAACCTTTTTGTTTGTGAAAACCCAGCCAGTCCACGCCGTCTCTATCGAGCATGCTCGACAGTCCGCCGCCGGTTTTCTCAAGATAGTAGGTCGCGGATGGCGTCGAGATAATGTACGCAGGGTCGCCTCCGGCAGACTCGTCGGTTCCGTGGGAGAGTTGCACCACTCGATCGATATTGGCTGCGGGAGCAGTCTCGTCGGCCTGTTCTGACAATGTTACGCAAGCGCCTGACAAAAAGGCGAGTGCTGCGAGGGTGGTTGCCTTGAGCAAATTCATGCTCAAACTCTCAGGTCGGACGGTTGCGTTTCGTTGCTTGCGCTTCGCTTTAACAGAAAACCAACGGTCAAAATAATTAATGAGCAGACGACAAAGATCATTCTTCCCCACAGGGGGTTTGGTATCAGCGCCATAAGCATAATGCCGGCGCCCATGTAGATCACCATACCGCCGAGCTTGTCTCGCTGCTGGCGATCGTAGTCGTCCTGCTCATCGTCGGCGATGACAATGGTTTCAAGGTCTTTGAAGAAGCTTTCCCGCTCTGCCTTGAAACGGTCTTTCTCATCCCGGTAGAAAAGAGACGTCGAGCAGAAGAAGCCCGCCGTAATAAAGATGTGAGCGGCCAGAGTGAGCATCAGATTCATATCGACCACTTCTCTCGGCGTTAGTTCGTTCATGCCCACCCAGTCGGCCACCACCTGCGGAGTAAGTACGTCTTTCATAAACCAGGAGACAAACAGACCCAGCACAACCGTCACCCAGGGGGCCCAATGCGGCGTTTTCTTTACGAACAGGCCGACTATCAGAGGAATAAGCAGAGGTACCTGAATCATCGCGGAGACAGACATCATAAGGTCGAAGAGACTCAGTTCTTTTAGCGATTTGAAAAACAGCGCCATAAAGATCACCAGAATGCCGCTGATAAAACTCAGCAGGCGACTGACGTTTAACAAGTATCGGTCGTCGACGGATTTATGGCGTTTCTCCAGGTAGGGCTGGTAGACGCTGCGCACAAAAATACCGGCGTTTTTGTTAAGCGCGGAATCCATGGATGACATGGAGGCCGCAAACAGTCCGGCCAGCAGCAGACCGACGGTGCCTACCGGCATGGCGTTTCGAGTGAAGACCAGATAAACCGCGTCTCCGGCTTTGTTACCAAGCTCCGGGTAGGCGGCGGCTGCATCGGGGTACAAAATGGCTGACGCCCAGGGTGGTATGAACCAGATCAGGCTGCCAATACCCATTAGCGTCATGGCTAGCAGGGCGGCCTTTCGCGCATTTGCCGAATCTCTGGCGTTCAGAAACCGAAACGAATCGTTCAGGTTCATGATGGTGATCAGCTGCTTGGCCAGAAAGAACACAAACGTACCTACCAGTAGCAGTCCATAATTCATGCCCGGTCCCATCATGAAATCGGAAGGGAAGTTATTCACCAGTGCGACCGGACCACCCACTTTGATCAGCGCGACCAGCGCACAGGCCAGTGACAGTACTGCCACCACCAGTGTTTGTACGAAGTCCGATGCCACAACTCCCCAGGCGCCGGATATAACGGACACAAAGAGCACCGTGAGCCCGGTAACAATAATGGTCATGCTGATATCGCTTTCGAACACGGCGCTGGAGAACACGCCAAGTGCATTGAGCCAGATGCCGGCATTAATCAGGCTGAATACGATCAGCGCCCACGAGAAAAAGAGTTCGTTCTGATGTCCGAATCGGCGACGTATTGCCTGAGTGGGGGTGTCCACTCGCATTTGTCGAAAGCGATGAGCAAAATACGCCCAGCCGCAAAAATAGGAAAAGGTGTTTGCCAGAAAGACCAGGCAAACGGCAAATCCGTCGGAGTAGGCCTTACCCGCAGCGCCGGTAAACGTCCACGCCGAAAACTGAGCCATAAAAGCCGTAGACCCAACCATCCA
>CAWUKD010000077.1:0-16284 GCA_963922815.1 uncultured Gammaproteobacteria bacterium
TGGACCGGGTCAGAGAGCTGGAAACCACCATCGAAGAAGTCAATCGGGCGGTGTCGGTCTAATGGCGCTCGAGGTCAGCGAATCCGTTAAGCCTTCCGGCGACAGGCTGGAAGGAGTCATGTCGATGCCCGTGTTCGGTGCGAAAGTCACCGCCACGGATCGAATGTTCTTTACAGAACAACTCGAGCTGCTTCTCGATACGGGCGTTAACCTTCATGCGGCGCTGGAGACACTCACAAGTCAGGCCACTAATCCGGCCATGAAAGCGTTGCTCATAGAGCTGAGAGATGATGTGGTTCAGGGTATGCCGTTTTCCCAGGCGCTCTCCAGACATCCGGACGTTTTCTCATTAACCTATGTCACCCTCATCGGGGCCGCGGAAAACGGCGGGTTTCTGCACGAGGTACTACGCCAGCTGCTTGAGATGGAAGAAAAGCGCCAGGAGCTGCGTTCTACGCTGGTAGGAGCGTTGTCTTATCCCGTGTTCCTGGCGGCGTTTTCACTGGCGGTAGTAGTCTTCATCCTGGTATTTGTGTTTCCAAAATTCGGCAAGATGTTTGTATCCATTCAGGATCAACTGCCCGCGACTACTCTGGGACTCATGTGGGCGAGTGACCTGATTCGGCATCAGTGGCCGGCGGTGGTGGGCTCGTCCCTTGCCGGCTCCTATTTGATCTATCGGTGGAAGAACGGGGTTGCCGGGCGTCGTCTGCTCGACAGCATCAAGTTACACGGACGCGGCTTCCGGGGGATATTTGTGCCGGTGTATCTGGTTCAGACGTTGCGGACTATGGGAATGTCAATTGGTAACGGCGTATCGCTGGTGGATACCCTGCGCAGCTGTCGCGACATTGTGGATAATACGATTGTGCGCCAATTTCTCGAGAACGTTGAAGGTCGCGTTCGGGAAGGCGGTGATTTCTCGTCGGCCTTTCAGGAAGGACCGTTTATTCCTCCATTAGTGAAGCAGATGATTTCAACCGGCGACGAAACCGGTAATCTCGACAAGGTTATGTTACGTATTGCTCTATACTACGAGCGCGAGCTCGAGAAACGGTTGCAAAAGCTGTCGAGGATAGCCGAACCGTTCATGCTGCTGGTCATGGGGGCGATTGTCGGCGTACTCGTGAGCTCCCTGATACTGCCCATTTTCAAACTTACCCGGGCCGTACACTAGAAAAGCGCACTTATCTAAGGGAATACCCTGATAAGACTCGTTGTTATTGCCCATATTTCGCATGCCACTCAGATCTTCGGCGAGCCATGCCGATCAGATTTCAAAGCGGAAATTCTCCCGCACAATTCATTACAGTTTCGTGGCCCGCTGCCGATAAGAGTAAGTAGCGGTCTTAGAAATACGGGACATAGTAATGAATTGCATACAGAAACAAAGTCGCGGTTTCACGCTGGTGGAACTGCTGATCGTCGTAATTATTCTGGCCATTCTGGCGGCCATTGTTGTTCCCCAGCTAGGGGCAACCACTGATGACGCCAACCAGTCGGCCTTTGATACCAACCTGGCCAACATACGCTCGGTCGTCGAACTCTATCGACAGCAGCACAACGCCTACCCGGGCAACGTCGCATCGACAGGTGCTACATGCGTCAACGGTGTGGCTGACGGCGGGGCGGCGGGTTCGGCGTCTTTCGAGAAACAGTTAACCCGGTATACCAATAGTGCGGGCGAAGCCTGCACAGGTTTCGATGCGGCCCAATTCCGCTTCGGACCGTATCTGAAAGAAGGTATCCCGGTTAATCCGCTCGGAACCAGTTCCACCGTGACCGTTGTCAGTACCGGTGTGCTGGGCTTGTCTTCAGGTGGTACCGGCGGCTGGCGTTTTGATTCCATTACCGGCGAATTTATTGGGGATCAGTAAGGTCTTAAACAATCTTGCGGCAACGTCAATGATTCCAATTCCAGGAGACCACAGTGCATCTGCAGAATCGGACAAGGAGTTTTGTTCAGCGTAACTCTACTGCCATTTCAACCGGCAGCAAGGCGCTATGCTTTGAACCCGAACCGTTGGTCAATCAAGGCGATTACCTCAATGCACGTCCGATAGCAGAACGCATACCAGAACACCTGTTGGCGCGCTTAATCAATCCCTGTCTTTCAGTGTGGACGCTCTTGCGTCTGATCCGGATTGCCAGATCGTGAGTGAACGCGCTCATACGGCAGATCAGGCACAGACTTTCGGGCTCGGTGATGCCTGGTGCGCCACGGAATTCGGATCCGAGGGTGTCACCCGGTTCGCACGCAAACTCATGGAAGTCGAGACCCGCCGCGGTCTGATTACGATGGCGCTCCTGTCGCTTACGATTCACATTGGTGTCGTGCTGTATGTCATCGTAGCCGGAAACAAAGTACAGGCACCTGCCGCCTTCCTGTCTACCCATCTGTCGCTGATCGTGCTGTCGCTTCATATTGCGATATCAACACGCTGGCTAACAGACATAAAAGTGTTGAACCTGATGGGAATGGCGCTCCTGATTGTCACCGCCGCGGCGCTCATGCTGCTGGCGCATCGCATTGACAACCTCACCGTTGCAATCAGTATCGGCATTGCCTTGCTCTTCATGGCGATTCCTATCATGACCTGGGGCCTGAAGGAATCGGTCACTATTGTCGCTCTGGTCTATCTGTTGCTGACGGCCTCGGCGATGAGCGTTGAGGGACGCTTCACCGGGTCGACTCTCTGGACGCTGCAGTTTCTGATCATTTCTTCTGCGATTACTGCGCTTGTTCTAATTGCCCGCAACGTAGGTATCAGAAAGCATGATATGAGAGCCCGATACATGCTCGAGGAAGCACGGCAGGAAATGGAGCGGTTATCCAATATCGACCCGCTCACCGGATGCTGGAACCGCAGGTTTCTGGAGCAGAATTACGACGACATCGCTGCCGAGTGTGCGGAGCGCAGTTCAGCCCTTAGTTTCGGGCTGCTGGATGTCGATCTGTTCAAAAAATATAACGACACGTTTGGCCACCACGCAGGTGATCAGATTCTGCGCACACTGGCCAACATCATGCGTCGGCATCTCCCGGGCAATGCCTATCTGATGCGCCTCGGTGGAGATGAGTTTGCCGTTTTGTATGGCGGACAGGATCTTGCCGGGATGGTGAAACTCTGTTTGAACCATCTGAGGACTGATCCGGACCTGTTGACAGTGCTGAACGGCCAGGCCGTTGGCGTAAGTACCGGGTTTGCTCAGTCTCAGACGAACGTTGTCAGTGATCTCGATGAACTCTATCAGGCCGCGGATCGCGATCTCTACGCATCCAAACGAGCGGCACACGGTGGCTCGGGTACATCAGATGCAGGGCTGCAGCGATCAGGTCGGGCAGCGTTATGAACGCGCTGCAGCAGCTGGCCACACGGCTACGCCCGCCATTGAGTCGTACCAGACGGGGAGCGATCGGTATCGACCTGTCCCTGACGCGCTTGCATATGGTGCAGTTCAGCAAGTTGCGAGATGGACGCATCTCATTACACGCCCAGGCGTCGTTGAAATATCCGGAGAGTCGGGATGAGCTGCTGGCCAACGCCAAAAACCTGAAAGCATTTATCCACCGAGGTCTGGCCGCTAACGGCTTTTCTGGCCGTTCAGTGGTGCTGGGCATGCCCAGCGGAACGTTCCGTACTATTTCCGTAAACTACCGTCCCCAGAGTCAGCTCAGTGACGATCAGGTGATAGCGAAGCTGATGGCCGAGAGGCTGGATGGTGCGATCAGCGACTATGTTCTTGACTACATACCGGTGCGATCCGAAGCACGAGACGCTGAAAAACTGGCCATTGTTGCAGTCAGCCCACGTTCTGAAGTGACCGCGTTTCTCGACAATATGCGCAATGCGGGGCTCGAGGTGAGCGCCCTTGAAATCAGTCCGGTTGCAATCCGCAGGCTGACGACGGCGTTGCCTTCAGAGACCACCGATATGGTGCTGATTCTCAATACCGGCGTTAATCGCAGCTATCTGACCATGTTGTCGGGACGTCGTTTGCTGCTGGATCAGCCCATCGAGTTCTGTGAATCCCGGCTTCTCGCGGCTCTGTCGCGAACGCTCGATATCAGCGAAGAGTCCGCGCGCAATATGGTGCTCAGAGTGGGACTGGATCCCGGTACAGAACGTATGCCTGGCGATCATCGCGAAGGTGAAACCGGTATTTTCAATACGCTGCTGGAAATTCTGAAGCCCGAGTTCATGCGACTCATCGAAGAGACCGATCGTGCGTTTATGTATGCCGCTGCACAGGCTCGCGGCGGCGGGGATGCAAAGATCTATTTGTTTGGCAGCCTGGCGCGCTGGGAAGGTGCTGACCGGTTAATGGCGCGTATGACACACCTGCCTGTAACCACGCTTCCCAATCCTCTGAGCGCTTTTGGGAATACGGGCAGCGACCCTGACCATCAGCTGGCGCTGTCAGAGCCCGAGTATGCGGTGGCCGCCGGGTTGGCTCTGCGCGGACTGGTGACCGATGAGTAGTATCGATTTGATACCAGCCGATTATCGGGAACGTGTTCAGCGCACGGGCCGCGTGCGTCAGGTCGTCTGGATAGTGGCAGGCCTGGTGCTGCTGCTGGCACTGGCCAGCGTCGTCCTGGCCGGCAAGACCCGGGAACTTAAGCAGCAAACGGATCAGCTGCGCAGTCGACATGCGTTGACTGCCCTGCAGCGTGAACAGCTCGACCTGTTAAATACACGCCTTGCAGATCTGAATGAAGAGTGGTTTCTACTCCGGGGACTCAGGAGCGGTGCCGCCGCAGAAGATCTTTTCCTGATTGTTGACCGGGCACTTCCCGACAATGACGTTTGGTTCGAGCGCTGGAGCTTTCAGCGCGCGGGCGTCATTGTCGCAGAGGCTCCGAGGACCGTCGAAACCGGCTACTTTATTGTGGTCGCCCAGGAGTCGCCCCAGGAAGGCAAGCCTGACTGGCATGTCAAGACGCATATGAACATCCAGGGTCAGGCGCGCGATCATGCGGCGTTGTCGCGTTTTGTGCGCGGGCTCTATGAACAAAGTGAAATTCAAACCGTCAAGCTCAATCGAACCCGCGTCCGCGAGTACGCTAACGCAACGGTAGTGGACTTCGAACTCGCTGTTGTGCTTCACAATGAGCCGACCGCATGAATATCAGGGAGCATTTCTCGAATCTCGACCACCGGCAGTTTTATGGGCTGCTGATCAGTTTGGCGGCACTGAGTCTGGTGGTAATGGTCAGCGTGCTCTTGTTGCCCCAGATAAAAGCCTATCAGGCTGCGACGAAAGCGCACCACGAACACCCGGTGTTACCTGTTGACAGCTCCGGACTACCGGCCATGCTGAGCCAGGTGGATAGTGCCATTACCGCGCGCGCCAAATTGCTCCATGGGGATATGGCGAACCTGCCAATACGCGAAATCGAAGCCTTCGTCATTGACCGCTTGCAGGGAATTGCGTGGAATCACGATGTCATGCTCGAAGGCGTGCAGCCGGTTAGCGGCGAGACGATCGAAGCGTTTCGCGAAATTCTGTTCAAGCTTGAAATCAGCGGACACTACGACGATTTGTTTGCCTGGCTGAATGAACTCAGAACTGAGCTGGGTTTTACGGTGATCAAGGAATACCAAATGGATCGCGTAGGTGACAGCGCGCACGATCCGCTGCTCCGGGTCCAGCTTACGCTGGCTTCCTATCGCAAGGAGCGGCCATGAATTGCCGCACTCTGGTCAGGATCTTCGTGACGGTGGCGGCGGCCATTCCGCTTACGGCCAACGGGGATAGCGACGTGCAGGGCCTTGAGCACAATCCGTTCAACCGGCCCGTATTTGTGACCCGGATCGAAACAAGCACCAGCGCCGTTGAGCAACCCGAATGGCCTCATGTTCTTCAGGCGACGCTTCAGGCGGGATCGCGTTCACTCGCGAACGTTAACGGTCGTCTGTTATCGATCGGAGAGGAATACGAAGGATATCAGCTGATCCGGGTTGGAGAGGGTGCCGCAACGTTCAGTAAGGAAGGCGCAACCATAACGGTTGTTGTTGGAACCAGAGAAGAAGAGAGTGATGATACGTAGTAAATTAACGCGCTTTGCACAGCTGGTAATTGGCCTTGGCATGGTCATGACCACTGCGTCTGGCCTTGCACAGCAACCCGATTCGATAACGTTGTCCATGCACAATACCGAACTGTCGGAAGTGATGGAGATGCTGTCGCGGCAGCAGCGAGTCAATATTCTGTTGACGGCGGACGTGGGCGGTGAAGTTTCTTTTAGCCTGTACGATGTCGGCCTGGAGCAAGCCATTCGTTCCATCGCCTCGGCGGCTGGGTATGCGGTCGAATATCGTGATGGCAGCTACTTCATTATAAAGCACGACGACGCTGGCAAGTATGCGCCGGACGGAATTACGCTGGTGAGGAGTTTTGAAGTGCGCTACGCCGACGCGGAAGCGCTGGAAGAAACGCTCAGGCCATACCTGTCGAGTTATGGCGCTTTGACGCTGGCGCCGGAACGCCGGCTCCTGATTGTTGAAGATACTCCGGAATTCGTTGATCGCATTGCGAAACTGCTGGTGGAGCTTGATCGCAAACCTACGCAAATCATGATTGAAGCCAAGATTCTTGAGGTTACGCTGGACGATGAAGACTCATTTGGCATCGACTGGAGCAAGCTGTTTAACAGTGACGGTGGCGGCGGCAGTTTCGGTGCCCAGGGGCTAAGTCAGCAAGGTGCCGCCGGCTTCTTTTTCGACTTTGCCACACCAAACGTAGAAGCCACTCTGTCTGCCCTTAGTGCAAGAGGGCGGGTGCGGACGCTGTCGACGCCCAAGCTTCTGGCGCTTCAGAACCAGGAAGCCTCGGTGATCATCGGTGACCGGCGCGGATATCAGGTGACAACGACGATTAATCAGGTGACCACCGAGAGTATCGAGTTTCTGGAGTCAGGCGTCATTCTCAGAGTGACGCCCAATGTTGATAAGAGCGGCAACGTGATGCTCGATATTCATCCTGAAGTCAGCAACGGAACTGTAGACGTCAATGGAATACCCTCGCAGACCACTACCGAGGTAACCACCCAGCTGATCGTGCCGGCAGGACAAACCGTCTTCATTGGTGGGTTGATGAAGCACAGTCTTTCTGAGGTTACGCGTGGCGTACCCGTGCTGGGAAATATTCCGGGCGTTGGCCGTTTGTTTTCCAATGCAGAGAAGACCAACGTCAATACTGAGACCATTGTTCTGATTACACCGCACGTTGTTACCGGCACCGAAGCGTCATGGAATCGCAGTCAGCGCGATCGGGTTGATACGCACGATGAGGTGCTGACTCAGGAACTCACGAAAATGCATGGAGACGTTAATCAGAAATATCCGAAGACCCGGGTAGATTTGAGCCGCTATGAGAGCTTCCGGATGAGTCCGGTACGCACGACAAGTAGCGATACGGTAGCGGGATACGTATCGGATAACATGGCGGACTACGCAGAGTTCACTCTGTACCTGTTTCATTGTTATTCACTCGAGGATGCCCGCAATTTCGTCGCCAGTCATTCGAGCAATTCAGGATTACGATATCACGAGGTTGAGGACGGCAAGCGGTACATGATGGTCTACGGTAGCTTTGCAAGTGCTGCGGAAGCACGCGATGCGCTCGCAACCGCGCCGGATTCCGTGATTGCCATGAAGCCAATAGTGCGCTCACTGCACGGTCTGGATCGTGAAGGCGGCTAGCGTGGCGCTGTACGAATCCCCAGGCAGGGGTGCAGGCTATCGCAATGTGGTATTGAGCGTACCGGAAAGCGTAAATACCCGGAACGGAAAGGCGCTGATAGAGCTGGTTGTTACGATCGCGGTCATTGGCATTGTGGCGACCGTTGCCATGCCCTCAAGTCAGCCTCAGCGATACCAGGAGCTGGTGGCGGGCTCTTCAACGACCGCGGACGCGATTCGCTTTTCACGCGAGCAGGCGCGCCTCACCGGTGAGCTCTACGGCGCTATCTTTGATCGCATTGCACAGCAGGCAGGCGTGTTTCGAATAGACAGCGGTTCGGGTGTAGCTCATCTTGCTGCCGAATGACGGGAACATCGCGGCAGGTTCGGACGGCTCTAGTCCCAGGTGAGTTCGGTCATATGATTGTATAAGTGAATCACATGGGCCGTCGCGTATTCTTCTTTGGATAATTCTCCATAGGCAAAATGATCGCCTGGAGTTCCGGCGAAAACCTTGAAGTCCTGGAGTGCACGGATGAGTCGATTGAACGCGATACGGATATCGCCATCGTCGGCTATATCGGGCGCTCCCGGAATCGGTTCGCTAAGGCTGTGTCGCATCGAATTGGCCGTCGAGAAGATGGAATACGCAACCTGGCCTGCGGTATTTTTGAACAGCGCCGACTTGTGCTCCGGAAAAGCCGACATTGAGTATTCTATGCTCTGCGCGCAGTGAACAAAGACCTTGTACGGGGACCAGGCGCCCGTAGAGCGGACCGGGTTATTCGATAATTCATTCAGTAACGCAATTGCTGAGTCGATAGAAACATCGATGTTCTTGCCACTGTCGCGAAGCCAGAGCAGTCCGCCGGAACCCAGTCCCGCCAGTATGCCTCCAGCGATTGCGGATTTAATAAAATGTCGACGCTTCACGGGCTCTCCGGATTAAGGTTGGTGTGATGATACGGTCTTGCCGGATGATTGCACAAGGGCTGATCACGGATAAAAAAGCGCCTTCAAATCGTGGCCAGACTGTATAATTTCGGGTCATGATCAATCTGACCAACATTGCGCTGCGCCGTGGTCGCCAGGTGCTCTTCGAAAAAGCGAGTATGCAGGTGCACGCCGGGCAGCGCATGGGGCTGATCGGTGCTAACGGCTGTGGTAAATCGTCCCTGTTTGCCATGCTGCTCGGCGAACTGGAGCCCGACGACGGCGAGTTGCAGGTTGACTCTGATGACGTCATCGCGCACGTCGCGCAGGAAAGCCCGACGGGCGAAGGTTCTGCAGTCAATTACGTGATGGATGGGGACCGCGAGCTACGGGAAGTCCAGAAGCAGCTCGAAATCGCTGAAGCCGGGGAGCAAGATGTTCATCATCTCCACGAGCGGATGGATACAATAGACGGATACACGGCAGAGTCCCGTGCATCACGGCTGCTGCATGGTCTCGGGTTTGCACCTGACGAATACACCAAAGCGGTAAGCGATTTTTCAGGCGGCTGGCGCATGCGATTGAATCTTGCGCGCGCCTTGATGTGCCGCTCCGATATATTGCTTCTCGATGAACCCACGAATCACCTGGATCTGCCTGCGATTCTCTGGCTGGAACGCTGGCTAAGGCAGTACGAAGGTATCCTGATGATCGTGTCTCACGACCGCGACTTCCTGGATCAGGTGTGCACCCGAATCGCGCATATTGAAAACCAGACCATCCGGCTGTACACCGGCAACTACAGTCAGTTTGAGGCCTTAAGAAGCGAGCAGCTGGCGCAGCAGCAAGCCCTGTTCACCCGGCAGCAGAAAGACATCAAGCACATTCAAAGCTACGTTGACCGGTTCAGATATAAAGCCTCCAAGGCTCGACAGGCGCAAAGCCGGCTGAAGATGCTGGAGCGAATGGAAAAGATCGCTCCGGCCCATGTGGATTCACCGTTCCGATTTCATTTTCCGGAACCAAAGAAGCAGCCGCAGCATCTTTTGAGTCTGACGGATGCTACTGCAGGCTATGGTGAGGAGACCGTACTCGACAAACTTACGCTAAATCTGTCAGCGGGTGATCGTATTGGGCTGCTGGGCGTTAATGGAGCGGGTAAGTCGACGCTGGTTAAGGCGCTGGCCACCGGCAGTACGCTGCTAACCGGTGACCGCACTCTCAGCAAAGACACGCAGGTAGGGTATTTTGCCCAGCATCAGCTCGAACTACTGCGGCCAGAGCGCAGCCCCATTGATCACATGTTTGACGTGGCTCCTGATGACCGCGAACAGGAGCATCGAAATTATCTCGGGAGCTTCGGATTTAGCGGCGAGCGGATTTTTGAGCCGGTGGCGCCGTTTTCCGGGGGAGAGAAAGCCCGTTTGGTGCTCGCTTTAATGATCCGTACAGGTCCCAATTTGCTGCTGCTAGATGAGCCGACCAATCATCTTGATCTTGAAATGCGCCAGGCACTCAGCATCGCGTTGATTGAGTACACCGGAGCGCTGGTGGTTATTTCCCATGACCGACATCTGTTGCGCAGCGTATGCGACGAACTGTTGATCGTTCATGACGGGACCGTGGATCCGTTTAAACTCAGCCTGGATGACTATCCGCAATGGCTCAAGGATCATGAGCAGGAAGCCGATGCCATCGAGGCCAAATGGCGCGACGAACCGAGTCGCGAGCCGACCAAAAAGCAGCAACGACAGGAGCAGGCGCAGCGGCGCAAGCTGCTAAAGCCGCTAAGAGACAAAGTGCGTTCGGCTGAGCAGAGTTTGCAAAAGCAGCAGCAGAAGCTTGCCGGTCTGGGTGATCGCCTTGCTGAAGAATCGATTTATAGCGATTCGAGTCGCAAGGAGGAGCTGACGCAGCTGCTAAAGGAGCACGCGATAACGAAAAGCTCTATCGAGGCGCTGGAACTGGAGTGGCTCGAGGCAACAGAAAGACTCGAACAGGCCGAGTAGCCAGGCCCGAATAGCTGTGCGGGAAAGGCGGCAGCCTATTCATCAGGCGCCCCATCGAAGACTCTCTCGGCCGAACTACTTCCGGCGAGTCGGTCCGTTGGGCAAGAGCCCAACAACTGAACCATCCTGCAGGCTTACTTCATGTTCGCTTTGATATAGGCGTTCACTTCCGCTTCAAGGATAGGCAGAGGCATTCCGCCTTTGCCAATGATGACGTCATGAAATTCACGGATGTCGAAGGCATCACCTAACGCGGTCTCAGCGCGATGGCGCAGCTCCTGAATTTTTATCATGCCGACTTTGTAGCCCAGCGCCTGTCCTGGCAAGACGAAAAAGCGCTCGACCTCAGTGACCATGTCACCCTCAGACAGCGGTGTGTTCTGGCGGAAGTAGTTAATGGACTGTTCGCGAGTCCAGCGTTTGGCGTGTATCCCGGTGTCGATGACAAGGCGGGCGGAGCGCCAGATCTCGTCGTGCAGTCGACCAAAATCGCTCATGGGGTCTTTGTAGAAACCCATTTCTTTTGCCAGGCGTTCGGCGTAGAGCGCCCATCCTTCTGTGTAGGCACCGTAGAAACTGTGTTTACGAAAGTCCGGCAGATTGCCTAGTTCCTGAGCAAGAGCAATTTGAAAGTGATGGCCCGGCACGCCTTCATGATAAGTGATCGCTGTGGCGACGCTCTTCTGATAGGTCGTCATGTCCTTGAGATTGGCGTAATAGTATCCGGGCCGGGTGCCGTCAAGAGAGGGCGATTGATAGAACGCAATGGACGTCGAATTCTCTCGCCAGGGTTCAACACGCCTGACTTCCATGGTTGCCTTCGGGAGTTTATTGAAGAACTGATCGGCGACGGCGAAAATCTCCGCGGTCTGACGGCGGGCGACTTCAAGAAACGCTTCTCGACCTTCGTCTGTGTTGGGGTAAAAATTGCTCGGGTCGGTGCGTACAAAAACGAAAAAGTCTTGGAGGGATCCTTCAAACTCAAGCTGTTTCATGATCTCACGCATTTCGGCGTGAATTCGATCAATGTCATCCAGCCCCATTTGATGAATCTCATCGGCGGTCAGGTCAAGCGTCGTATGGCGCTTGATCTGTGCGTTGTAAAAACGCTCACCGTCGGGCAACGACCATACGCCTTTACTGCCGTCGACCATTCCGGACAGGCGCGTGATTTCCTCGACGAGGCCATCGATGCCGGCCTTAAACGGCCCGCGAATGGCGTCGCTGGCCCGGGCAATGAGCTCTGACTCCTGGGACTCCGGCAGGTTGAGCTTTTCAATCTTGCTGGTGAAATCAGACAGCAGCGCGTGGGTTTTGTCGGAGTCGTCAATCGGCGCACCGGTACCAAGTCCGCTGATGTCTTTAATCATGTCGGAATACGCAAAAGCTGGCGTGAGCACGCCGAACGCCGCGCGATCGGCCAGCTGTCTGGCCATTTCGTCGTAAACGCCTTTGAGCTCCGCAATCCGGGCCAGGTAATCTTCGGCATCTTTCAGTGTGTCTATCGCATGGGCGTTTAGCAGCAGGCTCACTTTGTTGGTGACCTGTCCCCGAAACTGATCAACCACATAATGATGTCTTCGAAACCGGGCGCCGTTGATCGTTTGCTGAAGCTGATACTCCAGCAGATCTGCGCTCAGACGATTGTCGGCATTCAGATTCTCGCGATTGAAGGTCAGAAGACGGGCCAAATCGTCGCGCGTTTCTTCCACGTTGCGCGCAGCCGCTTCATCCGACCGGTCATACCATTTGTCCTGGTCGTCGGTATCAAGCCCCAGGAAGGTTTGGGTCTCGGGGGCCTGGGCAACACCGCGGTCATACACTTCCTGAAAAAACGCCGAGATTCGGACGTCTTCGGAATTGTTCGAGGCGGTTTGGGTGTCGGAACTATCGTTTGCGACGCCTTCATGGGGTGAAGGCTGACAGGCGAATAGCAGGATCGTGATGGAAAAAACGGACAGTGACCGGGAAACTAGCGGCATGACTACTTTTCCTGAAGAATGCAAGATAAGGTAAGCATACGGCTATTGGTAACGGATTCAAGCGGGGGGTGGCGACACGAGCGCCTGCATAACGTATCGGCCTGATCGTCATGGCTCGGACCACGGCTTTCAGGCGGCCAAAACAGCTGCCGTCAATAGTTACCCGATTTCCGTGCGGGCTATCCGGAGAGCAGGTCTCCGACCGCCTTCAGAAATTCGGCTCGCTTGTAGGGTTTTCTGATGATCGGTTCTTTAAGCGTTGCGGTTACGCTTTCCGGTATATAGCCTGTGACAAAAAGGATTTTGACGTCATGGTCGGTTCGCCGAATGGTGTCGGCAACTTCCTGACCGCTCATTTTGGGCATAACGAGATCGAGGACCAGCATTGAAATGTCGTTCTGATAGCGATGATAGAGTTCGAGCGCTTCACGACCATCACAGGCACCGATGGTTTCCAGTCCAATGGACTTGAGTGCCAGGCGGGTTAGCTCCAGTATTTCGGCGTTGTCGTCAGCGACCAGTATGAGTCGGTTGGCCGGTGCAACCGAGTCGAATGGCTCCGTTCTGCGCGTGGGTCCTGCCTGCACTCTCTGGTCTGAAACGGGCAGGTAAACCGAGAAACACGTTCCGGACTCCGGGCTTGAATCAACCAGAATCATGCCTCTGTGCTGTTTGATAATGCTGTAGCAGTTCGACAGCCCCAGGCCGGTACCCGTACCGGATTCTTTCGTCGTATAAAACGGGTCGAATATTCGGGGAATGACATCCGAATTAATACCGCATCCGTCATCTTTGATGGTGATAACGCAGTATTCACCCGGTTTCACATCGGGAAGCTGCCGCAGGAAGTTGGTGTCCAGCGTTTTTCTTGATGTACGAATGCGAATGCTGCCATTGGATTTGATCGCATCACGAGCGTTGAAACAGATATTCAGTATGACCTGCTCTATCAGCGCACGGTCGGCGTGAACCGGAATGGGTTGATCAGCCAGCGTTGATGACAGGCTGATTGACGCGGGCAGCGTGTGTTCGAGCAGGGCAATGAGTTCATGACAGAAGCTGTTGATGTCAAAGACTTCACGGTGAGTGATTTCCTGACGGCTCAGCGTTGACAGTTTTTGTGTCAGGCTCATGGCGCGTTCCACCACCTTGCAAACCTGCTCCAGACTCTCCCGGGTGTCGGCTGTATGGGAGTCACTCAGTAACAAACACTCGATGTTGCCAATAATCACCTGAAGCATATTGTTAAAGTCGTGCGTAATACCGCCGGCCATTTCGCCTATGGCCTTCATCTTCTGCGAGTGGGCAATGTTTTCCTCGAGACGCTTGATTTCTGTGACGTCGCGTCCCACCGCGGTAATCGCTTCGATGTCCCCACGGTTATTCAGCACGGCCTTGTTGGACCAGGCCAGCCATCGCCAGCCGTCTTTCGTCATGGCACGCTGCTCGTGATACGAGGTATGCGGTGGATGTTGCAGGCTGGCGAAGGAGCGTTCCGTTAATTCCCGGTCGTCGTCATGTACGAGCGGCAGAAACCGCGTTCCCAGCAGCTGCTGCTCGGATTCGCCAAACGTAGCGCAGTAGTTTGGGCTCACGTATTGGAATTCTCCTTTGGGATTGACCTTGACCACCATGTCAGTCTGGTTTTCGACCAGTAGCCGGTATTTGTCTTCGTTGGCCGTCAGCGAGCTTTGCTGTTTTGCCAGATGTCGACTGGCCATCGCCAGCATAAGAGTGAACAGCAGTCCGAGACCGATCCAGATTTTGTCAAGAATGTTGTTCTGTTCGTCGACATAGTCATGTGACGGCGTAAATTCAAGCTGCCATGGCCTTCCAACCATATCAATTGGCGAGGTTACCGAATACGCTCTTGCCAGACTCTGGTTTGAATCGGGCGGTGAGTAAATCAGATTATCGTTTTCATAAATGCCAATGACAAACTGATCTCTGAGCGATTTTTCAGACAGGCATGAGTCCATCAGTTCCTGAATACGGAACACACCGTTGGCAAAGCCCAGCAAGGTGCCATCGGGGGCTGCAATACGCTTGTACAGTGCAAACCCCTTGCCGGACTGGAGTAATTCAATAACCGACGTACGGGTCAGAAGCGATGTTTCCTGCGCCGTATCCAGTGCCTGCAGAACCGACGCGTTCCTGTTTTCCCGAAGGCTGACATTCAAAGCGCTGCGGTTCGTAGCCGTTGGATAAACCACGCGAATTACCCGGTCGGGGTCGATATAATTCAGGGCTAGTACGCCGCTGTACAACGGGAGGAGGGTGCTGGCGGGTTCTGTCCATTCGTCGAGAATTTGCCGTTGGTCTTCCCAGGCGTGATTCGCCAGAATCTCTACTTGTTTGACTCTTGCGCTGATACAGGATTCAAGGCGAATCTTGACTTGTTCCGCCGTGATCTGGGTTTCCAGCAAGATATGCTGTTTGTCTTTCTGGTTGGTAATAACGCCGAGGGACGTCACGAGTATCAGTCCCAGCACGAGGATTATGGCAGGGGTGGAATCCTGCAGAAACTGACGTTTGAATGCGTTCACCTGTAGCCAGGCCTCTAAAATCTATCGAGCATTAAATACGCGGCAGTTCGAATACTTCGGGGCCATTCCGGAAATACACGGTTGACCCAACCCGATGGTGCGACGAACGTGCCGGATGACGAAAGTATTCCTGTAATGGTAAGCGAGCTTTACGGAGCGCAGACCCGACCGGTCGAAGAACTCCAATATCTGCCAGATCGTTGCTTTGGACTCGCTCTTGATAATATCACACCGGGTTTGATTTCCCGAGACAAACGACTAGGTGTTTTCCGCTAGTTGGTTCGTGTCCTCGAGTACGCTTGCGCAAACCATCCGGTAGCTGTAGTTGCCCGGAATTTTCAGGACTTCAATCGGTTCTTCGCGGCAGGACTACCATTGTGTGCTATTTTTATGCGACCTGCGATGCCCGGTAGTTATCTTCAGTTTTTTCGTCCTGGGGAGAGTGACAGGTGGCTCATACGGATCGTTAGTGGCATATACCTGAAGAGGAATCTATGATTTTCAAATTGAAATCGTCTCGCGGCCGTACGCTGCTGATTGAGCTTCTCATGATTATTGTGGGAATCAATATTGCACTCTGGTTCGAGGGTTTAGCCGAGGATTTCAAGGATCAGGAGACTGAACAGGATTATCTGGAAGGGCTGCGGGACGATTTGAAGACGGATCTCACCAGTCTGGACTATATGATTGGGAAAAACGCAGAAAAGATCACCGCGTTTCAATCGATTATCCCGAATCTTGATAATCTGGCAGAACAGTCCTCCGATCAGCAGTCCCAGACCGTGTTTACTCCGTCCAGCTACTACTTTTTTCAGCCAGCAGATTTTACTTATACGTCGATGCAGGAAAGCGGTGAATTCCGCTTGCTCTCTGAGTCGGCTACCAAGCGAGGCATTTTACGGCTGGTGCGCCAGTATCAGGTGATCGAGCAGCTTCAGTCCAACTACATTCAGGCGATGGATGACGAGTATATTCCGCTGATGATGGAAAACTATGATCTGATCGGGGGCGAAATCGCGAACCCTGAGCTGGTTAACAATCAGGTCTTCCGTAATTTCTTTATGTTCGCCCTGCAGGAAACCAGCATGCGCATCGATGCTCTGAAATCAGCCAGAAAGGAGGCCGC
>CAWUKD010000078.1:0-16110 GCA_963922815.1 uncultured Gammaproteobacteria bacterium
TCTTTTATCGGCAACCGGGTCGAAGCGCGATTGTCACTCGGCCCAAAATGCTCAGTCAGATAATCAAGTATCGGTGCCTTCTGTGGCGAACCCCCAAGATCGATCATGGTGGCAACCAGCTCGTCCCACTGGCCCCGCGTATAGCCCGAACTTCGGGTGATTACATTGGTTCGATGACACGAGGTGCATAGAGCTTCAACTTCATTCAACCCAGGGCCGTTCGGTAAATCCTGCGACAGCACCGGAGGACTGACAAGCGACAGCAAAACCGCGGTAACACTCTGCAAGGTCGACGCAATCTTGAACTGAACAGACATTGTTTCCTCCAAACGTTAAAAGTTTGACCCATTAATAAAGATTCTGACATCTGCAAAGATTACTCGAGCCGATCGCACGTTGCCACGACCCCGCTGCAGGCCTTTGATTTCAATCAAGGCATACGCGAACTCAGGCAGTCGCGTTATCCAGTACGCTGGCTATTACCTCCGTCGACCGAAGCAATTGAGCCTTCGTCAGCGTAGGATGCACCAGAAACATGAGGCTCGAACGGCCCAGCTCTTGGGCCACTGGCTGCGGGCTTACCGACCCGCGTGTAAAAGCCTGCATGGACTTCTCGCGGTAGATCTCGGGACACGCTCCAGAGAAACACGGAACACCGCACTCGTTGATTGAGGTCAGGATGCGATCCCTTGTCCATCCTTCAGCCAGTTTGTCCTCTCTGACAAACGTATAAAACTTATAGTAGGAGTGCACATACCCGAGCCCCGGAGTCGGTGTGCGCAGCACCGAAAACGACTTGAACGCCGACAGCAAAACGCGTGCGTGTGCCCGCCGCGTCGCCACCCAGTCTTCTAGCTTGCCCAGCTGAATTCGGCCAATCGCTGCCTGCATTTCAGTCATTCTGAAATTACTGCCAAGTCGTTCGTGTACCCAGCGAAACCCGGGCGAAGAATCTGCGCGCAGAACCTGACTCCTACTCTTCCCATTGTCCTTCAGAGACCATGCCCGCTCCCAGACATCATCGCTGTTTGTGAGCAACATGCCGCCTTCGCCTCCGGTAGTGATAATTTTGTCCTGGCAAAATGAAAAAGCCGCCGCGTGACCAAAGCTGCCCACCAATTTACCGCCAACAAAAGCGCCGTGCGCCTGCGCACAGTCTTCTATCACCAGTAACTGTCGGGATGCAGCCAGATCCATGATCGCCGGCATGTCGCACGGCCAACCTGCAAGGTGCACCGGAATAATAGCGCGAGTGGCAGGACTTAACACTCTTTCAATGCTTTCGGCGGTCAGGTTTTGACTATCGACATCGACGTCAGCAAACACCGGTATGGCGCCAACCCGAAGCACGCTGTTCGCGGATGCAATAAATCCTCGCGGTGACAGCACCACCTCGTCGCCCGGGCCTATACCCAGCGCCGCGACCGCTACGTCCAGAGCCACCGAGCCGCTGCTCAACGCAATCGCGTGACGCACTTCGAAGTAGATCGAGGCTTCGTTTTCGAAGGCCTGAACTTCTCCGCCGGTCCAATAATTCACACGACCCGACTCAAGAACGCGACGGACAGCGTCAATCTCATCAACCGAGAAATGAGGCCAGGGAGATGTGAAATCAGCGCGGTCGACTTCGCCGCTGGACAGCTTCTGCGATTCTGATTCCTGATGTTGCATACGTTACCAGCACCCTGATCGAGCGCGCTTCACAAGAACGCGGTGGCACTCCGACTTCGTCGAAAACCGGCGCGCTCGTTTACCCTTTCGCCAGATCATGGTGCAAGGTCAACGAACACGATCACCGGCCCCGCGCCCTATCACCGTCATGAAAATATATTTGAAGTATCCCAAAACCGTTAGTGTTTCGATCATCTTCTGATCAAACTCCGCAAGTCTCTTCGGAGTGGACATGTCAATCTCATTGATCTGGGCCAATCCGGTAATACCCGGAGCCACTTCGAGAACCCCCCTTTTTTCACGCTCGGTGATCAGTTCTTCCTGACTGAACAGACAGGGTCTCGGCCCCACGAGGCTCATCTCACCTTTGAGAACATTAATCAGCTGAGGCAGCTCATCGAGCTTGGTCTTGCGCAGAATTGCACCCAGCCTGGTTACGCTCGAGCCTTTCACCAAATGAGTGGCAGTCGATTCGGTGTCTAGCGCCATCGTCCGAAACTTGATCAGCGTAAACGGTTTCTTTCGTCGCCCCACCCGGATTTGGGTAAACACGGGAGAGCCGGTATCGAAATACCCGGCGATGGCCACGATTAGCAGCAGCGGCCACAACACCAAGAGCCCGATCGCCGAGAGACAAAAATCAAAAAACCGAGTCATATTCAACCTAAAAAGCGAACCGGGCAGACGCCCGCCAGGGATCGTCACCACGAGAAACCTGAAACCGTTGCCAGCACATTGACATAGCAGCTACTGGCGTTAGGATCTGTACCTACATATTACGACCAACGCACACATTATCACCTGTTCATGGGGTCGTTAATCTCAGAGCCTGAGCCATGCCGAAGTCAAGTGCCGACAAAGAATTACACCACGGCATACAGACCAGGCTCACGAAAAGCATTATAGAAGATGGCTTGTCAAAGAAACATCATGGTCGAAATCTGCAGCAGCCAAATACCGATTTCATCTGGTCTGACAGGACTCTACGGCTTTCACGACCCCTTCCGCGAAGGTTTCCGGCGGCGCCCACTGGAGCATATTGCGCGCCTTTGATGCGTCGACCGTCAGCTCACCGGTGAGTTTCCTGAGCTCATCGGAACGACCTGCCAGAGCCAGCAGCATTTTGAGCAATGCTTCCGGAAATCGAAATACGCGATTGGGTCGTGCCATAGCACAAGCCATAGCGGTTAGTAATTCCGGAAGCGTCACATCGTCACCGTCACAAATCACAAACGCCTCATTGGCCGCGGCAGGATGTACCGCCGCAACTGTCAGGAAGTCGGCCAGATTCCCTACCGACACCAGGCTTTTCGGGTGCCCGATACTGCCAAATGGCAGCGGCAGACCGCGCTGAACCAAAGCGGTGAGCCGGGCAAAATTTCCGGGAGCGTTTGGTCCATAAACCAATGGTGGCCGTACGATGACAACTTCCAGTTCGTGGGCCTTGCCCACCTCAACAACCGCCAGCTCGGCGTCGACTTTAGATTGCGAATACGCGTCATAAGGCGAGAGTTTCGAGTCTTCGGTAAACGGTACAGACGCTGTTCGGTCGCCAAGCACGCCGATACTGCTCAACAATACAAAACGTTTAACACCTTGTCGGGCAGCGGCCAGCGCCAGCGCTCGGGCACCCTCCACATTAACCTGGTTGATCACCACCGAGTCGTTAGACTTGCCATGTGCGATAGCCGCCAGGTGCACCACCACATCAGCCCCCTCCAGAAAGTCTGACCAGTTTGTGCCGGGACCAATGGAACCGATTTCATGCAGGTCACACTGCCTGAGCAGTTCCACATCGATGCGGCCGGAATCGCGAACGGCGCACCGCACCGTATGCTCATCCAGCAATCGCCGCACCAGCGCGCGACCAATAAATCCGGTGGCTCCGGTTAAGGCTACGGTTGCCATGGAATCAGGACGTCGTGTTTTGAAAGGCAGAACACAGCACTTCCAGTGATTTAATGGCCTGTTGATCCCGGGAATAAAGTTTTGCCGAATCCGCGCTGTTTTTCGCCAGCGTGCGGTAGGCCTCTATGTCATCCGCCAGCGAGCGCAACGCTGCAGCCAACGCTTCAGGATCCATTGCAGGCACAACAACACCAGCATCATGCTCCCTGACAATCTTGCTGCCATCACCTTCGGGCACCGAATACAGGATTGGCAGCCCAACCGCCATCGATTCGAAAATCTTTGAAGGAATCACGGTACTGAACACGGGGTCATTTTTAAGATGCACCAGGGACACATCGACCACGCTCCAGAATCGGGGCATCGCTTCCTTGAGCTGGCGTGGTGCGAAAATCACATTGTCGAGCTGCATCTCCGCAACTTTTTCCTGCAGTGTTTCCTTGGCAGCGCCGACGCCAACAAAGAAAAAACAAATATTGGTATCTCGCAGCTTATCGGCCGCCGCAAGCGTATTTTCAAGCCCGTGCGCGAGCCCAATAGTACCAAGGTAGCCAACAACAAATCGTCCTTCAAGACCAAACTCCTGGACGATTTCGGCCTCCTTCTTCTCAGAGGGATGAAACAGTTCCAGATTGGCCCCGTTAATTACTACCTCGACTTTTTCTGCCGGTATGCCGCGTCGAATCAAGTCGTCCTTGAACGATGGCGTAAGTGCAAGTATTTTACGCGAGCGACGATACATCCAGAGCTCGAGCATTTCCAGAACACGTAAAACGCGTTTATTGGGTACCGCGCCGGTCGCACCCAAACTCGCTGGCCATAGGTCACGAATTTCGAACACATGCGGCACGCGACGGAACATCGCCGACATGACGCCTGCCACCGGCACAAACAAGTGCGGTGACGTCGACATCATGACGTCTGGTTTCTTCTCAAAGAAGGAAAAAAACCATGCCGAGAACATATAGGAGAGATAGTCGAAAATGCGCCGAATAGTACCCTCATTGGCCGTAATGAAGGTCTTGACTCTAACCACTCGAATACCATCAAGCGTTTCTACTTGTCGCCAGGCATTGCGATATCCTTCAAACACCCGCCCTTCCGGAAAGTTCGGGGCACTGCAAATTACCGTAACGTCATGCCCCGCTTTAACCCACATTCGGGCACGTTCGTAAACGTGAGCAGCTGGCGCGCTCGGTTCGGGATAAAAATGATCGGAAAAGACGGTGATTCTTGCCATGGATCGGAAATTTACCACAATTATCGCGAATAACATCATAATATTAGGTAAGGGCGCCAACATCCTGCGGGCTCGTGCTGAAATCCCTAATTGGAGCAGAATCCCATCACCATCGAATCGCAAAGAATCACTCCCAACCGCGCGCTACCAGTAGCACCATTGAGGATTATTTTTCTTGTGCCCGTATTGCTACTGGCCTTACTGACCGGATGCGACAGCACTCAGTCTGCACAACAGAAAACTGATCAGGCAGAAGCCGCTCCCGATTCACAGTCGATCGATGCCGCTGATACCGACCCGGACTCAGGCCCGGTTACAGAGGTTGGCAAACCCGCGAAAAAAAACCCCTCGCCGAACATACACGACGACTCGGGACAGGCCAATAATGCGGAAGCGGCTTCCGGCAACGAAACAGTGGACCAGCCTCAGAATTCGGCTGATCAATCCGTTGCCGGTAGCCAGAAAAAGCCTGCTGACCCGACGAAAGCGGTGCCGCCAATGCCATCAGCAAACACGCAGACTACGAACACCGCAATTGGCCAAAACAACCCGGACGGGCTACCAGACGCCTCAACTGATATAGCGGCCGAACAGGCCAAGGACACTAACATGAACAAAGCCTCAGACCCCGCGACTCTCGCCAAAGACCTGCAATCGGCAGTCGGCATGCTCGCCGATGCATCCCCTGGCACGACCATCGTCGTCCCTGAAGGCACCTATACACTCAAGCAGAAACTAGACCTCAAAGCGACTGGAAAAGAAGGGCAGCCAGTCACACTGATGGCAGAGAACGCAAATGTACGCATTGCCGGTCGGGCCGGATTCGACATTGCCAGCTCCAATTGGCTGGTGATAGACGGGTTTACGCTTAGCCACCAGGGGCGCACGACAAACGTTGAAGACTCGAACAATGTTCGTTTCACACGAATGAAGTTTCAGCTTCTACAAAATCCCGCTATTGACAAAAAGCCTGATGTCACAACGCACTGGCTCAGGTTTCGCGAAGGAACAGGACACAGAGTAGACCACAGCGAATTTGGCCCACACCCTGGCGGCCTGGGCGTAACGCTCGTAGCCGATAATAGCGTGGACAGCATACGGATTGACCACAACTATTTTCATGATCGGGAAAGAGACGGCCGCAACGGTGCAGAGACTATCCGGGTGGGTTCCGGCGGCGGCTCGGCCATTGCCGCTGTTATCGAAGACAACCTGTTTGAGCGGTGCAACGGCGAGGTAGAATTGATTTCCATCAAGTCTGACGGAACCGTTATTCGCTACAACACGTTTCGTGATAACCACGGCTTCGTAGTGGTTCGAAACGGAAGAGATGCAATTATTAACGGCAACTATTTTATCGGGACGGACCCGAAAACCAAAAGCGGCGGCGTCCGTGTACATGGCCGCAACCTATGCGTCGTACAAAACTATTTCGCAGGTCTGTCAACTCCCGCGCTGCAAACCTTTCCCGGAACGTTTACTGTTCCTGACACGTCAAACAAGACGGCCTTCAGGATTCCGCGAGGTGGATACCCTCAAACTACTGACGTGGTCTTTGCCGGCAACCTGATTATTGACGATCTTCGAAACGCAAAGAATGCAGACACGCTGGCCATCATTGATAGCGGGTCCTCACGCGAAACATCAGGGGACAACATTCTACTTTCCGAAAGTTGGACCATAATCAACAATCTGAGCCTTTCCGATGGATCTCTACTCGGCGGACCGAATATTAAAGGCGCGCAAACAAACAACAATATATTCCGCAGCATCACCAGCCCAAAGAAAACCGGTGATTCTGACAAGATGCCTGACCTGCACAACGATAACGGACTCTGGCGACTGGTTGATCAGTCGAATACAACACCCCAACCAGGCGAAATTCTGGAGGGTTGTCAAAACCCGACGTTGCTTATGCCCGTTAATCTGCCAGCCCCACGAACGGCGCCGGCGTCCAAACCGTCCAGTACTTAGGTAATTAATCCGTGTGCAGCTGGAAAGACGCGGGCCGACCGATAAGAAACACGTCACCCGGTTCACATAAGAGTGTCACTGCCGGGTAACGACGTCGGGAAGAATTGTCTGGAGATAAATCACCTAAACGGGTCACTGGCGGCGCAGGGCGATGGTACTGACAACCTTATCGAAAACGTCATTGATAGTGGAACAAAGGGAATTCTTTTCACGCCTGCTGTCGTATTAAATTCGAATCGTCACTGTCAGCTCACAGGGCAATTCCAGCGACGCCATTGCAGTGAGCTTGGTACTCGTTACATTCTGGCCAAACCCTGGGTGGTAGGTAGATTCTAACTGCTGAGCTTGCAAGCGTTCATCGAAACGCACAACTACCAGAGATTTCGATGAGGGTATCTTCAGAGTAAATAGTCCCGCCCCAGATTCGGTCACGCCTATCTCAGGGTGAAGATGCAACGGCCATTCAATTTCATGTTTACCACTTCCTGTCAGCGTATCCCTTATGATCAATTCGCTGTCCGACACTTCGAAGCTGCGAGAATGCATGACGCCTGCGCTCTTCAAAAACCCGTCATGTCGGCCTGATGCCGCGTAGCTCGCCGGGTCTTCGACCACTCTTCGATTCTGAACCGCAGCTCTTTGCCCAACACGGAACGTGCTCCATACATCGGACGAATTTTTGCCATCGATAACAACTGTATTGTGCGCCCCGGTACTTCTTTGTCGATGTCTTTCAGCGTTGTTTTGGTAGGTAGACGTACCGCTATTAACGACTACCCTATGCCCCTCAACGGATAACTCAAAACTCAGGGTATCTGCATGCGCGTGCCCGGGAATATGAGCGGGACCAATCGGAGCAATGTCGGCAAACAGCGCCGCAGACCCTCTATCGATACGAACGTAGCCCGACTGGGGAAGATCCTGAATACGATCGAGCTGCCCTTCCTCCTGCTCCGACCGTACAGCCGGTATTCCCAGGCGCTTGGCGTAGTCATATAGGGTTGCGGTGGAGACACAGCCATTCAGTGCCGCGTCGTTAAACAACGCAATCCCGCCGTCCGGATGCGTCATTGTCGAAAGCCAGCCCAGCATCGATGCGCATAGAGGCTCAAGGTCGGTGCGCAGCCCAGGACTCACACCCGTACTCAGGTTCACCAGGTCCAGTAAGTCCTCAAGCACAACGGCGTGATACATCGGACTGAGTTCATGATGCCCCCCATCGGGCAGAATTTGTTCTGCCAGCTGTTCTTTCAGTAATTGCTGCCCCATCGCCAACCACTTGTCAGCTGCCGGTGTGTCGAGCACGAGACCTGCAAAAATCAGAGTTTTTAGATTGGCCAGCAGATGATTGCCGAGCAGATGAAACTCCAGATTCCGCGAGAGATAGTCAACCTGAGTGGCAACAGAATCTATCGCATCCTGGTTCAGCTCACCGCCTTGGAGATAGTATTTGAGCCAGTTTACGATACGACGGGAAATGGGATAGGCGTCCCAGCCAGGGCCTTCACGGGTTTGATTGCCCTCGATCCACGCAGACACCAGTCGCTGCTTCTCGTCGTTCGTTACCTCGTCGGATGCGACGTCGTCGCAGTAGTGCGCATGATAAAGCCACAGTGCCGGGACCGAGCCATTGCGCCATAGTGCCTGAGTCCACGCGTCGCGGGAAACCCCGAAAATGGTGAGGCGACCATCTTCCGTAAGGTGTCGTGCTTTGCTGATGGGTGGCAACCAGTTTTCGACAACGCGAAGCTTTGCCCCGGATACCACCCTGACTCGTGGCGGCAGCAGACGGCGTCGAATACGATTACTGATTTGCTGCCAGCGCAAAGTTCGCACGGTCTGATAGTAGCGTCGGAGTTTCGCCACTCGCTGAATCACCGCGCCCCCAAAGTCCGTCGAGGATCAGAGCCTGACAACTCCTGCGCGACTTCCGTTAGCGTTAGTGAGAACGTTTTCTGATCGCCTTCAGTTGCAAACGGCGTGTAGTAAAGATGAGCGTCATCGCCCGGCCCTGCGGGGAACAGGACCTGACCGTATTGAAAATAGCGCAATGACAGTCGGTCTTTTTCAAACGTTCGCAACAAAGACCAATTTTCGCCATCGAGGCTACACCACAGCTCAGCGGCATCGGTGCGATTGATGTCACTGGGCTCTACCGCCGTCGAGAAAAACAGCGCGTCTCCCACTTTACAGCCGTAAAACACCGATGATCCAACCGCCTGTAGACACTCGATCCGTCCGGATATACGCTCCATGCGATAAATGTAGTTCTTGTCGATCGGCGTATCGGAGCCGTAATAAACATATTGCTCCGTGAACAATAGCTGCACAGCTCGAAGTTGCTGATTACCACCGGCGACTTTGTTGAGCGTCCCGAAACGATCGAAGGTCTGGAAGATGCCGGATTCTTCATCGTCATCCCCGGTCGTGACCCAAAATGACTCCGTGTAGGGATCGAAAAATACGCCGTGAATGTGACGCACATCAGTAAACGTGTGTACGGGCTCCCAGGATTCGCAACCTGTCGTCGCTCCCCAGACATGTACAGCACCGCGCTCCGCATTACCTCGATACTCTCCGTAACAAACGAGGTTGCCATCCGTGGCAAAGGCCAGCGGTCGGGAGCCTGTTAACGACGACACCCGGCTAAAATGCCTGGAGTCCTCTGCACGTCGGTAGAGGCCATCGTTCATGCAGGCAATAGTCGGATTACCGGGGACAACGTGGTGAATGCCGGCACGTGTAAGGCGACGTCCCAAACGCGTTGACGCCTTCAGTTTTCCAATAACGCCGGCCGGAATCGTGCCGTAATCCTGCCATGAATTCCCGCCATCTCGACTGATCATGATGACCGACCCCTGAGCAAGCCACAGCTGCTGCGTATCCGCATAGAGTAAACGACCGCGAATCAAGACTCTCTCCGAACAATCCCGTTCTTCATACGCCGATACACTCGGTATACGGGCTCCGCGACCGCAATGACAGCGTTCAAAAAACGCACACGTAGCCGATCGATGGCGCCGAGTTTACCCCAGGCGTCGCTAGACACGTAGTCAAACGCCCGGATGGCAGTCGCACAGCTGCGTTCAACGAGAGCCACTTCAACATCGGTTAGCGATTCGCGCCACTTGCCATGATTTCCCTTTAGCAGCGGCCCCATGGTTTCCTGTTTCCACCCCATTTCATCCGGCGCGACAAGACTCTCCGCCGCTTTCGAAAACTTCAGCATACCGGATTCATACGGAATGCCGAATTTCTCGCAGAGCGCCCTGAGCTGCTCCTCCGGTTCCGCCAACAATGCCTCGTAGACAATCTCATGGTAGCGATCGCCAAACTGTTTGAGGCCTTCACGACGCCCATTCATCAACTGCACGCGGTACGCAAACACGTGTCGCAGACTGCTGTACCGAGAAGACCAGTCGGCCTTTTTCTTGGAGGCCAGTACGTCCCTTGGGTCTCTGATGATCTGTACTACATTGGCCTCAGGATACGCTGCCTGCAGAATATCAAGGTATTCGATCATTCGCGGATCTTTGTCACCTACACCGGGTTTGTTAACACTCCTGGCGTATTGAGAGAGCAGACATCGATAAACGGAGATATCGGTTAGTTGACCTTCTTCTGCGGCTTCATCGACGACCATTGCGTATGACACCGGAACGCGTAGCAGCCGCGGATCGGCCTCCAGAAGGTTGACGATATCGCTGCGCGAAGCTCCGCCGCGCACCATTCGCGAGAGTATCCCGACTGCCGCGTAGCGTCGCAGAAAAGCGGTTTCCGGCGGAACCGCAAGCGCCGAGTGCGCAGCCAGCATGCTTTGCAACAGAGACGTACCGGAACGCCCTACGCCAACAACAAAAAAGGACCCCACGTTACGCATTACCCGAATCGGCATTAACTTGCCGAAGCTCATGTAAAAACTCTTTCATTCGAGCGCGCCACGTGTGATTGGCCAGAAAGCCGGACAACACATTTTGTCCAAGCTCCTGACGCAATGACTTGTCCTCGGCCAGACGCTGCATCGCGGCTGAACAGGACTCGATGTTTCCGGGCTCATAGAACAGGCAGGTTTTCTCGCTTTCGAGAACCTCCCAGGCTTGTCCCACCTGGGACGCCAGGATCGCCTGCCCAAACGACATGTATTCGTAAAACTTGATGGGTGATCCTATCTCGCTCATGCCGCTACCTCGGTTCGGCAGCAGCAACACGACCTCGCCATCGAAGACACCGGTTTTGAGAAGTTCATCAAGATCATAACGGCCGTAGAGTGAAACATCCGCGTCACTCTCGGTCATCGCCTCAATCGCATCGTACTGCGGACCATCACCGTAGAGATGAAGCTCCGCGTCAATGCCGCGTTGTTTTAACAGACTAAAGGATTCAACTACCAGGTCCAGTTCGTAATAGGGCTGAAACACACCCATGTAGATGAACCTGACACGGGCAGTGCCGTCGTCCTTACTATTCGTCGTTGGAATGTTTCTCGGATCAGCGGCGTTTGGAATCAATGCAATCTTTGGTGCCTGCTGTCCCGTACCACCCAGGTCGTTGGAGAGCGTGGACGAAACCGCATTATTCATATCGGCGGCTCGGAGTATTCTTCGCTCAATCATCATAAAGAGACTCCGAACAAACTCGGGGAGCGTGTGATACTGATGATAGGCCAGACTATTGACTTCAAAGCAGGTAAGGCAACTGTGATTTTTCCTGAAAACACGCATGAATCGAAACCCGTTGGACACGGCATAGCGAACCAGAACCGCATCTACAGACGACCGTTCGAGCTCTTCCTCAAGACGGCTTATTACCCGAGTGAGCCAACGCCACTCACTGACAAACCCTGACCCAACGGCTTCGACTTCTATACAGCGGACATCGGTGTGCTTCATGGCCTCCACCGTTCCCGGTCCGGACAGCACGGAAACGTTGGCCCCGTTGGCACTCAGGCCGCTGGCAACTCCAATCGCGTGCGCCACCCGGCCTCGCCGCCCCTGACTGAAATAGGTTTGTTTTGGCAATACATAAATAATTTGCATGGTTTCGAAATCCGGACTTTAAGTCTTTCGGTCTGCCACCCTGAACATTAGTCTCCAGAGTTAACACCAAGTACCCATTCAACAGCCTGCGCGCTCAGATTATCAGTTGCGCCTAGCCGAGCTTTTCCTCAAGCTCATCCAGCAGCGCATCGGCATTTTCGGCCGCGGATCTATTATCCGCAACATTAAATTGCCAGATTGACACCTGGCTTGCCAGGTCGCGCAGGCGCTCAAGCACCGCCTGATCGAGATTTCCGGGCATGCCATCATCCAGTGGGTTCCAGCCATTTCGGGTTGCCGTTGCGTAAAAGTCAAAGGCGCTCTGTACTTCATCGCGCAACACTTCATCGTGCGCTTCGACGAACTTGCTGGCATCCGCTTCCTGCAACCCGGAATCGTTGGTTCCATCACGACTCAGCCATACAACACCCGCCAGCTCGTTACCCGTAGCGTCAGCCGCATCGCACTGATGGAGCTCAAAGGGGCTAATGCGGCGACAGGCTCCTTTTGACCCCAACAGCCTCTTTCTTATATTCCAGTGGCACCTGTTAAGCAGTGCTATAAAACCGCGGGCATGCTGGAAAGGTAGCGCCCCTTCAAGGTTATTATACGGATAGGCGTGAACATACATCCCATTTGCATAGGCGACGCCGTCAGGGGATACGGTAACGATATCATCCGACACAAACAACGTGTCCTTCTTTGCCAGAATTTTTGCGCTCAGCGACGTCTTGCCAACACCACCGGTGCCACACAACAAGACACTGCGGTTACCGCGGGCAAAACCACTGGCATGCAGAAACAGGCGCTCAGCGTTGATGTTGTGCAAAAACAAAATCCACAGCACGGCCTTGTACACAAGATAACCGTACTCCTGCTCGTCCACCGAATTAAACTTTCGAGTCAGCAGGCGCTGAACGATAACCGGCAATCGATCAGCCATAGCCATCTTCTTACTGCGTCTGAGCCGAACATTGACTTCAATGGGTGAAGAAAAACTGATGTCGAAATCGCAGTATCTGTTCGAATAGCTCACGGAGCTGCGAGCACACTCGCCAGGGCCCTTCTTACTCTCTTCGAACGCGGTCTTTCCCTGACGACTGATTCTGAAAATCACGTCAGGGCTTCTGGACGAATCATTATCCTGGAATTCGCGTTTGAAAAGTGTGCAGATTGCGGTATCAGAATAGACGTCAAAACGCTCGGAGCCGAAGCGGCAATAGGCTATCTGGTCGCTGCTAGTCTTCATTCTTTGATTCTTCCATTTTCTTAGTCCGACAACGAATCCGTGCCCTTCGTTGAGGAAAATACCGTACTGTTTACATCAAGTCTGCGTTTGACCATGAGCGCCAGGTAGATATTGAGCAGTGATATCGATATCGCCGTAGCCGCTGCGGCCCCTTCCATCGAATACACGGGCACAAGCAGGAAATTAAGCGCAACATTGAGAAGCGCACTCCCGGCGACTGCCCGAGCCAGGTCTTTTTCAAAGCCGCACATCCTCAACAGATAACCTACAGAGCCTACGGCCGCATTCACCATTTGACCAAGACCCAGAATTAACAGTGTAACGTAGCCTGCGGAAAACTCAGGGCCAAATACCAGCGCCAGAAGCGCTTTGCCAAACAACAGATACAGCAAGAACACCAAACCGCCTAAAAGAGTACTGTACCGGGCGCTCATCAACGCTACATAGCGCAGCTCATTCATTCTCCCTTGCTTAAAAGAGCGAGCAACGTAGGGAGCCACAACCGTATTGACAGCATCAAGGCCAAATGCAATCAGTATTGCAGCCTGCGCTACAACCCGATAAACACCCACATCGTTGTCAGAAGCATAGAGCCCTAACACCACCACATCAATATGCGTGGTGACAATCTGCAGTCCGGCAATAACCCCGAGCGGGACAACGCTATTTCGCCACTCGGTTCTGCGATAAACAGGGTCCGGCCGCTGCCGACGCAGCCCCTCAGGCCACGATCGACTCAGAAGAACTACACCAACGACAAAGGCAATGGTGGCCGCAATGACATGCCCGGAAACCGCCTGTAAGGGAGACAGTTCACCCGTTCCTGTCAGCATTAATGCGACCATCAGCCCGACAAAAATAATCGGTCGCATGATGTATTCAGGAAATTGTCCCACTACGACCCTACGAAGGCCATACAAGGCTGAACTTCTCAGGTTCCCAAACGAAATCAACGGCACCAGTAGTAAAGCGATGACAAACGCCATCAGGCGCTCCTGGGTAAAACTGTCGGCAAACCACCATGCCAGCACAAGGGCGGCTCCTGCGATCACCGCCGATAACAACGCTACCACACTGTTCGACCATCTCCACAGACCGCGAAGTAGACCCCACTCTTGCCCAACAGCCGCTTTGGCAGTCTCCCTAATCACAAGCTGAGGTACGCCGAACTGCGCGGGTATCGCTATCAGGGTGACGATGGCAATAACGTACGCATAAACGCCGTAGCCGTCTGCTCCCAGCCCGCGTGCCAGTACGATCGACAGCGCCAGAGCCAGCGCCTTGCTAAACACCCGCAGCAAGATGCTCGCGGCACCACCGCCACGAAGCCTGCTCCTCAGACTACCGCCGTCTTTTGTCTGATTGACCATTAGATCCGCGTCTCCGGCTAGGCCGGGCCGGTTTCCGGGCGCGTCATGAAGAGGTACCCATGACTTCCGTGTAGATTTTCTTGAGCTTCTGGTTCTGAACTGAAATATTAAACCGTTCAAGCACCGTCTCGGCGGCGCGTTGAGGCATATCCGCCGGGGCGTTCAGTGCTTCAACAAGCTTGGAAGCGTATTCGTCGATGTCACGCTCTTCCACTAGGTAGCCATTGTGGCCGTCCTCGACCAGTTCGGGAATGCCCGCATGTCGGGTAGTAACCACCGGCAAGCCAGTCCCCATTGCCTCCATCAGAACAGTTGGCAAACCTTCCTGGCTTCCGTTTCGAGCCGTCACGCTGTGGTGAACGAATACATCGGCTTCGCCCATCAGTCTGATGACTTCGTTCTTTGTCACCGGTCCTACAAACTCAACTCGATCGGACAAACCAAGACGAGACGCCTGTTTTTCACAGGACTCTTTTAAGGGCCCCCCACCGGCCAGCACCAGTCGACAGTCGGAATAGTGCTTTAGAAGCCTGGCAAAAGCCTCGAGCGTGTACTCGTGCCCCTTCTTTTCCACAAAATTGGAGACCTGCAGCAAGGTGACGGTTTCTTTGTGCTCAACCTTGCTGCCGACCCGCCTACGCTCTACGAAGGAAAAATCTTCGACCGGCGCTCCTATGTAATGCACAAACATCTTGTCTCTGTTCGCACCAATCACTTCAAGGCGTTCGGCCATGGTTTCGGACACGGTTATAACGCTCGCGTATTCGAATAACGCCTGCAGGTCTTTCACATAGTGTCGGCTCTCGAGCATATTAGAGGCATCTGCACCATGAAAAGTCACCAGCAACGGGATGGACTTGGATCGGGCCAGCGGTAGAATCTCCAGCCCCGAATAGCCAAAGTGCGCATGAATCAGCCTGATATCATTCTTATCCAGAACGCTCGCCCAATGCTTGCGCCTGCCGGTCCACATCGGCAGATAACGACCCCAGAGCTTGCGGACGGCAGTCGAATAGAGCTTTTCAACCGGCGACTTCGGCATGGTCTCCAGTCGCTCGTAAGGAAAGTTCTCCCGATTGATCGCCTGCGTTGCCATTACCAGCGGCTCATAGTCATCAGAAATACCCAAGAGCTGCCGGTAGATGAACGTCATGGAGATGCTCAGGAAACGTGGCTGAAACAACGCAACCTGCCTGTTTACTGTTTCCGACATGTTATTGCTCTTTGGTGTTTGGTGGAGGCGGAAGAAACTTGTGATTCATACGATTGGAAGCGCCTATTTCCGGGCACCCTGAAGTGACGCAGGGGCAGGAACTCTGGTGATAGCGCGAATTGCCAGAAAAATAACTACCGTAGGCATGAACTGCCAGAACGCACCGATAATGTTTGACGACTCTCCTTTCGGCCACAAAAAGAAGAATTTGAACAGGATCGCGACATAAACAATGTACAGCAGAAAATGACCTGAAGATTTGACGGCATTATAGAGCCAGGCACTAAATAAGCCAACAAGAAAGAGCCCGACGGGGACACCAATAATGCCAAAATTCAGGAACATTTCGCCAACAATGGTGGGCGGAAATCCACCGCTGTCCTCAAACCATGCGGTCGCCACCGATTGACCAATATTGGGATAATCACCTGTCAGACTGGAGAGTTTGG
>CAWUKD010000079.1:0-16041 GCA_963922815.1 uncultured Gammaproteobacteria bacterium
AGTGACCTGGGCTTCGAACTGGGTGGAACGCTCGATTCGGTGGCCGTGGATGAAGGTGATGAGGTAGTCAGGGGCGACGTTCTGGCCACGCTGGATGTCGACCGATTACGTGCACAGCTTAAGGAAGCCGAAGCCGGAGTGGCGCAGGCCAAAGCCCAATCAGGGCTGGCCCGATCAACACTGAACCGATTAATTGAAGCACGGGAATTTGATGGCGTGTCACAGCAGCAGCTGGATGAGGCTGAAAACGCGGCGGCCACCAGCCACGCGGCTGTACTGGCGGCCGAGTCCCGGTACGCACGCGTCAGCGTCGACGTATCGAAGGCGCAGCTCGTTGCTCCCTATGACGCCGTGGTATTGAAAAGGCATCACGACGAAGGTCAGGTGCTGTCACCCGGTCAGCCTGTATTGTCCGTGCAGGACACCGGAAACCTGCAGGTTCGGGTCGGCGTTGCCGGTTCGGCAACAAACCAGCTCGAAACTGGTGGCGTGTACACGCTTGTCATTAACGCCGCGCCGGTGGTTGCGACATTGAGATCCGTATTGCCCGTCAGAGATGCCGTGGCACGCACCGTGGATGCCATTTTTGACCACGACCGATCGCGTGGAGAACAGGATGCAAGTAGACCCCGGTTATTCAGCGTTGGTGATCTGGCTCAGCTGGAGCTGCGCCGAACGGTCACGGCGGAGGGGTACTGGGTACCGTTAACGGCCTTGGCAGAAGGCGATCGCGGGCTATGGAACGTTTATGTACTCGCTGAGCCTTCGGTCAGTTCCGCAGGAGATGCGAGCACCATCGAATCTCGAAGCGTTGAAGTGCTCTACCAGGACGGGTCCCGGGCGTTTATTAACGGAGCCCTGAAGCCTGATGAGCGCATTATTCCTGACGGACTGAATCGGGTAGTGCCCGGGCAGCGAGTAATTGTTGCAACGGACGGACTGTAACCATGGCGCCGTACGCATCTGCCAGCAGCCTGACGACGGGACTGGCTCGTCTTTTTTACCGCAATCGATACGCGCTGGTCTTGCTGGTGCTGGTCATTGTGCTCGCGGGCTGGTCCGCCCTGACGAATCTTCCGCGCATTGAAGATCCGCGCATTACCAATCGCTTTTCACGCATTGTCGTGCTGTTCCCCGGAGCTTCTGCCAAGCGGGTAGAGGCGCTGGTTACGGATCCGCTGGAGGATGCGCTTCAGGAACTCTCGGAAATCAAGAAAATCGAGTCCGTTTCCCGTGCCAATATTGCCACCCTCTCCCTTGAGCTGCAGGACTGGGTTGAGCAGGAAGACACGGATCAAATGTATTCAAAAATCCGCAATCGCATGCTCAGCGCGGCGGCTGACTTACCGGAAGAGGCGTCGGCCCCGATACTGGATGACAAAGTATCGGCGGTCGCCTACAGCCTGATTCTGTCCATCAACTGGCCCAGTGAAGAGAGTCCTCCGCTGAATCTCATGAATCGCGTAGCCGAAGAACTGGGTGATCGGCTGCGCGGCATTCCCGGGACCGACATCGTGCGTTTGTTTGGAGCACCTGAGGAAGAGATTTCGGTAGTGGTGGACTCAAGTGAGCTGGCCGCCATGGGCCTGACTGCCAGTGATGTCGCTCAACGCATTACGGCGGGGGATCCGAAGGCGCCCGCCGGCGCTCTGAGAACGCCGTCGCGCGATCTGCTGATTGAGGTGGATGGCGAGCTGGATTCCACCGCCCGGGTAGCGTCGCTGGTTCTGGCAACAAGCTCGAGTGGAGGCGTGGTAACACTGGGCGACGTCGCCGACGTAGGGCGACGCTGGCAGGAACCTCCCCAGTCCATTGCTCATACAGACAACGCACGCGGTATTTTGGTTGCTGTGCACACCGAGCCCGATATTCGCATCGACCGGTGGGCAGAAGTTGCTCGCGAAGTCGTGACGTCGTTCAAGGCGGAAGTGGCTCAGGGTATCGATGTCGATGTGGTGTTCGAGCAGAGTGCCTACACGGAAGAGCGCCTGATGACGCTCAGTAATAACTTGCTGGCGGGTGCCGTGCTGGTGATGCTGGTGGTGTTCTTCGGCATGGGCTGGCGTGCCGCGCTGGTCGTGGGAATGGCGCTGCCGTTGTCGGCCTCGTTGACGCTGTTTGGCTTGACGTTCACCAATCAGCAGATTCATCAGATGAGCATTTTCGGCATGATCGTCGCTATTGGTCTTTTGATTGATAACGCCATTGTGATGACCGACGAAATCAAGCAGATGCGCGACCGCGGGATGAACAGGCTGGAAGCGGTCGAGCAGGCGGTTCGTCATCTTTTTGTACCGTTGCTGGCATCGACGCTCACAACCATACTGGCATTCATGCCTGTATTTTTGCTGCCGGGAGCGGCGGGGGACTTTGTGGGCCCTATTGCCCTGGCGGTAGTGCTCGCGTTGTGCGCGTCGTTCTTTGTTTCGGTCAGTATTATTCCCGCCATGGCCGGGATGATTCTGCCCGAGAAGAAAACGCTGTCGAAAGTGGGCTGGTTACACAACGGAATTGAATTTGAAGCGCTCGGCCGTGCCTATCGCTCAGTGCTGACGCGCGCATTGAAACGCCCCTTTCTGACGGCGCTGGCCTGTCTGATTCCGCCCGTCGCGGGGTTCATGCTGGCGGGAACGCTCAATCAGGAATTCTTTCCGGCAGCGGATCGTGACCAGTTTGAAATCGAAATATACATGCCGGCGGGCAGTTCGATTTATTCAACGCAGGACCTGGTTGATCAGATTGAAGGCGATTTGCAGAATCGTGACGGCGTGTCCGCGGTGCATTCCTTGTCCGGTGGTACCTTTCCGACGATTTACTACAATCGAATCATGCGGGTTCAAAACGATAATACGCATGCTCATATGATGGTGTATACGGGCTCCGTAGACGACGCGACCCGGTTAGTACCACTGCTGCAACGCGAATATAGTCATCGATTTGTCGGTGCACAGGTACTGGTCAAGTCGTTTGCTCAGGGTCCTCCGGTAAATTCACCGGTCGGCTATCGCATTGAGGGCCCCGATATTGAAACGCTGCGAGTTTTGGGCGACGAAGTACGCCGTATTATGCACACCGTTCCTGAGGTGGCCGCCACCAGAGCGTCGGTCACTGGCGGCCAGGCAAAGCTGAACCTTCAGGCCAGTGATGACAGCACCCGACTGTCCGGATTGACGCTTACCCAGCTGGCCGCACAGCTTCAGACCGGGCTGGAAGGTCAGGCCGGAGGATCGGTGCTCGAAGACGTAGAGTCACTGCCCGTGAGAATTCAGTTCAAAGAAGGCGAACGCAATTCGGTGGCCGCAGTCGGAGCGACTAAAATCATTTCACCGGCCTCGGAGCAGTGGGTTCCGCTGAACAGCTTCGGAGAGCTTGAGCTGAGGCCCAATGTAAATGCGATCAGTCACTACAACGGCAAGCGGGTAAATCGCATTTTTGGCTATCTCGTCTACGGCGCGTTTGCCATCGATGTTACGTCGAAAATTGAACAGGCGTTTCTCGATGAGAAACTGAATTTGCCGGCCGGGTACACCATTCGAGGAGAAGGCGACGCGGCGGAGCAGGATGCGGCGCTTGGCGATCTGCTGATTTACCTGCCGGTGCTGTTGATGCTGATGATCTCGACGCTGGTTCTGTCGTTCCGCAGTGTCACGCTCGGCGGTACGATTCTGGTGGTCGCGGTGTTGTCGGTCGGGCTAGGGTTGCTGGCTTTGTGGATAGGACAGTACGCGCTGGGCTTCAACGCCATTATCGGTAGCGTGGGATTAATCGGAGTGGCAATCAATGGAACCATTGTTGTGCTTGCTTCCATTCGTTCGAGCGACGTTGCTACGGCAGGAGACACCGATGCGATTGTTCGTCAGACGGCACACACGACGCGACACATTATATCTACGACGTTAACCACCGTGGGTGGCTTTGCTCCGCTGCTGCTGTTTTCAGGCGGCGATTTCTGGCCGCCGCTGGCGATTGTTATCGCAGGTGGCGTGCTGTTTTCGGTGGTTCTGTCCCTGTTTTTTGCTCCTGCGGTTTATCAGGGACTGGCCCGTGTGCGAGCGCACTTTCCGTCGATGTTTCTGGACAAGGCGTCAGCATGATGAACGATACTTCAATGTCTTCCTATCTGCCCGTTCGTCGTGTGCTGATTTTTCTGGCCTCACTGCTGTTAGCGTCCGCGTGCGTCAGCAGTCCCGATGTCACCGCACCCGTAGAAGCGGCTGCGCGCGACGCCCAGTGGTTTTCGGCGTCTGAAACGGTGGACGTGGACAGCGCCAGCGGTGCCTGGTGGAGCACGTTTGATGACCCCGTTCTGGATGCGCTTGTTACGCGGTCCGCAACCAGTGGTTACGATGTCCGCAAGGCTCAGGCCCGGCTGCGGGAAGCCCGGGCGCTCGGCCGGCAGGTTCGAAGCGCATTGTGGCCCACGGTAGAAGGATCAGGCAGCTACACGTGGACCGAGCAGAGCGTCAACGCGCCAAACGGTCCATCGAGTTTGATTCAGGCGGGATTCATTGACAGGGATCTGGAGTTCTGGGGAGCCGATCTGGCGGCGAGTTGGGATGTCGATCTGTTTGGCGCTAACCGGTTCGCCAATCGTTCGGCCATCGCGCAGGTTGAAGCCAGCCGTGCGGCTGCTCGCGGTGCGTGGCTTGCGACGACCGCGCAGGTGACACTGGGGTATGTGCAGTACAACGGCATCAGGCAGCGGTTGCAGATCCTGAGCGAGACGATTGAGGCGCAGAGCCGGTCTCTTGATGTGTTGCGCAAGCGTCTTGCCATTGGTCTGGAAAGTCAGCTCAACATTGATCGCGCTGCCGGACTGCTTGCCACGAATCGGGCGAGTTTGCCGACGCTGAATGCGCAGCTGGAAAAGGCGGTATTTCAGCTGTCGATTCTTTCCGGGTATCCGGTGACGGAATTAAAAATCCTGCTGGAAAGCGCTCGGGAACTGGCTTCGGGAAATAGGACGCCACGGTTGGGCGTTAAGTCCGATTTGCTGACGCGCCGGCCGGATGTGGCGGTCGCGCAATTTCAGTTATTCAGTGCTGGTTCTGATGTAGGACAGGCAAACGCCGGGCTTTTGCCAAGACTGGTGATTGGCGGCTCATCCGGTTTCACCAGCGGGTCCACGAGCACGCTGTTTGATTCAGCCAGTCGCGCACTGGCACTTGCACCAAAAATCACTGTTCCCGTGTTTAACCGGGGGCGATTGAAGGCGTCGCACGAAGCGGCGCTTGCACGCTACGAGTTTGCTCTGACCCACTACGAACAAACCGTGACCACTGCGTTTATGGACGCCGAGACGCGGTGGCTGAATCTCAAGTCCGCGCGCGAGAGTTCGCAGTTTCTGAAGGAAGCCGCACAGCACAATCGGGCCGCCTATGAGCGTGCACAGAAGCTCTATGATCGCGGACTGCTGTCTTACCTGGAGCTGCTGGACGCACAAAGACAGCAGCTCGGTGCCGACGACGCAGCCGTGCAGGGTAAAGCGCTCATGGATCTGGCTCTGGTTCAGCTGTACGTGTCTTTGGGGGGTGGTTGGCAGATGTCCGCCGAAGGTACCGCAACGAGTCACTGATGACGGTGTAGCGGTGGCCGTAACGCCGGGTGTCTGACACGGATGCTGGCGGTGACGTCGCAGCCGGGCAGCTGGGTGACCCGCCGGCCGGGTGCTACCATGCACGTGTAGTTATTTTGCGCAGCGACTGGTGGCTGCTCACGTTGCAACATACGGCGAAACAAAAGGCGAATCACATGCGCGATATCCAATCGCTTCTGGACATCATGAAGACGCTGCGGGATCCGGACAATGGATGCCCGTGGGACCTTGAGCAGACGTTTGCGTCGATCGCACCTTATACGCTCGAAGAGGCGTATGAGGTAGTTGATGCCATTGAGCACAATGACATGGAAGGGCTCAGGGATGAGCTGGGCGACCTGCTGCTACAGGTAGTATTTCATGCGCAAATGGCCAAAGAGCAATCGAGCTTCGAGTTTGCGGATGTGGTGGAAGCCATTTGCAGCAAGATGACCAGGCGCCATCCTCACGTATTCGGTAGTGAGAAGGGGCAGGTCACCTCGGATCAGGTTCGACAGACGTGGCAGGACATCAAACAGCAGGAAAAGCCTGCTGCGGCCTCGGTGCTGGATGGCATTCCGAACGCGCTGCCGGCGTTGAAGCTGGCGCAGAAAACGGGCTCCCGGGCCGCCGGTACCGGTTTTGACTGGCCAGACCCGCAGGGACCAATGGACAAGGTTGATGAAGAGCTGCGGGAGCTCAAGGAAGCGGTCAGTACAGGTTCCGCGGAGAGAATCGAAGACGAGATGGGCGATGTGCTGTTTAGTCTGGTTAATGTCTGTCGTCATCAGGGGGTGGATGCCGAGACGGCGCTGCGCAGAACGATCACCAAGTTTCACCGTCGATTCCGCATTGTCGAAGAGGCCACAGAGGCGTCCGGAAAGACGCTGAACATCAACGAGATGGAAGCGGTCTGGCAGCAGGCGAAGGGTCGGGAAACCCCGACCTGAACATATTCAGCGGGAATGGCCTCAAGCGTGGGCGTTGATGGCGCAAAACCACACTTAATATCAATAAAAACAGTAACTAATGGGAGGGTCATTCGTTCAGGTTAGATTCAGTTCTATCCAGTTACTCTGTGTACATCGTGGGAAGCCCCACTTTATTGAGAGCCCTGGTGGGCCGGAGTCTGAAGATGAACCTATCGATTCGAGTATTACTGTTCGCGTCCCTGATGGCGCTGGTGCCTGCAACCCAGGCGGATGATTCCTATCCTCGCGGTAGCCGGGATGCGGGCTATGACTATGCCGAAGTGGTGGCCGTAGAGCCCCTGTTTCGGCGAGTTCGCACCACGGTACCCAGACGAGAATGCTGGGACGAGGAAGTGACCGTGCGGTCTCGGGATCGCGACTATCGCCCGCGTAACTCCGTGGGATCGGTTATTGCCGGTGGTGTGATTGGCGGTGTGATTGGCCACCAGTTCGGAAGCGGCTCGGGTAACGATGCGGCCACTGCGGTGGGTGCGCTGCTGGGATCCGCCATTGCCAGTAATAAAGGCAAGCGGAATGACCGTGATGTTGTTGTCGAGGAGCGGGTACAAGTGGTCGAACGCTGCGAAACCCGCAATGAAACGCGTGAAGAAGAGCGTGCCGACGGCTACCGTGTCACCTATGTTTACGCCGGACGCGAATACACGACCCGCACAGCCACCGATCCAGGTGATAAACTCCGTGTACGTGTTGCTGTAACTCCTACCCACTAAGACGGGCGGATACGGCGTAACAGGAGAAACCGGATGATGAGTAATCGAACAGTGATCAGCATGGTGGCATTAGCGCTGCTGATGCTCGTAATGTCACCGGTTTCGAATGCCGATCGTCAGGACCCTGATATGGCCGACCGGATTTACGAGAAGTTCAAGGAACGCGAACAGGACAAGCGTGATGAAAAGCGCAAGCGCGGATCTTCGGAAAGTCAGGACCGGTCGCGTAACGAACGGGAGCAGCGTTCGGGTAATCAAAGCAAGTCCAGAGACGTGTCGCGAGCGCAGCCTGAGCGTTCCAGTAGCCGTTCGCGCAGTGACAGCCGTGATCGTCGCAACAGCTCGGCGTCTGACTATCAGTCATCGGCACGAGATGAGCGAAATTCCGATCAGGCTGGCGAGCAGTTGTCTCGCGAGATCAGAAATCTGCTCAATCGCAAATCCCGAAGTGAACGCTCGGCGGAGCCTGCAAGTCGTCGCAGCTATTCGGGTGAGCGCAACAGCCGAGCAACGTCGTCCGAGTCAGGCGGGCAGGCTGTGCGCGAGAAGGTGTCGCTGGACCAGGCGGTTAATATTGTCCGTCGACAATCCAACGGCAAAGTCATCAGCGCGCGCACGGAAGGTAGCGGTGCTACCCGTAAACATCGCATCAAGGTTCTGATCGACGACCGTCGCGTACGCACGTATGTGGTTAGTGCGGCAACGGGTAAGGTGTACTGAGCGAGGTTGTAATGCGTGTACTAGTCATTGAAGATGAAGACCTGATTCGGGAGTCGCTGTGCGCAGCGGTCCGTGAGGCCGGTTTCGGTGTGGAGAGCGCGGCTGACGGAGAAGAAGGGCTGTACTTTGCCACCGAATACCCAATCGATATTGCCATTGTCGATCTGGGGCTGCCCGGAATGAGCGGCATGGACCTGATTCGCAAGGCGCGAGAAGCCGGCAAGACCTATCCGATTCTTATCTTGACGGCGCGAGATCGCTGGCAGGATAAGGTCGAAGGATTGCAGGCAGGAGCCGACGACTACGTGGTCAAGCCGTTTCATACGGAAGAAGTACTGGCCAGGCTCAACGCGCTGATCAGGCGGTCAGGAGGCTTCAGCGAGGCCGTGCTTAAGGCGGGATCCATCGCTCTGGATACGCGCTCCCAGGAAGTTTCGGTCAATGAGCAGCCGATTGAGCTCACGTCGTTTGAATATCGGGTGCTGGAATATCTGATGCTGAAGTCGGGCAAAGTAGTCTCCAAGACAGAGCTGACCGAAAGCCTGTACGACCAGGACTATGAGCGCGACAGCAACGTGATTGAGGTTTTTGTTGGACGATTGCGCAAAAAGCTTGATCCCGCCAATACTCTCAAACCCATAGAGACGCTGCGCGGTCGAGGATATCGATTCGCCCTGACTCCTGCCGAGTCCTGATGAAAAGCTTAAGCGCACGCTTGCTGGTGACAGTAAGTCTGCTGTTGCTGCTGTTTTTCGGACTGGCCATGATCGCGCTGGAATCGGCCTTTCGCGATTCCGCAGAGCAAGCCATTCGCGACCGGCTGAATGTTCAGATGCTCATGCTTATTGCCGCCGCCGACACTGATGAAAACGGCCGACTGACCCTGCCGGATCAACTACCTGAGGCACGCTTTATGTCGCCGGGGTCCGGTCTTATCGGTCAGGTGATCAGCGAGTCCGATGTGCTCGAATGGCGCTCGATGTCTGCCGTGGGTCTGTTTCTTCCGGTTGAACCGGTGCCGGCCGAGGAGGGCATGCGATTTCAGCAGGCACGCACCACTGACGGCAGCGACATGTTCAGCTATTCGCTCGCCGTTGAATGGGAGGTGTCTAACGGCGAAACGCTTACCTATACCTTCACGGTTGCCGAAAGCCTCGAACCCTATCGTGCCCAGGTGGGCAAATTTCGCGATCGGCTGATGACGCTGTTTGCAGCCGTTACGGCGCTGATACTGGCCTCGCAGGCGATTGTACTTAGATGGGTGCTGCGTCCGCTAAGGCAGGTTGCACAGGAAATTGCCGAGATTGAAACAGGCGAACGTTCGGAGCTGTCAAAAGAGTATCCATCGGAACTTCAGCGCCTCACGCGCAACACCAATCGTCTGCTTGACGCAGAGCGCAAGCGACTGGCGCGCTATCGAAACACGTTAGGCAACCTGGCGCACAGTCTGAAAACGCCACTGGCAATCGTGCGCAATACGCTCGAGACCAATCGACTCGGCGACGAGGTGGAATCCAGCATTCATCAGCAGGTCGATCGCATGAGTGACATCGTGGGTTATCAGCTTCAGCGCGCGGCGGCATCCGGCAGTACGACATTGGGCGTCGCGAAGATCGATGTGCGCGAGGTGCTGGACGCCATCGTGGAGTCTCTGAACAAGGTCTATGCGGACAAGCGGGTAAGCTGCAAGGTGACAGGCCCGGAGACGCTTTTTTACCGAGCTGAAAAAGGCGATCTGATGGAGGTGCTGGGTAACCTGCTCGATAATGCCTTCAAATGGTGTCAGTCGGAGGTGCAAATCAGTCTCAACCAGCAATACGCAGAGGGCTTTGAGCTGCCTGGCGTAATCTGCGTTGTGTCCGACGACGGCCCTGGTATTTCCAGTAAAGATGCTGCCAGAGTATTGAAACGCGGCCAGCGCGCCGACGAAAGTGTAGCCGGTCACGGTATTGGACTCAGCGTTGTTCGCGAGCTGGTCGACATCATGCGCGGAACGCTGTCGCTTGACGTCGGTGAAAAGGGCGGAGCAGAGTTTACCGTGAGCCTTCCACCGGTCTGATCTGTCAAAGTATGTCCGGATGGGCCACCGCTGCACTTGGCGTGATTCAGGGTCCATATTAAAGGTATTTTACAACGGGAATGATTCGGGTTGCTTCAGTCAGCCCGGTCAGATCCTGAATGAGCAGGTACCTCTGCTGGACAGCGCCTCGATCCGGCGCCCGGAGTTGTTCGCTGGTTGCCGGCTGCATCCCCCGTTAGCCCCGTGTACACTCATGCCATCTCTCAATATTCAGGTTAATAGTGAGCGCGACTTTCCAAACACAATCTGCAGCAGACGTCGTGGCATTAATGCAGCAGCTAAAAAGCGCCATGCTCAGCGACCGTCATCGGCTGGCCGACAGAATCAGAAAGGCTGCGGATCTTGATGAGCAGGGTCTTGCCGCGCTGAAACTGCAAATTGAAGCTTCGGTACAACGGGCCGCCAGCCGTTCGGCGCGATTCAGCCCCGTGGTTAATACGGACCTGCCGATCGCTGAGAACGCAAAGGAAATCATCGATTCAATTCGGGCTAACCGGGTCACTATTGTCGCCGGAGCAACCGGCTCCGGAAAAACGACCCAGCTCCCCAAACTGTGTCTTCAGGCGGGTTATGGGGCGTGCGGCGCAATCGGTCATACGCAACCCAGGCGCATTGCTGCACGGGCGACAGCGACGCGAATCGCTGAGGAAATGGGGTGTGACGTAGGCGACGGCGTGGGCTACAAAGTTCGCTTTAACGACCAGACCGGCCCCGAGTGTCAGATCAAACTTATGACGGACGGCATGCTGTTACAGGAAGCGCAGCAGGATCGCAGCCTGATGGAGTATGACTGCCTGATTATTGACGAGGCGCACGAACGGTCGCTGAATATTGATTTCCTTTTGGGGTTACTCAAGCGGCTTTTGGTCAAAAGGCCCCAGCTGCGACTGATCATTACGTCTGCGACCATCAATCCCGGTGAGTTTTCGCGGTTTTTTGACGACGCTCCCATCATTGAAGTCAGCGGTCGCAGTTTTCCCATCGCGATGGAGTATCACGATCCGGGCGACCGCCCGGTGGATCAGCATATCTGTGACACCGTGGCCACGCTGTGGGCGCAGCACGGGAACGGCGATGTTCTGGTGTTCTTGCCCGGCGAGCGGGAGATTCGTGACGCTCAGAAAGTTCTGGAAGGGCGGTTTTCAATCGAAGTCGACGTGCTGCCCCTGTTCGCACGACTCAGCGCAAAAAAGCAAAATGCGATATTTCGAAAATCAAATAAGCCGCGCATTGTGCTTGCCACGAACGTGGCGGAGACCTCGCTCACGGTGCCCGGCATAGTTTATGTGGTGGATACAGGAACGGCGCGTATCAGTCGTTACCATTACAAGAGCAAGTTACAAAGACTGGCGATTGAACCTGTGTCGCAGGCGAGCGCATCGCAACGCGCCGGCCGTTGCGGACGCACACAGCCCGGTGTCTGTGCACGGCTGTATAGCGAGGAAGATTTCGATCAGCGTTCCGCCTACACCGATCCTGAAATCATCCGGACTAACCTCGCCAGCGTGATTTTGAGAATGCAGGTTCTGGGCCTCGGTGCGATCGAGTCGTTCGATTTTGTTCAGGCTCCCGACCGGCGATTTATCAAAGACGGTTACCGACTGCTGGCGCAGCTTCAGGCGGTGAACGAGTCAGGGCGCGTGACCAGGCAGGGCAGGCGCATGGCCCGCTATCCTCTCGATCCGCGACTGGCGAAAGTGCTGGTATCCGCCGTTGACGACGGTTGTTTATCCGAAATGCTGGTCATCGCCGCGGGCCTTAGCGCGGGAGACCCGCGCGAGCGACCCTGGGACCATCAAAAGGCTGCGGATGAGAAGCACGCCGTGTTTGTTGATAAGCGGTCCGACTTCCTGGCGCTGCTGAATATCTGGACTGCCTGGAGTCGGCAAACGGGTAGCCAGAAGCAGCAGCGTTTGTGGTGTCGAAAAAACTTCCTGTCTTTTCGCCGGCTTCAGGAGTGGAACGATGTCGTCCTTCAGCTTCGTTACGTCGCCAGCGACCTTAACCACACGGTTAACAAGCGACCGGCAAACCCGGCGTTGGTCCACACATCATTGCTTCGCGGGTTCGTAGACTACATCGGGCAACGCAAAACCCGACATGAATACCAGGGAGCGAGAGGTCGGCAATTCAAGATATTTCCGGGTTCGGCTCTGGCGGCCAAGCCACCCGCCTGGGTCATGGCGGCTGAGATCGTCGAAACGTCGCAAGTGTTTGCCAGACAAGTGGCCCAGATTAATCCGGCGTGGATAGAAAAGGCGGCGGCGCATCTGGTGCGTCGACGGTGTGTGGAAGAGTACTGGAACAAGCAGCAAGGTCGCCCGATGGGCGTCGAAGAAGTCAGCCTGTTTGGGTTTGTGCTAAACCGAAATCGTCGGGTGCCTTTGGCAAAACATGACAGAGCGGCAGCCCGACAGTCCTTTGTTCAAAACGCGCTTGTCGATGACCGATGGTCGTTTCGCGCTCCATTCATAGAAGCAAATCGCAGCAAGCGCGCGCAGCTCGAAAGCCTGGAGTCCAGGCTAAGACATATTCTGGTGGATGAGGGTCGCCAGATTGCCGCCTTCGAACGCCGCCTGCCTGATGATATCGTCGACCGTAAGTCGTTTTCGGACTGGTATGCCGCAGACAAGGCCGCCGTAAATCGATCGATGACGTTGTCGGATGCAGAGGTCGGAACTTTGGAATCGGCCAAAACGGCTTGGTATCCGGACTCAATGAACGTAGCCGGGCACGCGCTCAATCTGAATTATCTGTTCGACCCGAGTGATCCGCGTGATGGGGCAACGCTCGATATTCCCGCCGCTCTGGTGCGCTATGTTCAGGACGCCCAGATCGAGTGGTTGATTCCAGGTTGGATAAAAACCAAGACAGAGGCGCTTCTTCGACTGTTACCCAAAGCGATACGTAAACAGCTCGTGCCGGTAACCAATCGTGCCCAGGAGTTTCTCGTATGGGCCATCGATCAGGAATTGCCGGGCGGCGATGAGTCTTTGCTGGATGCGTTGACCCGGTTCATTGGCACGCAGTTTGGGATTGTGGTGCCCAAAGAGGCGTGGGCCTGCGACAGCCTGCCTGACTGGTTACATCTGGGGCTCAGGGTTCAGGACGAGAATGGGAACGAGGTGGTCTGGAGCAGGCAGCTGAATGATCTCAGGCTAAAGGCTGGAAATGCCATGGCGGCAGCAAGCGCTCAGGCCGAGAGCGAGTGGCTGCAAAGCGATGTCCGGCAGTGGGCGTTCGATGATCTGCCCGATACGGTGGAAGTCGAACATGGTGACATGAAGATCAATGCGAGCCCCGTGCTGGTCGATAAGTCCTACCGGGTTGATCTGGAGCTGGTTCCGACGCTGGCGGACGCGCCTTCAGTTCACGGTGGCGGGGTGTCGCGCCTGCTGCAGAAGCAGCTGACAGACAAGTGCAAATACCTGAGAAAGAATTTGCCTGATCTGAATCGATTGAGCCTGCTGTACCTGCAGATTGGTGAGTTCGATCAGTTGTTTGATGACATTATCATGAAGGCAATAGGGTCGCTGGTTACCGATCGCGATGTCATCCGCAAGGGCTCCGAATTTGCGCATGCACTCGAGCTGTGTAAATCAGGAATCATTGAGGCAGCAGGTACGATTGCGGCCGATGTGCTGGAAATCCTGACGCGACGCCAGCAGCTTTTGATGACCCTCGACAGTCATGCGGATCGGCTGACCGACGATCTGGTTCTTGAGGTTCGAACGCACATTGATGGCCTGGTTTACGACGGGTTTGTACGGGCGACACCCAATGAGTGGCGGCCCGAATTGCCACGTTACCTGAAGGCATCAGAGGTTCGGTTGCAGCGCCTGATTGGGCAGGGCAAAGAACCCGTTCCCGGACCAGACTATGAGCGTCACTGGGCAAATCTTGCCCGGCTGTCGGACGAGGAGCGCGCTCAGGTGCCGGAATATCGCTGGCTGCTCGAAGAATGGCGAGTGTCAGTATTTGCTCAAAAACTCGGTACGCGTCAGCCTGTTTCGGCTCAGCGCATCTCGCGCTACCTCGATGAGCAGGGTATGTCACTGGCGTAGACATCGGAAACTGGCCGGTGGCACGGCTCTCATCTGACATAATCTGTAATCGTCGCTTTCCTCAGACTTGGGGTACACTCAGGGAAACAATAAGAGCTGCAGGCCACGTGGTATCCACTGGAGCGGTTCACTAACAATGCCCAGGGTAACCCGTTTGAGGAGTTCAGTATGAGGACGTTTTTGAGGGCAGTGCTAATTGCACTGTTAGTTAGTTTGTTGGCGGTGGTACAGGCCGACGATCAAAGACTGGTAGCGAAGTCGAATGGGGCTGAACCCATCATTCACTTTACGCGGTTGCACTACAGAGTCGCCGACGTTCAGGAACATCAGGAGCTGTCTGTGTACGCTGACGGTCGTGTTCGCGTACAGACTCCCAGCTATATGAAAATGCCCGGCACGTACGAGTATCGATTGAGCGCGAAAGCCATGCAGTCGGTGTTGGGTAAGCTTCAGGCGCACGGTCTGATGACGTTCGATCAGGAATCGGCTCGTGCGCAAAAAGTGGCCGAAGCTGAGGAGCGATCAGCGTCCTTCAACGAGCGGTTTCATGTGTCGGACCTGACGGAAACGCAGATTACACTAAATTTCGCAAGTTTCGGATCGGCTGGCGCAAAGGGCAAGTCTGTGCAGAACCGCATCGTATGGAGTGACCTTCCCGCCGACGCGATGCGCTATGCCAAAATCGAGGCTATTGGTAATCTGGCTAAGGCCGAGCAGATTCTGCTTGGTCTTACTGATCATAGCCGTCGCAACGCGACGCGTGTTTCGGGAGGTCAGTAACATGAATCTCAAACACCTAATTGCGTTTACCGCGTCGGCCACCTATGCCTTTGCAACCACCAGTGTTCTTGCCGGTGCTTTTATCGGTGCGGGGCAGAGCAGTCCTGACCTGGTGCTGCACCCATCTGGTTACGTGCCGGGAAATCAGAACCTCGAGGTCAATGTTTGTATTTCACCTTCCAGCGCAGTGACCGCTGATCTTGTCATACCCGTACAGAATGTCATTGCAACGTATAACGCCATGCAGCCGACTACCGGGAACCTGTTCCTGGGCGGGAGCAATAACATTCCTTCAGGCCAGCTTGACGCCGAGTCGGTCGTGCTGCATGAAATCGGCCATTGTATCGGGCTGGCGCATGTCAACCTGGCGACCGAGTCCGGTCTGTCTGGCACTAATCGTGAATACACGAAGTCTACCCAGGGCGTCGACGGCAGTTACGATTTGAACGATGGTGCCGACAATGTCAAAGGGTCGTCCGACGACCTGCGCGATGACGACACAAACCTGCACTACTTCAAAAAGGTGGACAACAATCCGTTTACGCTGGCTGGCACCATTGACTCTTCGACTTACAGCCGCAACCTGGCTGACCTGCCGGCCGGTACGTATGCCGCGAACGGTTCACGCGACCTGGCACCGCTACTGGGTGTTGCCGGTACCGAAGCCGTCATGCAGCAGGGGCAGTTTACCGATGAAGCTCAGCGTACCCTGACAGCGGACGGTGTGGCCACGCTGGCTTACGGTGCCAGCGGAGTGGATGAGATTGCCGGAACGGCCGACGACTACACGCTGACTCTCGTTTATAACGGAATCACGTCGAGCAACTGTGACGTGACCGTGGTGGTCGACAACAACACCGGGTTTGCTCAGTGCGAAGTCAGCTTTCAGGGAGTGCAGAGTGATCATTTCAGAATCTCAAGCGCGACGGTACGGCTGAATCAGAATACCAACTGGTTCTACAATCAGGTGGCCGTTGATCCGGCGAATATGTCCCCGGTAATCGACCCCGTTGACGATGTAACCACCAATGAGAACGGTAGCGTCTCGATCCACTTGAGCGCGACCGACGCGGACGAGGCCGATCAGTTGACCTTTAGTGCTCCTGGTGCCCCTTCTTTT
>CAWUKD010000080.1:0-15979 GCA_963922815.1 uncultured Gammaproteobacteria bacterium
TTTGTCGCCCTACCTGCTCCGCACCTGCCTTGACTTCGAATCCCTGATAGCAGCCGACGGCCGCGATCATGAGCGCAAACACAGGTGCCTTGCCAATTCCGACGATGACATCGGTGGGCGTAACCGTTTGGGTAACCCGATCAACAAAAATGGTAAAGCTCACGTCGAGCAAACTGTTTGCCATGACCATGCCACCAATCAGGCCCATGATATCGCCGAAAACCGTGAGCAATGGCAGCGACACCAGCAATGCGAAAAATTTCGGCAGCGCCAGCTCTTCAAGAGGCGAGATGCCCATGGTTCTCAGCGCATCAATTTCTTCGGTCACTTTCATGGTCGCAATTTGCGCTGTGTAGGCAGAACCGGTGCGGCCCGCAACAATGATGGCCGTTATCAAAGGCGACAGCTCCCGCACCATGGCGAGGCCCACAAAATCGGCCGTGTAAATACTCGCGCCGTAAGTCTCCAGAGCAATCCCGCCCTGATAGGCGATGACTACGCCAAGCAAAAAGGTTAAAAGGCCAATGATCGGCAGCGCGTCGAAACCCCCTTCTTCGATATGCTTGATCACAGACGACCAGCGAAGCTGGGCTGGCGTCAGGGCAATACGCAGGGACGACATGGTGAGCCGACCAATAAACGCAAGGAACGCGAGATACCCGTTAAGCGTGGTCAGTGCATCCCGACCAACGTCTTCCAGAAACCCGAACGCCCGCTCCCGCGGAATGTCCTTTGCCTCCAGCGCGTTTGACGACACCAGCTCGATCAGCGAGGAGTGACTGTCCCTGAGGCCTTCGAGGCGTACTGTGATTCCGGAGCTCTGCAGACGGGTGAGCGCTTTGCTGATGTACCAGGCGCCGGCAGAATCCAGCGACTCAATGGCGGCGGCGTCAATGTGCAAGTCGGTTGAGGGGTCGGGACGATAGTCTCCGAGCGGCTGGCGCAGCTTATGGAGCACGTCGGCACGCCACATGCCGCCGAGAACGAGCTGGCTGCCTTCCTGCCTGACTATCGGCTCAGTTATACTCGACATAGATCCGGTTTCCGCTATTCCGTGCTTCCTGCACATGCAGGCTCACCACTTAGAACCCTGCGTGTGTAGTATCGGCTGAAACGCGGGATGTCAGAGTCACCGGGTGGCGCAACTGGCCACTCCCTGCCTATTTCTGCGGCAGCGTATCCAGGCCGTCCTTACTCGCATAAAACTCAGCCAGGTTGGCGAGCTCTTCGTCGCTAAGGTCTTTGACAAAACTCTGCATGATCGCGTTGTTTCGCTCGCCAGACCGATATCCTTTCAGGGAGTAAAGCAGGTAGCTGCGATACTGTCCCGCGATGTTCGGAAAGTCATCCGAAATCGATACGCCCTCCGGGCCATGACAGGCGGCACAGGCTTGCGATAACTCAGCGCCTGAGCGTGCCGGCTTGGCGGGCTCTTCGGTCGCTTTCTCGTCGCTCGCGAACGACACAACAGACAGTGCAGCCATCAGAATTACCGCGGCGCCCTTCGTCAACATGGTATTTGCAATTCGTGTCACGTCGCTCTCCGTTATTTCAGCGATTCAATGTAAGCGGCAATATCGTCGATGTCCTGATCGGTCATCGCTCCGGCTTGTGAACGCATGGTCGGGTGGCTGCGGTCGCCGGCCCGATAGGCCTTCAATGCAATGGCGATATATTTGCCGTGCTGGCCCTTGAGCTTGGGTACGCGAAAAGTGGGGTAGGTGTTTTTGTAACCCTCGATCCCGTGGCAGCCAATACAGGTTTCGGCCTTTGCGCGGCCAGCCTGCGCGTCTCCGTCGGCGTAAACCAGAGGTGCCGCCGCGTTCAGCGCGACTAGCAATACAGTTAAGATGCTGATTCTAAATAACATTTAGGGCTTCCAGATCGGTGGTCAGAAAACAGTTATAACGCCGGATTGGCGGCGCGATATGAGAATACCATTGTCAGTGGTTAAAGCGTAGCACCAGCGCCTAATTTGAAATCTGATCCCGGCCCTTTTCCTTGGCCCGATACAGCGCCTTATCCGCTTTCATGATCAGACTCTCCAGCGTGTCATCCGCGGTCATGGCCGCCATCCCGATGGATACCGTCACGCCTGAACAGTCTTTGACCGTTGTGGCAAGCTTGTTGCTGGCACTGACCAGCGCTGCTCGTACGCGCTCCGCAACAGAACGCGCCTCCACAATATCAATACCGGGTAACAGCACGACAAATTCGTCCCCCCCATATCGGGCCACCATGTCGTCAGCTCGAAAATGCCCGATCAGCACTTCGGCCACGGCACCCAGCGCCAGGTCACCCACCAGATGGCCGAACTGATTATTGAATTCACTAAAGTAATCAATGTCGACCACGGCCAGTACGGCAGACAGGCCACCGAGCTGAGAGCGCGCGATCTCCCGGGTAAAAAAGTCTTCCATCCAGCGGCGGTTGTTGAGCCCGGTCAGGGCATCGGTGAACGACTTCTTTTGAAAATGCCTGATAATCACGGCGCTGTCTGCAATGATTGCGTTATCGGTACGCAATCTGCCGCTGAGTATAACGAGCAGGTTTCTCGCGATGGCGTGACTGGCCCCAACCATGGCCCAGAGCACTTCGTGAGAGATCACGAGCACCGTGGAATCCACAGACGCCACGACATAGGCCGAGGGAGTGCGTCCTTCGATCATCGACATTTCGCCAGCGCATTCGCCAGGCACGAGCCTTGTAAGCGGGGCCCGATCGAGCGAATCGAGGCGGACTTCCAGCCCCCCGTCGATCAGCACATAGAGGTTGGCATTACTCGTTTCCGGCGTCAGCAGGACCTCGCTGCGTGCCACCTGAAGGACTTCGCATTCGCGCAGATAGTGTTCGATACTGTCGGGTGCTACGCTATCAAACAGTGCGGCTGTCGAAAAGAAATCGGGGGTTTCCAGAAGCGTCCGGGCTGAATCCATGAGTGATACCATTCGCGACACACGGTCGCATTCCTGTTCAAAGTGAAGTGGCCGACTAAATCAGCCACCTTTCATTAGTCCATGTAACGAAAACCGAGAGCGGCACTTTTCATACACACATCGGGTCATACACACATCGGGAGTAATCCATTCGGTCGGGATTTTACCAGCGGCCTGTTGCTCCGGCGTCAACATTATCACTATGCAAAACTCCTTCTCTTCTGAACCCACCGCTCGTACTGTCCTGAAAACCGATTTGTTCGGTTGCATTTACAGCGAACGAACAACGCTCAATGGCGCCACCACCACGGTTATTGTGAGAGACCTCACAGCCGCACGCTGGTGGGCCCTCCCCATTGCGCGCATGCTCGCCAATCGCGAAGCCAGGGCGTTGCAGGCACTCCCGCAGTCACCCGCGCTACCGGCCTTGCTGTCCTGGGACCAGTCCACTCTGCGACGAACCTTTGTCGATGGCCAGCCCATGCAAGCCATCAAACCCCGTGACGCGGCCTATTTTCGCAGCGCCCGCACGCTGCTGCACTCGCTGCACCGCGCTGGCGTCGTGCACAACGACAGCGCCAAAGAGCCCAACTGGCTGGTTCGGCCCGACGGCAGCGCCGGTCTTGTCGATTTTCAATTGGCGAGCGTCTTCCGCTCCCGTTCCCGCTGGTTCCGCACGCTGGCCATCGAAGACATCCGCCACCTGCTCAAACACAAGCGAAGCTACCTGCCCCAGTCCCTGACTCAACGCGAGCGACGCATACTCGATACGCCAGCCCTGCACTCGCGCCTGTGGCGCCAGACAGGCAAGCGACTCTATCTGTTTATCACCCGTCGCCTGCTCAAATGGAGTGATCGCGAAGGCGCCAATGATCGGCAGCTCTGAACAACCGACTCTGTAGACGGCATTCGACATCATCAGCCTCTGCCGTCAACTAAGGTCGTTCGCACACTTGAACGTTTCGATAATCGCCGTCAGATGCTCTTCTATATTCGATCGCGGTACAGACCCATCGAACCCTTCTATGTAGTCGTACTCATCCAGACCAGAGTCATCAAAAACGGTTAATCGATAAAACAGCGCCTCGGGCCATTTATTGCGAAGCTCGCTCAGTGAACCTTCGCCTTCTGCGGAAACCAGTGCGGTTGCGAACAAGACCAGATCAGGCGCCTCAGCGTCATCCCCGTCGATGGCGTCCTGGACCGCTGTTTTTACCCCGAGCAGCCGTATGGCCGGCACCGTTTGCGTGTACTGCTCCAGTGGTTCCCGAAACTCTGTATTTTCGTCAAACACCAACAATTTTATTATTGACATGCGCTTTTTTTCGGATCGACAACTGACCTGTCGCCAACCCCATCAGGAAAACCCCCAACGCCGTTCCCTACGGCATCTCTCAATCTGAAGCCTGTTCTGAATCAGCTTCTTAGGAGAGATACTACGACTGCACTGCCGGAAAGACAGGCGGAATCAGGAATGGGAAAAGATTCCCCATGCAAGTACGCAATAATCAAATAAAACAAACAGTTACATCTCCCATAGACAAGTTGGGAAAATGTCCCCACACCGAAATGCGCAATTCATCGACTGACGTCATTTCATGGATGCAGGCGTCGAACACCCATTAACTGTTGGCGGAAAGCAGCCCTACCCGTATTGAATATTTGACCAATCCAGCCACATCGCGAATACCCAGGCGATCCATAAGCTGTGCTCGATGCGTTTCCACAGTCTTGACGCTCACGGTCAGGATTTCAGCGATTTCCCGGGTTTTGTTCCCTTCCACCACCAGCTGCAAGATTTCGCGCTGCCTCGGTGTCAGGCAGTCCAGAGCATTTCCGCCTCCCGGGGTTTCAAGATGACGCTGAACCCGTGCGGCGTCGATCGACGCGCCGAGATACTGGTCGCCGCGTGCCACGGTCTGGATAGCCACTTCGAGCTCGGAAGCCGCCGCGTCTTTTACCAGGTAACCTGATGCTCCCTGTCTAAGCGCCTGCACAATGTGCTCTTCGTTCGCAAACATCGACAGCATCAACACGTTAACTTCCGGGTGCGACTTGCTGAGACGAGCCGTTGCCTCCAGACCATTCAGTCCAGGCATCGTAATATCCATGACCACAACATCCACGGGCGACTGACGAACGAATTGCAATGCCTGTCGTCCATTGCTGGCTTCTCCAACAACTTCTATCCAGGGCACATCTTCGAGCAACGACCTCAGCCCCGATCGCACCATGGCGTGATCTTCTGCGAGCAGTACTTTAACTGTCATTGTAGTGACCTCACTCCTTTGCTTAATTTATTGGTATCCGAATACGTATACGGCTTCCACGACCCTCGATCGAATCCAACTTGAATTCCCCGTTTACCAATGCCGCTCGCTGCTGGATATTCTCCAGACCGAGCCCGTTGTGATTGAACGAATTGTCGAGCACATCCCTGGCATCAAATCCGACTCCAAAATCCTCGATATCCAGTTCCAGCGTATTGCCACGCAAATGCATGGTGATGTGTATATCTTCAGACCGGCTGTGACGCATGGCGTTGGATACGGCTTCCTGAACGATACGAAAACAGGCAACCTCTACTGTGTTTGGCAGCCGTTTTTCGAGTCGGTCCGCAAACACTTCAACGTTGAGTCCGGTGAGTTCGGATTGTCTGGCCCCAAACCAGTTCAGCGCGGCCGGCAGACCCAGGTCGTCGAGCATGGCAGGTCGCAGGTCCAGCGACAGCGATCGAACATGATCGAGCACTTTGTCTACCGTATCCAAGGATACATCTAGACGCGATTTAAGTTCCGGGTCTTCCATACTGTGATGCACACTGTGCAGCCCGAGTCGCAACGCTGTAAGCAATTGTCCGATCTGATCGTGAAGTTCCTGAGCAATTCTCCTACGCTCCGACTCCTGAGCCGTCAGCAGCTGGCGAGAAAGGTGCGCGAGACGCTTGGTATACTGCCGCTGGCTCAATTCTGACACCACGCGGGAAGTCACGTCATATCCCTCAACAGCTATGACGCCGTCTGCGGTATTCGACAGGCTTAATTCCAGCCACACCGTCGAGCCGTCTTCCTGTATGAGTCGCGCCGGCATGTACTGTTTATCGGTCCGACGCAGGGATTCTATGCAGCGCTGCAGCTCCACCTCGAACTCTTCCCTGTCCGACCAGCGTTCCAGCGCCCACAGCACCTGAGGGGATGACCCGGCCTGATCGAATCCGATTAACTGGCTGGCAGGTTCGCTGGCGCTCTTAATGACACCGTCGGAATCAATAGTCAGAATCAGCGTAGCGCCGTGATCCCGGACTCGTACGCGATGCGGAATTTCCGCAACATCCAGCCCGTAGGCTTTGCGCACAACAAACGATCGCTCATCCAGCAGCAGCGCAAAGCAATCCGGAAAGTACGTGTTGTCGCCGAGACTGACCAGACGGGCCTCCGTATGGTGCGTCTGATGCCTTGCGTCGATCAACTCTACCGGCGCCCGGTAGATGTCGCTTCTGGCGGTAGGAATTCCATTATTAATCAAGGTTGAAAAGGTGTCGGCCGACACGTATCTGCTGACGTTGTCATTGGCGACGCTGCGGCCGCTTAATCGTAAAAGCTCTAACATGGCATCATTTACATATTTGATGTCACCGATCTCGTTGATGACCACCAGCGGATCCGACACAACTGAGAATAAATTCAACAAACGTCTGTTAAACTCCGTACATTATGAACTGCTCAATGCGCGTGAATGACGCACTACGCTGAACAGTTGCTGCCCGAACCCATCCATCCACCGATGTTTGATCCATCGCCGTACGTTGGGTAAATATGGATGGTCGACGCAGTTGAAGTCTCGGCGCGTGACACGTTCCAGCATTTTTTTTATCGATACAGTTTGTCTCTTTTTTAACGTTATCTTGCTATCGGTAAAATACGAAATTGAGGGTACATTATGTAACCATTCTATGCTGTGTGCTAGGGTATTACCCTCAGGGTTTACCCTAGCATTTTAATCGAAATGCCTGACATCTTTCGTCATATAGACAACCTAACCTGCTTTAATCAGAGAGACTTCAACTATGCCCTCTTCCGAAAACTTCGATCCCTCCAGAATTGCCAACCAGAAAGACCATCTGTTTGGTATCCGCGCAACCATCAATCCGAATGACGGATTCGCGGCATTGATGGGCAGCGATTGGGAAACCACACGATGGTATGCCACGGAAGAGGAACGGGACCGTGTCCTTAAAACCATTGGCGGCCGACATGAGTTTTCGCGCATCGGCGACGAGCCGGCCGTGGCCTACGTACCAGTTGAACGCCAAACGTCGGCTCGCTGATGTCGGGAAAATCCGAGCTGTTCGACCTTGAGCTCTCGGCCTTGGCTGTAATCGTTAACGAACACGTCCGATGGGGTGACATGGATGCGTTCGGTCATATGAATAACGCCGTGTTTTTTCGTCTTTTCGAGAGTTCGAGAATGGCCTATCTGGAGCGTATCAACTTCTGCGATCCCGAGCTGAATGACGGCCTCGGGCCGATTCTGGCTCACACAGAATGCTACTTTCGCAAACCGTTGGTTTATCCGCAGTCGATACGTATTGGCACGCGGGTTCGCACGCTTGAAAACGACCGGTTTACGATGGACTACGGTCTTTTTATTAACGACGACGAGCCGGTTATGGCCGCTTGCGGTTCCGGCCTGGTTATTTGCTATGACTATCGTCAAAACCGGCGGGCAACCATCCCGCCCCCGGTAGCCGGCAAGATTCGCGACGTCGAGGGACCCCGGTTGATGGTCTGACCGCTGGCACCAACCACCAATACGGCGTTATAGTCCTGAATTATCCACAGCGTGACGAACACGCTGCGATGCCATTATAGAGAGGTACACCATGTTAGAAATTCCACCCAATGGAAAAAAAATCACGCTTGAGAACGGACAGCTTGTGGTGCCCGACAATCCGATTGTCCCGTTCATCGAAGGCGATGGTACCGGCCCGGATATCTGGCGCGCTGCCGTCCGCGTTTTGGATGCCGCCGTTGAGACCGCCTATTCTGGCTCACGAAAAATCCACTGGATGGAGATTTACGCCGGGCAAAAAGCCAATGACAAATTTAACTCGTGGCTGCCCGACGAGTCTGTTGAGGCATGTCGCGAATACCTGGTATCGATCAAAGGCCCTCTGACCACACCCATCGGCGGCGGCATACGCTCGCTGAACGTGGCGTTGCGCCAGCTGCTGGACTTATACGTTTGCCTGCGACCTGTTCGATGGTTTGCCGGCGTACCGTCGCCGGTTAAAAAACCCGGCGACGTCGACATGGTAATTTTCAGAGAGAACACCGAGGACATCTACGCGGGCGTCGAGTTTGAGGCCGGGTCAGACGCCAATCGCCAGTTCATGAACCTGTTCAAGGCCAATTTCCCGAAAGAGTACAGCAAGATTCGCTTCCCGATGACGTCCGGTATCGGCATCAAGCCGGTATCCGAAGAAGGCACCAGCCGATTGATACGTGCGGCGCTTCGCTACGCCATCGACAACAATCGCAAGAGCCTTACGCTGGTACACAAAGGAAACATCATGAAATTCACCGAAGGTGCATTTCGAAACTGGGGTTACAAGGTTGCCGCTGAGGAGTTTCCCGAACACACCTACAGCTGGGATCAGTACGACGCTACGGCTGCCGCCAAGGGCAAGGAAGCAGCCAACGAAGAACAGAACAACGCACTGGCCGCGGGCAAGATCCTGGTCAAGGACGTGATCGCTGACATCACGCTGCAGCAGGTGCTCACCCGCCCTACCGAGTTCGACGTCATCGCAACCATGAACCTGAACGGCGACTATCTGTCGGATGCTCTGGCCGCACAGGTCGGCGGCATAGGCATCGCGCCTGGTGGCAACATCAACTATGACTCGGGCCATGCGGTGTTTGAAGCCACACACGGAACGGCGCCTAAATACGCCAACCTCGACAAAGTCAATCCTGGCTCACTGATTCTGTCCGGCGAAATGATGCTGCGATACATGGGCTGGAAAGAAGCCGCCGACAAGATCATCGAGGCGATGAATGACACGATTGCAACCCGTACGGTGACATACGATTTCGCACGACTCATGGACGACGCGACCGAAGTCAAGTGCAGCGAATTTGCCGATGCCATGATCGCCAAGATGTGATCATTTGACCGGGCCAGATTCCATTTTGCCTGACTCAATACATGCCGTGCCTTCCGCGCTAACGCGGGAGTGCGCGGCGTATATTTATACGGCGTTCTCACGCTACAACCTCTACTTTCATGACATCACGCAGCGCGCTCGGGTGCGCTTCTTGCAGCGTGACCGTCACGGCTCTCAAAGAGACGCAGTACAGCGTATTGAAATATACGGTTACTGCGTCGATCAGGCCGTTTCTCACTTGCACGACAAGCTCAGGGACCAGGCTACCTCCGTCGAGGCCTGGAAACGCATCAAGGAGCACTACGAGGACATTATCAGTCCGTACCTTGATGCCGAATTTACCCGCACGTTTTTCAGCTCTATCTCGCGACGGGTACTCGATATTGTCGGTGTTAATCCGGAAGTTGAATTCGCGGCGGGAGAAGAAGCCGGTCTGGGCAAATTCCGTCGCTATGGCGGCTATCGCACCTATACGAACACCGGCTCCGTATGGAAAATTGCGCATCAGGTATTGTGCGACTATGTGCAAATTGGCGACTTCAAAGACAAAATCGCCGCCAGCAACCTGGTTGCCAGCCAGTTGAACCGCGCCTGCATTGAAGCCGGCGGTAATTTTTCCCTGCAAACACTGGATCTGATCAAACAGGTTTTCTACCGCGATAACCGCGCCTACATTATTGGACGCGTGAACGGCAGCGACTATCTGTTGCCGCTGGTAATCGCGGTAAAAAACACCGACTCCGGGAATGTCATAGACGCGGTCATTACCGACGAAGATGAAGTCAGCATCATCTTCAGTTTTTCTCGCTCGTACATCCACGTAGACCTTGACGTGGTCAGAGACGCCGTGGCGTTTATCAAGTCGATCCTGCCGCGCAAGCCCATCAGCGAGATTTACACGTTGCTGGGCCGCGCCAAGCAGGGCAAGACCGAGCGATTCCGCGACATGTTTCTCCATTTGCAGTCGAGCCCTGACCGTTTTGAGGACGCTGCGTTCGACCGTGGCATGGTTATGGTGGTGTTCTCGTTGCCAAACTACCCGGTAGTGTTCAAAGTTATCCGGGACAAATTTGCCTATCCGAAAACGACCGTACGCAAGGACGTTATCGACGCATACAAGCTCGTCTTCAAGCGGGACCGCGCAGGTCGTCTGATTGACGCACAGGAATTTCAGCACCTTAAATTTGATAAGGAAAAATTCGATCCCGATTTGCTGCAGGAACTGCTGGACGAAACCGAAAACACCATACGCCTTGAAGGCGATGAGGTGGTTATTGATCATCTGTACGTGGAACGGAAGATTCAGCCACTCAACCGCTATCTTCGCGAAGTTGACCGGGCCAGCGCGATTCGCGCTGTCGTAGATTACGGTCACGCGCTGCGTGATCTGGCCGCTTCCAACATTTTTCCGGGTGATCTGCTGCTCAAAAACTTTGGCGTTACCCGCCATGGCCGGGTAATTTTTTACGACTACGATGAACTGTGTCTGGTGACCGAGTGTCACTTCCGCGATATGCCCAAAGCCTCCACCCACGAGGAAGAGATGAACGCGGGCGCCTGGTTTTATGTTGGCGAAACCGATGTGTTTCCGGAACAGTTTCCGACCTTCCTGGGACTCGAGAAAGAGTTACTCGACGTATTCGTTGAACATCACGGCGAGATTTTGACCGCGGCCTACTGGAATGAACTCAAGGAACGCCATCTGGCCGGCGAAGTTATCGATATCCTGCCCTACGTCCCGTTGAAACCCGACCAGCAGACGCACGGACTTACCCCCAGTTAGCACCCGCTGACGCCCATCCGATCACGTCTCCTGGACACAGCCATGCCACCAGGAACGGCGCAAGATGATCTAAATCGCCACAGTTTTATGTCAAAACAGTGGCTCGCCGGCCACGTACCAGGCCCGGATCTAGCCGAACTTTGTGTCTAACCCGCCAAAACCGGCGTTTCCCGACAAAAAGTACGCGAGACGGGGCACAAGCCCCTTTCATTCGTGAACTCCCCTAATTACACTATTGAGCCTCTCGCCGCGCTAACCGCGCGGCTTTTTATCGACAACGGAGACCTGATTGATGCGCCATTCTTTTTCTGCCCTGTTATTAAGTGTATGTCTTGCCGTGACCGGCTGCGCTAAAGAGGACGCTTCTGCCCCAGCTACCGACGCCGTCGACGACCAGTCTAAAGCGACCGTCGAGCAGGCCGAACAGACAGCCGATCCAGCGGCCGCAGTTGCCAAGCCCGCTGCCCCGGTAAATACCGCTGGCGTTTTGAGCGCCGAAGACCGTGCCCGGCTTGAAGACACTGTCGCCAGTTCATTTGGTAAAGGAAGCTTCAAGGACAACACCGGAACCACTTACACCTTCACGATGGAAGGTTCTGTACTGTCTGATAAATCCGGCTATGGTCGTTTCCGCTTTTATGCATTTGAGGACGGCGGAAAAATGGACATTAATGGCGAGATGGCCTGTGTTCACATCGACAGCACCGAGCGCCGTATCTGGTTAGCTGGCCGCATCACTGAAAACTCGTCGACGCTGGATCGGTATAGTTCCGGCCAGTACGCGGTAGGAAGTCATGTTGCGTTTCGCGCCCGTCCCAACAGCATGGACGGTCAGAACCCGGCCGCTATGGAAGCACCGTCGTTCGTAGACCAGGCCACCGCAGAAGCGTTCTGCGGCAAGGGTGACTGGTCAGACGATGCGCTTTATGATCTTGGTGAAAACGATTTGATCGCTGCCATTCCATAAACCCTAAAATCGTAACCTTGCCCGGCAAGGTTGCGCGCCGTCCCTGGCACGCTAGGGGACTCGAGAACAAGAACGGTCGCCTGATTGTCGGGCGACCGTTTTTTTATTGACCGCGACTGAGCGTATTGTCGGCGGGGTCAGCCTGTGCGTTTTCACGCTCGAATTCCGGCTGTTCATCTTCTGGTAGCTGCAAACGAATACTGACCCGTCGATCGTGGGCATACCCGTCGGGGTCATTGCCGGTGTACGATGATTTGCTTTCACCCAGCGCATAGGTCTTGATCTGACTCTGTGCAACGCCGAGGCCGTTTAGCGTATCGGCCACCGAATACGCCCGGTCGAGCGACAGCGTTTCGTTGTGGTCCTCCTGGCCGCGCGTGTCTGCAAAGCCGTACAGCTCAACCTGCGCCTCAGGTAGAGCCTGAAGAAGTTCGGACAGCCGCGAAAGCTGCGCCCGGTCTGTGTCAGCAAGGACCGCGTCGTCGGTATCAAAATGCACGTCGAACTGCAGTCCATCAACCAGCGCGCGCTCTACAAACAGGGTTTCAATTCGATCCGTCAGCGCCTCGAGCTCTTCTTGCGCATCCAGCAGATCGCGATCGAGCTGCGCCTGTGCCGTGATTGATCTTTTTAATCTAAGCCGACTCGATTCAAGTTCAGAATATCGCGTCGAAGCAATGCGCTTCTGTGTCTTCGCTTCGTTATGGGTGTCTCCGTAGTGACCACCAATGGCCGCACCCAGGATGGCGCCAACGGGCCCACCGACCGCGGCGCCGATGATCGCTCCAGTGCCAACGCCCACCACTTCGCTTTTGGATGCTCCGCGGGAAGGATCGACGTCGGCATGGTCGGTAGCCAAAGCTATCGGTGTTGATGCGACGGCGCACGACAGCGCCATTACCGTTAATGTCTTTGAAAATGTCATGAGTGAGTTCTCCTGTAGGCTCAATGTCAGTGAGTACAGTTGAACAGGACTTTCGGGCAGGACGCCGACAGGAAGTGGCGAAGCACACTCTAACTATGACCAATTCTGGCAGCCGAAAAGGCACAGCCGGTGAGCGACTCGTTTTAAAAGCTCGCGGATAAAACGCGACGGCTGATAACAACACGCATCCCGCCAACGCGCGTTAGCGGGATGCGCACACCTACGTTCTGTTAGTGCGTGTCACTAATCGCGGAACTGGGCAGGATCCAGATGATGCCGGCGAAGCAGCTGATAAAACTTGCTGCGATCGCGCCCGGCCAGTCTCGCCGCGCGACTCACGTTGCCGCGTGTGGCACGCAGCAAACGAACCAGGTACTGGCGCTCAAACCGGTTGCGCGCCTCGGTCAAAGTTGTGAACCCGATATCGTCTTCGTGCAACGCCGCCTGAACCAGCGTCTGCGGAATCACCGGAGTGGTCGATAGCGCCGCGGTCTGTTCCACCACATTCTGCAGCTGCCGCACGTTACCAGGCCAGCTCGCTTCCAGCAGCGTTTCCATGGCCTTGGGTGCAAAACCGGTTACAGGCGTTTCATATGACTGTCGAATGCGATCAAGAAAATGGGCCGCCAGAAGCGCAATGTCTTCACGACGCTGACTCAACGGTGGCAATTCCAGATCGACAACTTTAAGGCGATAGTACAGGTCTTCGCGAAACTCACCCGCCGCTACCGCCGCGTCGAGATCGCGGTGCGTCGCGGAGATGATTCGCACGTCGACGGAAACAGACTTACTGCTGCCCACCGGCCGGATTTCTTTTTCCTGGAGCGCGCGCAGCAGCTTGCCCTGAAAGGCCATCGACATGTCGCCGATTTCATCCAGGAACAGCGTGCCACCGCTTGCGGCACGAAACAGACCCGAACGCGATTCCGTCGCGCCGGTAAACGAGCCTTTGGTGTGCCCGAACAACTCGGACTCCAGCAGATTCTCGGGAATCGCCGTGCAGTTGATGGGAACGAACGGCTGATCTTTGCGATCGCTGGCGTTGTGAATGGCATTCGCCAGTAACTCTTTGCCGGTACCGCTGTCGCCGTGGATGAACACCGGCGTCGGCGTGCGTGCAGCGAGTTTTGCGCGTTCCAGCAGCGCAAGCATTTGCGGACTGCGCGTGATGATGTCTTTTTGCCATTCGTCCGAATCGTAGGCTTCGGCCACGTTGGAATTCAATGACACCGCACGGCGAACGCAGTCGAGCAGCTGATCGCTGTCAAATGGCTTGGTCAGAAAACCAAACAACCCGCGGCGGGTCGCGTCCACGGCGTCAGGAATGGTTCCGTGTGCGGTCAAAATGATGACCGGTAATGCCGGACGCTGGCTGTGAATACTGTCAAACAGCGCCATGCCGTCCATTTCATCCATACGCAGGTCACTGATGACCAGACGAGGATTATATGTATCAAGAGCATCCAGAGCGCCCTGACCCGAGTCGACGGCTTTAACCTCAAAACCAGCCGAACGCAGACGATAGCTCAGTAATTTAAGCAAGCCAGGGTCATCATCAACCAGAAGCACCCGACCGTGTAATTCTTTCATGGGCTTGAGAAGTGACACCGACGGACTGTGTGCCGCCTGCGTTGCCGCGTTACCTAAGACCCCTCCACTATAAGCTCGACCTGCCATAACTACCACTCTCTCCATTATTAGTGGTTTGGCGACAGCCTTCGCTGTCGCCAATCCATAAGACACAAATCAGTCGTTGTTGCCCTTATCTTTGGCGTGCTGCGCGGCAAGCTCTTCTTTATCGAGAAGGCCGTCACCGTTGGTGTCGAGTTTGGCAAACTGACCGGCCAGAAACGCGTCGGCGTCTGCTTCGGCAACCGAGATGTACCCATCCTGATTGCGATCCAGACTCTTCGTTACATCGGTCTCTTCTGCCATCGTCACCACCGGCCAGACGGCACCGGTTAACAACAAACTGGTTGGTATAGCTAACAGTCGCTTTTTCATGATCTCTCCTTAAGCCTGTTCGGCTTTGGTTTAAGCGAGTTTCAAACGAACTCACTTTCAACCCTCCAAGATCCGTGCCACATCTATAATCAGTCTAAATATCAGAACGTTATGGAAAAATGGCTAAAAATTCGACAATTTTTACGCGGCCTGGGCGCTACACGCCTTCACCGCTTAGTCATAAGCTACTGTTTGAAATCACCTTTGGGATGGGGCGATATGGCCACAATTTAACGGTAATTTTCGCGTAGCCAAAAGTCACACACAGGCATTTTCTGTATACATTTCTGCTGGTTACAACGGGCTTTAATTGCGATACCCGAGGAATTGGCCTGTAGCCTGATGGACGTTTCACGCGTCGGCCTGACCATTTCATGGTCAGAGAACCGGCCAGATCGTGCCCACGGTGGTTGAACACGTTCCGATGACCGCGGCGGCGACAAATCGGGCCCGGTGACCACCAGACCAGGCTTGGATCGGGTACGCGATCAAGACGTGCTGGCCCGAGGAGGCCGGTGCGGCAAGCGCCCTGAGGACATAGCCGCATGAAGTAAGTGAAGCCTGCGAATCATCCGTCACCGATTAAGGCTGTCGGCACACTAGCCGCTCGCCCACAATCGCCATTTACCCGCGTGACCGGGATCGATTCCGTGCCATAAACGCTTGCAATTCAGGCACATTACAAGCCAGTTCTGCTACCATGAATGACTCTAAAACAAACGCGTCTCGCTGCGGCGCACTCCACCTCAGGCCACATGTTAGATACCCGAATTCATGTTCAGACTCCAGAAGGCATTGAGCTTGCGCTAACCCCCGCAGGACTGCTCCCGCGAGGCCTGGCCTGGCTGGCCGACACCGGCATTAAATTCGTTTTGTTCTGGGCCTCCTACCTGGTGTTCATCGGCGCGCTGGGCGTCATCGGAGAAGGCTTCTTCCTGATCGCCCTGTTTACCCTTTTCTGGTTGTACAACGTGTTATTCGAAGTGCTCTACTACGGCCAGACGCCCGGCAAGAAACTCATGGGCATTCGGGTTATTCGAAGCAACGGCGCCCCGGTCAAGTTCACCGCCTCCGTGATTCGAAACCTGATCCGGGTAGTCGACTTCCTGCCGTTTGCCTACATGCTCGGCGTGGCGGCCACGCTGTTTTCGCCGTCTTTCCGAAGACTGGGCGATATCGTTGCCGACACCGTGGT
>CAWUKD010000081.1:0-15911 GCA_963922815.1 uncultured Gammaproteobacteria bacterium
CACCCTTGCCTACGCCTTTGACGCCGCCCAGCCCGTAGTGAATGCGGTTGTCGCCGGCGACCGTAAACTGGTAGTTGCCCTGATTGATATCCGGTACCAGCACGTCCAGCTTCATGTCGCGACAGTCTTCAATCAGGTTCAGAATCTTGTCGGTGTTGTCCAGATCCGATGACAGCACCGCAGCCATAAACGCAGCCGGATAATGCGCTTTTTGCCACGCGGTGTGGTACGAAAGCACGGCGTATGCGGCCGAGTGCGACTTGTTGAAGCCATAACCCGCAAATTTTTCCATCAAATCAAAAATGTAGTTGGCCACTTTCAGGTCAACGCCCTGCCCGACGCAGCCGGAGGTGAACACATCTCGTTGCTTGGCCATTTCTTCAGGTTTTTTCTTACCCATGGCGCGCCGCAGAATATCGGCGCCGCCCAGCGAATAGTTGGCAAGCACCTGGGCAATCTGCATGACCTGTTCCTGATAGAGAATCACGCCATAGGTCGGTTCGAGAATCGTTTTGAGTTTGGGGTGGGGATACTCAACTTCTTCTTCACCGTGCTTGCGCTTGATGAAATCGTCCACCATTCCAGACTGCAAAGGTCCCGGGCGAAATAACGCCACCAGCGCGACAATGTCATCGAACCGGTCCGGCTGAAGGCGCTTGATCAGATCCTTCATGCCGTGTGATTCAAGCTGGAACACCGCCGTAGTAGCACAGCGCTTTAACAGATCAAACGTGGCCGGGTCATCCATGGGAAGAGTGTTCATGTTCAGCGGTTTTTCACCGGCTTTTTCACGCAGTTCATTAATGGTCTGCGTTGCCCAGTCGAGAATCGTCAGGGTTCGCAGCCCGAGAAAATCGAACTTCACCAGACCGGCTGCCTCAACGTCGTCCTTGTCCAGCTGGGTAACAACGTTGGCGCCACCTTCCTCGCAGTACAGCGGCGTAAAGTCCGTCAATTTGGACGGTGCGATGACGACGCCCCCGGCGTGTTTGCCGGCGTTGCGTGCCAGTCCTTCAAGCCGTCGGGCAAGGTCGATTAACGTGCTTACCTCGCTATCGTCTTCATACAGCGACCGAAGCTCGGCGTCCTGGGTAAGCGCGGCATCCAGCGTCATGCCGATTTCAAACGGAATCAGTTTTGCAATACGGTCTACAAAGCCGTAGCCGTGGCCCAGAACCCTGCCAACGTCCCGCACAACGGCGCGCGCGGCCATCGTTCCGTAGGTGATGATTTGCGCTACGTGATCGCGGCCATAGCGCGTTGCCACATAGTCAATCACGCGGTCACGGCCATCCATGCAAAAATCAATATCGAAATCCGGCATCGACACGCGCTCGGGGTTCAGGAATCGCTCAAACAGCAAATCGTGCTCAAGCGGATCGAGGTCGGTAATGCCAAGGCAGTAGGCCACCAGCGAGCCCGCGCCGGATCCTCGGCCCGGCCCCACCGGGACACCGTTCTCGCGGGACCACCGCGTAAAATCTGCGACGATCAGGAAGTATCCCGGGAAGCCCATAGAGTTAATCACGCCGAGTTCAATATCCAGACGCTCGTGATACTGCTCAAGCGGCAGCGTTGGGTGATCTCCGATTCTGTCCTTGAGCCCGTCAAACGATTCGTTGCGTAAATGCGACTCAATCGTCTCGCCTTCGGGAACCGGAAAGTCGGGCAACACGCTCTTGCCAAGCGTCAGCTCGAGATTGCAGCGTCGCGCAATCTCAACCGTGTTACTCAATGCCTCCGGCAGATCCTCAAACAGTTCCGCCATTTCCTCCGGTGATCGCAAATACTGTTCTTTGGTCGTGGTACGCGGACGGCGTTCGTCATCCAGCGTGTAACCCTCGTGAATGCACACGCGGGCTTCATGGGCTTCAAAATCGTCACTATCGATAAAGCGCACGCTGTTGGTCGCCACCAGCGGCAGTTTGCGCGCAGCCGCAAGCGGTACCACGTCGTGCAGATAGTCTTCTTCGCCTGGTGCGCCTGTACGACTGACCTCTATGTAAAAACGTCCGGGAAACAGGTGTTCGTAGTGCGCCGCACGGGTGGCGAACTCCGCGGGAGAGCTGACATGGTGCGCCAGTTCACCAAGATAGCCACCTGACAACGCAATCAGCCCCTCACAGGACTCAACCGTGAGCCAGTCGCGGTGCACGCGAGGCTTGCCTCTGAACTGGCCGTGCGTATAGGCGCGGGTCACCAGCTCTGACAGTCGAATGTAACCGTCAACGTCCTGGCACAACAATGTAAGCCGATTGGTGTGGGTGTCCTCATGGCCGTCGACCACCCAGACATCGGCACCCAGAACCAGTTTGATACCGGCATTGGCAGCGGCTTTGTAGGCCTTGACCATCGCGAACAGGTTGCTTTCGTCGGTAATGGCAACCGCCGGCATATTGCGCTCTGTCAGCGACTGCATCAGCGGCTTGATGCGAACAACGCTGTCTACGAGCGAGTATTCACTGTGTAACCGAAGATGAACAAACTCAATCACCTGAACGCCCTCCGCCGACGCCGGCAAGCACAGATGACGAATCAGTGGACGCCCCGGACCTCATTCGTTCATACGCCTCCCTGACGGGTCGAAAACTGCTGCGATGCTGTTCCGTTGGGCCGTGCTCCCGAAGAGCCTGCATATGCTGCGCCGTCGGGTAACCTTTGTGTTTCGCAAAACCGTACACGGGATACACGCGATCCATTTCTGTCATCAGATAATCGCGATGCACTTTGGCAATGATCGACGCGGCGCTGATACAGCCATGAAGCGCGTCTCCGCCAACGACGGCGGTCATATCCAGAGGGTGGCGGACCGTAGCCGGACACCGATTCCCGTCAATCAGGGCCGCTGTCGGCCGAATGGAAAGATCATTAAGGGCACGAGACATCGCGGCCATCGTGGCATGCAGAATATTGAGTCGATCAATCTCTTCAGGCTCCGCGCAGGCCAGCGACCAGCACAAGGCGCGGGATTTGATCTCGCTGGCTAATCGTTCACGGGCCGCAGGATTAAGCTTTTTGGAGTCGTCGATTCCCGGTATCGGGTCGTTGGGACACAGAATAACGGCGGCCGCGACCACGGGCCCGGCCAAAGGACCACGTCCCGCTTCGTCAACGCCTGCAATCAGCACGGCTTGTTCAATATGTGATGTTGTCAAAGCGTTTACCTGAATCAGGGTCCGGAAACATTAAACTGGGGCAGAGTCGCCAGCAGCGCGTCTGCGGCTCGTTCGTTGGCGTCTACCGCCAGCACTTCCTGAACTTTCGCAAACGCGGCGATGCGCTCGGGATTGCGACGCAATTGATATTGCTCTAACGCTGCCTGCGCAATTTTGGCAGGCTCGGCGTCATCTTGCACGAGCTCCGGCACATACACGCCCAGCTGCATGGAATCCGTCAGCAGATTCGGTAGAGAGAAGTAGTCTACGTGCATCAGATTAAACCGGTTTACCATCCATGCGGTCAACTTCGAAAGCTGATAGGTCATGACCATCGGGCGACCGACCAGCAGCGCCTCCAGCGCAACTGTACCGGATGCGAGTACCGCGACATCCGACGCGGCGATCACATCGGCCGCCTTCACATTGCATACTGACACGCTGGGCGCACCCGGATGCCCGGCGACGGCGACCTGCCAGGCCTCGGCCGCGGCCTTGCCCGCTATTGCGGTCACAAACCGGGCGTTTTCGTGAGTACTTGCAATAATTCTGGCCGCCTCCAGCATGAGGGGTGCCAGCGCCGTGACTTCGGCACGCCGACTCCCGGGCAGCAGCGCGAACACCTCCCCTTCCGTGGCAAGCCCCAGACGGAGCCGGGCGTCCCGCGGATCGGACTCAGGTTTGATCGAGTCGGCCAGCGGGTGCCCGACAAAGTCGGCCGCCACGTCAAAGCGGCTGTAAAACTCAGTTTCGAAAGGCAGCACGCACAGCACTCGATCGATCGCAGCCGCAATGGTATGCACTCGCTTCGGGCGCCAGGCCCATACTGATGGACTGACATACTGCACCGTGCGGCATTCGGGGGAGCGCAGCGCCCTGGCTACGCGCAGATTAAAATCCGGCAGATCAATGCCGATGAACGCATGCGGCTTGTGCGCCTGAATTCTGGCGATGAGCTCGCGTTTGAGTTTGAGCAGCCTGGGCAGGTGCTTCACGACTTCCGACAGCCCCATAACCGCAATATCTTCGGCCTGCCACCATGAGGTTAGGCCCGCTTGCTGCATCGCCGGGCCACCAATTCCTGCGGCATCGATTTCAATGCCGCGACGCGACAGTTCGTTCAGCAAGCCCGAACCGAGGGTATCACCGGACAACTCACCGGCGACCAGCGCCAGTCGCAGAGTCGATGCCGCTCCGTTCCCATCGCTTCTGATGTTTCCGGTCACGGTTAGGACTAGCGAATAATGCTGCGGTCTGAAGTCGTCAGAAACTCGACCAGGGGATTCAGCTCTGGTGCGTTTATCGCCTCAGCCTTGAGAATCTCAATGGCTTCCGCCAGCTTCAGCTCGGATCGGTACAGCGTTTTGTACGCCTGTCGAATGGACTTGATCTGCTGCGGCGAAAAATCCCGGCGCTTCAGCCCTTCGCTGTTGATCCCTTTAGGCTCAGCCAGATGTCCGGCAGCAACGACATAGGGAGGCACGTCCTTGCTGAGGCCGGCATCCATAGCGCAAAACGAATGGGCGCCAATTCGGCAAAACTGATGGGCCTTGGTAAAACCGCCCAAAATCGCATAGTCGCCAACGGCCACATGTCCTGCCAGCGTAACGTTGTTTGCCAAGATGGTGCTGTTGCCAAGATCAACGTCATGTGCGATGTGCACATAAGCCATGATCCAGTTGTCGTCGCCCACCGTGGTGATGCCACGATCCTGGGTGGTTCCCCGGTTAATGGTGCAAAATTCGCGAATGGTGTTCCGATCGCCTATGCGCAGCTGCGTGGGCTCATCGACGTACTTTTTGTCCTGAGGAGCCCCACCGATCGCATTGTGGGAGTAGATGGTATTGTTCGACCCGATGACCGTCGGACCGCTGATCACGGTGTGCGAACCAATGGTGGTGTGTTCGCCGATGGTAACGTCGGCGCCAATGATGCAATAGGGTCCGACGCTCGCCGTAGCGGCAATCGACGCCTTCTCGTCCACAATGGCCGTCGGGTGAATCAAGAATTAAACTCCGACGGAGCGCACATCATCTCTGCTGAAGCGACGACCTTGCCGTCGACTTCCGCTTCCGTGGCGAACTTCCACATCCCACGAATCTGTCTGAGCAGCCGCGCTTTCAGCACAACCTGGTCGCCGGGTTCGACCGGCTTGCGAAAACGGGCCTTGTCGATGCCAACGAAGTAATAGAGCACGTTGTCCTCGGGCGTACTGCCCACGGTCGCAAATGCGAGCAGACCGGTTGCCTGCGCCAGCGCTTCAAGAATAATGACGCCCGGCATGACGGGCCGGTGAGGAAAGTGTCCAACAAAGTACGGCTCGTTGACCGTAACGTTTTTGATCGCTTCTATCGATTCACCAGGCGTACACGATAGCACCCGGTCAACCAGGAGAAACGGATAGCGATGAGGCAACTGCTTGAGCACCTGGTGAATGTCCATTGTAAACGGCTCTGACATGACGATTCCTGTCGTAAGAATGATTGAAGGGCTAACTATTTATCGAGTTTCTTTTCGAGCGCATTCAGTCGCTTTGCCATCTCGTCCAGTTTGCGAAATCGCGCACTGTTGCGGCGCCACTGTCGCGCCTCGTCCATAGGAAGCGCGCTCGAATAGGCTCCCGGCTCCGTGATCGACCGATTTACCATGGTCTGCCCGGTTATCACTACATCATCGCATATTGATAAATGCCCGACAAAGCCAACGGCCCCGGCGATCATACAGCGCTTGCCGATGCGGGTGCTTCCGGAGATGCCGGTGCACGCCGCAATGACCGTGTGGTCACCAATGTGTACGTTGTGTGCCACCTGAATCTGGTTATCGAGCTTTACGCCATTGCCAATAACCGTATCTTCAACCGCACCGCGGTCGATGGTAGTAGAAGCACCAATTTCAACGTCATCACCGATAGTTACGGCACCTAATTGAGGGACTTTGATCCAGCCTTCGCTGGTGTTGGCAATACCAAATCCGTCAGCGCCGATCACCGTGTTCGGGTGAACCAGAGTTCGATCTCCCAGCCGAACGCCGTGACACAGGGTCACATTCGCCACCAGACGGGTATCGTTTCCGATTCGAACCCCTTCCCCCACGACGCAGCCAGGCCCGATTACTGCGCGGGCACCGATGACGGCCGAAGCCTCAACTACTGCACACGCGCCAACGCTCGCCGAAGGGTCCACCTGCGCCGAACGGGCTACTACCGCGCCCTCTGCTATCCCGGCCGGAGCAGCCGGCTCCGGATGCAGGAAGGCTGCAATCCGTGCGTAGATCTCATACGGGTTGGAATGAACGAGTGCGGTCGTGTGACAATCGTCGAGGTCGGCTTCAGTCAAAATAACCGCTCCGGCTTTCGTCTCTGCGAGCATGGAGCGGTATTTCGGGTTCGACAGGAACGAAATACTCTGCGCGTCTGCTTTCTCGAGCGTACCCACCCGCGAAACTTCGCAATCTTTGTCGCCGGCTACCTTGCAGCCAAAGCGCACTGCGAGTTCACTGACCTTAGCCACCACCTAGAACGAGCGACCAATGGTGAACTGGAAGCGTTCGATCTGATCACCGAATCGTATGATCTGACCGGCGTCATTGCGCACATCATCCACAGCGTTCAGCGGGTAGGCATAGCTGAATTTGAACGTCCCAAGAGGAGCGAGCCACTGGACCGACACGCCCACCGACTGCCTCAATGCGTCTTTGTCAAAATCGTAATCGATCAGGGCATCAGAACCATTGAATTCCTGATACGGCGTAGAGCCCGTATAGAACACGTTGCCGATGTCGTAGAACAAACTGAGTCGCGCCTGATTGGTAAATTTCTCCGGGGTCGGCAGTATCAGTTCAAGCTGTGCCAGCGTCTTGAGGTTGCCGCCATAAGGATTGCCTCGAGAGTCGAAGGGGCCGAGTTCGCCCTGCATGAAGCCACGAACGGAGTCCGGACCACCCGCAAAAAAGTTCTTGAACGGCGGCAGATCGGTCGTGGCATTCAGCGCGTCACCGAACGCCAGCTCCATATTCAGCGACACGATGAAATCCCGGCCCAGTGGAAGCAGACCGAAGAAATCATACGATGCAATGTAGTACTCGGTTTTACTGCCAGGGACCGACATGCCTACGTTAAACAGATGACGCATACCGCGCGTTGGAAACAGAAACCGGTTGCGACTGTCGTAGGTGTAACCGGCGAAAATTTCAAAAACATTAAACCCGGTTCCACACACGTCGCGAGAGCGGCCTGGCACAATATCGTCAGTAGGATCGTCGTCGATATCCGGAGATCCACACACTCCACCGTCGTCGTTTATCACATCAAACGGCGAACCGTTGTTATTGATAAACGCGAGGGACTGGTCACTACCGAAGAACGAACTGACCACCAGCTCGGTATCCTGGTAAGACCCGCCGAACCGGACTCGAGAGAAGTCCGACAGAGGGATTCCGTACTCAATGGCCGCCTGGAGCGATTCTGTATTAAAGTCTGACGATGCGGACGTGAACTGCGTAGTCTCACGAAATGCCAATGACGTACGTCGACTAATGCCGTTCGTCGTTACATAGGGGTCGGTGTGCGAGATACTGTAAATCTTGCTGTATCGTCCCGCGTTAATATCCAGGCCCACGCGGTTGCCGGTACCCAGAAAATTACTGTGCGTAAAGTTTCCGTTCAGAAGCACGCCCTGCGTACCTGAATAACCGATACCACCGCCCCACTGGCCGGGAAGACCTTCTTTGATTTCAAATGTGATATCAACCAGATCGGGACTGCCTGGAACCGGCACAGTATCCGAGCTGACTTCTTCGATATAGGGCAACCGGCGAACCAGCTCTTCCGAGCGTTCAACGGCTGTGTTCGACAGCCAGCCACCTTCCATCTGGCGCATTTCGCGACGAAGCGTTTCATCGTTGATGCTTTCGGCGCCGTTGAATTCGATGTTGCGAACATACACTCGCTCACCGGACACAACCCGCAGGTCGATGTTCATCGTTTTATCTTCGCGATTGATTCGCGGCAGAGGCTGCACCTCCGCTCGTGCAAAACCTTCCTGTCCCAGGCGAAACTGGATGAATTCGTTGGTCTGGGTCATCAGCTTGCGCGAAAATATCTGACCAGGCTTAAGCAATACGAGCGCTTGCAGCTGCTCTTCGGGTACGACGATATCGCCGGACAGCTTTACTTCGTCAACGGTATAAATATCGCCTTCATCAACATTGATAGTAATGAACACGGCTTTCTTATCGGGCGAAATCGAGACCTGGGACGATTCGATGGCAAAGTCAGCGTAGCCCCGGTCCATGTAGTAGGACGTCAGGGTTTCCAGATCGCCTTCAAGCGCTTCTTTGGAATAGCGGTCGTCTTTTCGGAACCACGACAACCAGTTCGGCGTTTTCTGCTCAAACCCGTCCTTGAGCTCATCTTCAGGAAAGAGCGTGTTGCCGACGATATTAATGTCACGAATCTGGGCGCGCTCACCTTCAACAATCTTAACCGCAACTTTAACGCGGTTATCGTCGAGTTCTTCCACCTCGGTTTCAACGGTAGCGCCGTACTTGCCGCGGGAAAAATACTCCTGCGTAAGAAACTGTTCGACTTCGCCAAGCAGTGAATTATTAAAGGACAGGCCCGGAGCGAGACCCGAACTACGCAGGCTCTCTGTCAGGTCTTCCGTTTTAATGTCCTTGTTACCACTGATATCAAAACTGGCAATGGACGGCCGCTCTCTCATCTCGACGACCAGAGTATCGCCATCGCGCTTCATTGATACGTCAGTAAAAAAGCCGCTGCGATAGGTGGCGCGCAGCGCTTCCTGAATGCGACGCTCATTCATTTCGTCGCCAATATCAACCGGCAGAATGTTGAATACGGCGCCTTCACTAATGCGCTGAAGGCCCTCCAGTCGAATGTTGCGAACAACAAACGACGCGTCGGATTGCGCCATAGCGGGACCGGTAATAGCTGTGAACAGTAGCGTTACCGACACCAGCGTTAGCCAAAATTTGATTCGCACGAAGCGGACTCCTTAGCCGAAAATACTGACAAGATCATTGCGAAACGCAAAGAACATTAATATGACCAACATCACGATGCCAATTTGCTGACCAATTAACTCCGCGCGCATCGACAGCGGGCTGCCTTTGACGGACTCGGCAAGCTGGTAAACGATTTGACCGCCGTCAAGCATGGGAACGGGCAGCAGATTCAGGACGCCGAGACTCAAGCTCAGCAGCGCCAGAAAACGGATGTAGTACGTAGGCCCCTGCCGTGCCGTGTATCCGGCAAAGCGGGCGATATTCAGTGGGCCGCTGATGTTCTTGACAGACACCTGGCCAATAACCATTTTTCCCAGCATGGTCAGCATCATTGCCGACATGCTGCCGGTCTCGGATACCGCTTTGCCAAACGCGGGGATCACACCCAGCTTGCTGGCAACCTGGGCGTCATTCCATTCGGCCAGTGCGTCAGGGCTCGGTTTGAATGACACTCCGATTCGCCCCACCATTTCACCGTCGAATGACGTGGATGAAAGCTGAACGTCTAACTCTTGCTGCCGGTTCGCGCGCATGATGCTGATAACCACCTGCTCGTCCGGGTGTGCATGAATTTCCCGGATGGCATCTCGACGCGTCGGAGTCGGTACGCCGTTCACGGCCAGTATCTCGTCCTCCGCCAGCAGTCCTGCCCTGCGTGCGGGGCTGTCGTCCAGCACTTCGCCAATCAGGGCAGCGCTAACCGGTGCCCAGGGAGACAAGCCCAGCCCGGACAGTAGTGCCTGCGGTTCGGTCAGTGTTTTGCGATTGCCCAGATCACGCAGCGTCACAGAGCGCTCGCGGGAGCTGTCTTTGTTGCGTACGCTCAGCGCGATTTCAGGACCATCGATAACCCCGTCAAGCAGGGCCATGTGGGCGTCGCTCCAGGTGGTGACATTCGATCCGTTGACCTGAATAATCTGATCATCACTGTCAATGCCGGCAACGGCCGCCGGGGAGCCTTCCCGAACTTCGCCAATGATCGGCTTCATTCCGTTGACACCCAGAACAAATACCAGCCAGAAAAATACGATCGCCAGAATAAAATTGAACGCAGGGCCAGCGAGCAGCACCAGAATGCGGTTAAACACCGGCTGATGATTAAACGCCCTGTGATGTTCCTCGGCCGAGACTTCGCAGTCACGACTGTCGAGCATTTTCACATAGCCGCCCAGTGGCCAGCGAGAGACCACATACTCGGTATTATCACTGCCTGATTTGCGGCGCCAGATGGGCTTGCCGAAACCAATCGAAAAACGCAGAACCTTGATGCCGAGTTTTTTCGCCACGATGTAATGACCATACTCGTGCACGGTAACGAGTATGCCAATGGCCAACAGTGCAAACAGCACGGTTTGAAGGAGACTGACGATGTCCAAGCTTTACGAACTCCACAACAATGTTTTGGTCAGGTAACGGCTCGGCCCCGACCGTCGGGCCTGGCCCGATTCGACCACCGGATAATTGTACCGCGCCCAACGCTCAGCGCCAGTAACTAACGACCGTGCCCTTGGGCGTTGGTTCCCGTCCTGTCAAGAATCAGAAAGGCCAGAAACAAAGATCAAAGTGCCGGCAGGCCCCCGAAAATCGCCAGCAAGCCGTGCAATACCGGTGCAGCGGCCGAGAAACTGTCGAAACGATCCAGCACGCCCCCATGCCCCGGAAACAGTTTACCCATGTCCTTAACGCCGGAGTGTCGCTTGTAGAGGCTGACCGTGAGGTCTCCGATGACCGAAGCCAGCACGACAATCGCCGCCAACGGCAACAGTCGTACGAGGTCCTGGTTAAATGCCATCCCCAGACCGGCGGCGACGATAAGGGCCAGCACCAGACCGCCCAGCAAGCCTTCCCAGGTCTTTCCGGGACTCACGCTGGGAGCGAGTTTGCGCTTCCCGATCGCACGCCCGACGAAATAGGCGCCTATGTCTGCGGCCCATACCAGCAGGAACGTCAAAATCAGCAGTTTCGCCGGATTCCACCATTCGACAGAGTTCACCTGCGCCAGTACGGAAAAGGCCGGCACTATTATCAGAGCTCCGCTTACTACCACGAGCCAGTTGGGCGGTGAGAACGGATATTTCAGGACGCACACGGTCGCTACCAGCCACCAGGCCAGGGCAATCAGCAATAGCGCACCCAGAGCGACAAAATAGTGGTCTCCGCCGGGCGCATTGGCCTGCCGAATCGCGAACACTACCAGCAGCATGAGCACCAGATAGCTGACGGTGATGCCAATGCGTCCGCCGCGCGACACTCCGGGAACAAGCTGCGACCATTCCCAGGACGCTATCGTATAGAGCACCAGTCCGACCAGCAGTGGAACAGGCTGTGGCGCAAACACCAACAGCACGATGATCGGCAGGACCATAGCGATCGCGGTAAGAATTCGCGTCTTAAGCATTGGCTGTTTTGGCCTTACGTCGATTCATGCGCAGACTCCTGGCTGTTCGTATCCATCACGCGCCCGTAGCGACGCTGTCGTGACGAGTAAAAATCAAGGGCTACGTCCAGCTCCGCGTCGTCGAAATCGGGCCAGAGTCGGTCCGAAAAATAAAGCTCCGCATAAGCCAGATTCCAAAGCAGAAAATTGCTGATCCGCTTCTCGCCACCCGTTCGAATAAACAGATCGGGATCCGGAACGTCGGCCAGTGACATTTTTGAATGCAAAAGCTCTTCGGTTATGTCATTGGCGGAAAGTCTGCCGGCCGAGATGTCTTCCGCAACGCGCCGGGCCGCCTGACAGATGTCCCAGCGCCCGCCATAGGAAACGGCAATGTATAACTTCAGTCCGGAGTTTTCCGCCGTCAGTCGCTCGCTGTCACGAATTTTCGCCTGCAACTTGTCTGACAGGCGTGAGCGTTCACCGATAAATTCAAGACGGACGTTTTTGCGGTGCAGGTCATTCACTTCACGACCAAGCGCTTCGATGAACAGCGTCATCAGCACGCCCACTTCGTCTTTGGGGCGATTCCAGTTTTCGCTGCTGAACGCAAACAGTGTCAGTACGTCAATACCCAGCTCACCGCATCGTTCTACTATCTTGCGGGTGGTAGCCACGCCGGCGCGATGTCCGGCCGTGCGACGCTTGCCCTGGGCCTGCGCCCAGCGCCCGTTTCCATCCATTACGATTGCGATATGCGCAGGCGTGTCCTTGCCTGTCTCGTCGTCAACAATGGAAACCATAGTGATATAAGTCGGCAGCTTAAGGAGCCTAAAACTCCATGAGCTCCGCTTCTTTATCAGCGAGCACGGCGTCAATTTCAGCCACGCGAGCATCGGTGATTTTTTGCATCTCCTCCTGCGCCCGGTGATCATCGTCCTTGCCGATTTCTTTTTCCTTCAGCAGCTCCTTGACGCTGTGCAGTGCATCACGGCGTATGTTCCGGATCGCAATCTTGCCCTGCTCCGCTTCATGCTTGACCAGCTTGATCATGTCTTTGCGACGCTCTTCGGTCAGCGGCGGCAGCGGTACACGAATGACCATTCCGGCGCTGTTAGGAGTCAGACCCAGGTCTGAATTGATGATGGCTTTTTCTACCAGCGCTACCATGGGTTTCTCCCAAGGCGTCACGCTGAGCGTTCGAGCATCATCCACAGCTACGTTTGCCACCTGGGACAGCGGCACCTGCGAACCGTAGTATTCCACGGTAATCTGATCGAGCAGACTGACATGCGCGCGGCCGGTACGAATCTTTTTCAGCACACCTTTCAGTGCTTCAACGCTCTTGGCCATGCGTGCGTCTGCGTCTTTTTTAATGTCTTCAATCATGAAAAGTTCTCCTTTCTATCCCTCGTTGGTCACCCGGGTACCAACGGGCTCACCCTGGACGGCCTTCAAAAGATCGCCTGAGTTGAACAGGTTAAACACCACCAGCGGAAGCCGGTTGTCACGACACATCACGATGGCGGTCGCGTCCATCACTTTTAATTCGTCGACCAGCACTTTGGTGTAGGTCAGAGAATCATATCGGGTGGCCGTTGAGTCTTTCATGGGGTCGGCCGAATACACGCCGTCGACCTTGGTCGCCTTCAGCAGCAGATCGGCGCCGATCTCGGTCGCCCGGAGCGCGGCAGCGGTGTCTGTCGTGAAAAACGGGTTCCCCGTGCCGGCGGCAAATATGGTGACGCGCCCTTTCTCGAGATGTCGGATAGCACGACGGCGAATGTAGTCTTCGCAAACGTCGTGGACAGACAGCGCGGACATGACACGCGCATAGGCGCCAGCGCTTTCCAGCGCATCCTGAAGGGCGAGCGAGTTGATTACGGTGGCCAGCATGCCCATGTGGTCGCCGGTGACCCGATCCATTCCGGATCGCGCCAGACCCTCGCCTCGAAAGATGTTGCCGCCGCCTATGACAACGCCGACCTCAATACCAAGGCTGGTGACCTCTTTGATCTCGTTGGCAATGCGCTTAATGACCGCTGGATCAATCCCGTAATCGACGTTACCCAAAAGAGCTTCGCCTGAGAGTTTCAGCAGAATTCGTTTCACGGTGCCTGTTGCAGGCGTCGATGTTTGGCTCATATTAGACTCACTTGATAAACAAAACCCCGCAATGGCGGGGTTTTGCGGGCAGCCACATTCTACATGAACATGGCGCTGCCAGTCGGATTTTATGCAAGTCGCCTAAACAACCCCAATTAGCCCCGAATCTGGCTCAATGAGGACCGGGGTTGCCCCCGGCCGCCTCCGGTGAGTAATAATCAGCTACTGCTGTCACTCACCTGCTTCATGACCTCTTCAGCGAAGTTTTCGGTCTTCTTCTCAATACCTTCGCCAACTTCGAATCGCACGAAGTCAACCACGGTGGCTCCAGCGCCTTTCAGCAGCTTGCCAACGGTCTGATCGGGGTCTTTCACAAACTGCTGGCCGGTCAACGAAATCTCGTTCACAAACTTGCGAATTTGCCCTTCGACCATTTTTTCCATGATTTCGGGCTTTTTGCCAGAGGCCCGGGCCAGCTCTTCCTTGATCTCGCGCTCTTTGGCAACGATATCGGCGGGAACGTCAGTCGGCTCGATACAAACAGGCTTCAGCGCCGCAATATGCATAGCCACATCCCGGGCCAGATCTTCATCACCACCCTCAAGCGCGATCAGCACACCAATGCGGGCACCGTGCAAGTACGACGCCATGTTGCTGCCACCTTCAACGCGCGCCAGACGGCGTACGGTGATGTTTTCACCAAGCTTGGTGATCAGCTCGCGACGAGCGTCGTCTACCGTACCACCGGACGCCAGAGGCGCGGCGGACAGTGCTTCAGCATCAGCCACATCTGCAGCAGCTGCCGCGTCAGCGACACTGTCAACAAAACCCACGAAATTTTCGTCTTTGGCGACGAAGTCGGTTTCGCAGTTAACTTCAACGGCAACGCCTTTGTTGCCCGAGTGCTTAATGACGATCTTGCCTTCCGCGGCGACACGGCCAGCCTTCTTGTCGGCTTTGGCAGCACCACTCTTGCGCATATCTTCAACAGCTGTCTCAATGTTTCCGTCAGCTGCGACAAGCGCTTTTTTGCATTCCATCATGCCAGCGCCTGTGCGCTCGCGTAATTCTTTCACCATGGATGCCGTAATAGACATGGCTATTTCCTCTTGATATCTAGTGTAAACAGGTTGGGTAGCGCCGCACGCCCGGGGCGTGCGGCGACCCTGTGCGCGATGCGCTATGCGTCAGAAGCAGGTGCGTCGTCAGAAGCTTCCGTTGCGGGAGCTTCTTCAGCAGCAGGTGCTTCAGCCGGTGCGGGAGCAGCCGCTTCTTTCTTGGGCGCTGCTTTACGCGGTGTTTTCTTGGCCGCTGGTTTGCGTGATGCACGCTTCTTCTTGGGCTTGCCATCTGCATCAAGCTCAACGAAGTCATCATCACCGGCAGCCAGCTCAGGTACAGACGCTTTGCCTTCAAGCACAGCGTCAGCAACTGCTTTGGTGTACAGGTTAATGGCGCGCATGGCGTCATCGTTACCCGGAATCACGTAGTCCACGTCGTCAGGATTGCTGTTGGTATCAACGATGCCGACGACCGGAATTCCCAGCTTCTTGGCTTCGTTAATGGCAATGCGCTCATGCATGACGTCGATGACAAAAATCGCATCGGGCAGGCCAGGCATGTTCTTGATGCCGCCAAGGCTGCGCTCAAGTTTTTCCATTTCACGCCGAAGACCAAGAACTTCTTTCTTGTTCAGCGCTTCAAAGGTGCCCGTTTCTTCCATCGCTTCCAGATCTTTCAGACGCTTGATGGACTGCTTGACGGTTTTGAAGTTGGTCAGCATGCCGCCGAGCCAGCGATGGCTCACGAAGGGCATTTCACACCGTCGTGCTTCTTCGGCCAGCGCATCACGAGCCGCACGCTTGGTGCCGACAAACATGACGGAACCGCCGTTTGACACGAGGTTTTTGATAAAACCGGTAGCCTCATTGAAGAGCGGAAGGCTCTTTTCGAGGTTGATGATATGAATCTTGTTACGTTCGCCAAAAATGAACGGGGCCATTTTCGGGTCCCAGAAGCGCGTTTGGTGACCAAAGTGCACACCAGCTTCCAGCATTTGCCGCATGGATACGGACGCCATAGTATTCTCCTTTCGGGTTAAGCCTCCACGCGCCCTACCCTGCCAACCCCTGTTATAAAGAGGCACCCAGCCGGGCGTTGTTGACGCGTGTGTGATTTTTTGCTCTGAAAGCATTGATTGCTAAAAAAGCGCGCGATTTATACCATACGACGCTCAATTCAACAATCTA
>CAWUKD010000082.1:0-15842 GCA_963922815.1 uncultured Gammaproteobacteria bacterium
ACGCGGTGAAAAAGGCTTTCGGTAAAGCGCGCAAGCGCATTCTGTTTCGATCCCTGATGTCGGCGCTTGTCGTCATCAGTATTTTTGGCGGGATTGCACTCATGCTCAAAAGCGGCGCCACGAGTGTGGCGTCAGGCAATACCTCTGCCGGAACGCTGGGCCAGTTCGTGCTCTATGCCCTGTTTGCCGCCAGCTCAACCGGAGGGCTGAGCGAGGTCTGGGGGCAGATTCAAAGAGCCGCAGGTGCCGTTGAGCGCATAGCCGAACTGCTTGGCACGGAGGCCGATATTCAAAGCCCGTCGAACGCCGTCTATCTCGGCGATACAAGCGCCGGTTCGTTCCGCTTTGAAAACGTGACCTTTGCCTATCCTTCCCGCCTTGACCGTCCGGCTTTGACCGACTTTTCGCTCGAAGTCAAAGCCGGTGAAACCGTGGCGCTGGTAGGACCCTCTGGGGCCGGAAAAACCACGGTGATGGATCTGCTGCTGCGTTTTTATGATCCGCAGTCGGGCACCGTACGCGTCAACAGCGTACCGATTCAAAATGCCCGCCTTGATGATTTGCGGGGCCGCTTTGGCGTCGTCGCCCAGACTGCACAAATCTTTTCCTGTAGCGCCGCCGACAATATCGCTTACGGCCACGATCAGGTCTCAACCGCTGACATTGAAGCCGCCGCACGCGCTGCCCTGGCGGACGATTTCATCAGCGCACTGAAAGACGGCTACGACACCTATCTGGGGGAACGCGGCGTCAGGCTATCCGGCGGACAACAGCAGCGCATAGCGATTGCACGCGCTATTGTGCGCGACCCTTCTATTTTGCTGCTCGATGAAGCCACCAGCTCTCTGGATGCAAAGAGCGAAGCGCTGGTACAGCATGCTCTGGACAACGTCATGGAAAATCGCACCACGCTGGTGATCGCTCACCGACTCGCCACGGTGCTAAAGGCGGATCGCATCATCGTTATGGATGGCGGTCGCATCGTCGCCGAAGGCTCTCACGAAGAGCTGCTCAGACAGGACGGCATTTATCAGGAGTTCGCTTCGTTGCAGCTTACCGAATAGACGCAGAACCGCTAGAACGCGTCGGGCTGCCGGGACGGATGTGCCGCGGCAAACGCGTCAACCTCTTCACACCGCTGGTAGATGGCCGAAATGGTCGGATACGGACTCATATCGACGTTGAATCGCTGATTGTTAATCACCTGCGCGTACAGACAGGCATCTGCCATAGTGGGCGTATCCCCATGACAAAAATCACCGGTTGCCTCGTCACTGACCAGCCTGGTTTCGAGCGCTGTAAACGTTCGGTGCACCCAGTTTCCGAACCAGTCACTCACCTGCTGATCACTGGCTCCAAAATCGGCTTTCAGGGTATTCAGCACGCTCAGATTGTTCAACGGATGAACTTCACAGGCGATCATTAGCGCCATTGAACGAACCCGCGCTCTTCCCCAGGCATCCGAAGGCAAAAGCGGCGGTTCGGGATGAGTTTCTTCGAGATATTCCATGATCGCGAGTGACTGTCCGAGAATTTTGTCCGGACTGATCTGGAGCGACGGGACGAGCCCCTGAGGATTCATCGACAGATAATCCTCCGACTTGTGCTCTTTCTGAAGCAGCGCATAGGACGCGTAATGATAGTCGAGCTTCTTGATATTGAGCGCCACCCGAACACGAATAGAAGTAGAACTTCGAAAATAATTATGAAGAACAAGATCCGTCATGGTGCGGCACCTCCCGACGATTACGTGGCTGTCAATGTACCAAGACCCCATGGTCGAAGTCACTCCATAATCGGCCGTCCGGTGATATAGTCTGAAGCGTAGATGGCGTTACAAAAAAACGGCAGCATGGAGCGTCTGGCCACAATCCCTGTATCCACGTTAACAATGGCGGAATGAATGCGACTGGTAGTCTGGAATATCCGCTATGGGGCGGGCTTTGGTGCAGCCTTTCACCTCCCGTTGCCCGGCGCCGGCTATTTACGAAACAATCAACAAAATATCGGGCGCATTACTGAATATTTAGGCTCCACGGCACCGGACGTCGTTGGCCTGATAGAGGTCGACACCGGCTCTATTCGATCGGGCATTAATCAGGCCCAGACCATCGGTGAAGCCCTGGGCCACTATTCGACCTACCAGTGCAAGTACGGTCGGGCATCGATCAATCAACGCGTACCGGTTCTACGCAATCAGGGAAATGCGTTTCTGTGCGAACCGAGCGTTACGGATGAGCGATTTCACTACTTCGACACGGGCATCAAGCGGCTGATTATTGAACTGGAGCTTGATGGCGTGGCGATCTTTCTGGTGCACCTGTCTTTAAAGTACCGGCATCGACAGTCTCAGCTGCGCCATCTGCATCAATTGATCTCGGAAACCTCCAAACCCGTCATAGTCGCCGGAGACTTCAACACCTTCTGGGGCGATGACGAGATGTACCTGTTTCGTAAAGCGGCCAGACTGACCAGCGCCAATCAACACAACGTTCCAACCTACCCGGCTAAAACCCCCAAGCATGAACTCGACTTCATTCTGTACGGTGAGGGTGTGACCGCCAATCACTTTGAAGTACCCGACATCCGGCTTTCTGACCATCGGCCGCTGATCTTCGATTTCAACGTATCCTGAGCTCGATATCGAACTGAGCTAAAGCCACCGCAGGACGTGGCGTACGGAGCCTTAATGGCGACCGGCAGGAGCGCTGATGACACAACGTCACGTTGTTTTGTTGCGTTGCGAAAGGTTTGATTTTATGATGAAAGCTGGATACGGACAAACATTCCGAACGCCTCTTCGGTCGTTCTCTAACGGCTGATAAATCATAATTTACATGTGCTTACATACTTTTCTTCAAGTTAAATAACTGGTGAAATCCATGATCGATTCGAGAGCGTATCCGACGGGGCGGCCCGTCTACATCGTGGACGGGAGCCGTACCCCGTTCCTGCGGGCGGCTGGCCGACCCAACGCGTTTTCGGCCTCTGACCTCGCGGTGGCGGCGTCGCGACCTTTGATCGCGCGCCAGCCATTTGAACCGATGGATATTGACGAAGTGGTTCTGGGTTGCGCCATGCCCTCCCCGGATGAAGCCAACATCGGTCGTATCCTTGCATTGCGACTGGGCTGTGGTCACCAGGTACCCGGCTATACGGTCATGAGAAACTGCGCCTCGGCGATGCAGGCACTCGATAGCGCCGCAAAAGACATCAGCCTCGGCCGGGCCAACCTCGTTCTGGCGGGCGGCACAGAAGCCATGAGTCGCGCGCCGCTGATCTACAACGAAACAGCCGTTAACTGGTTTGCTGACTCAGCCAGGGCGCGTTCACCGGTGGCTAAAGCCAGGGCCATGAGCAAGCTACCTCTGAAGGCCTTCCTGAATCCGGTCATCAGCCTCATACGCGGACTCAACGACAGTACGATCAACGTCAATATGGGCCAGACCTGCGAAATCGTGGCTCACCGCTTCAACATCTCGCGAGCGGAAATGGACAAGTACGCCGTCAGAAGCCATCTTCGTCTGGCCGCGGCATTTGATGAAGGCCGCATGGATGAGGTCGAGTCGATCTACTCTGCCCAGGGTGATGTGTTTTCTGAAGATACGGGCCTAAGGCGCGATAGTAGCGAAGAAAAACTCGCCAGGCTGCGCCCCGTCTTTGATCGCAAATCAGGCCTGGTAACCCCGGGGAACAGCTCGCAAATAACCGACGGAGCCGCCATGCTCCTGCTTGCCAGCGAGGACGCGGTTCGCGAGCACAACCTCCGGCCAATGGGAGTCCTGGTAGATACGCAGTGGGCAGCCCTCGACCCCGCCGAGATGGGACTGGGCCCCGTCCACGCATCGACCCCCCTGCTGAAACGCCACGGCCTGAGCCTGGATCAGATCGACGTCTTTGAAATTAACGAAGCCTTTGCAGGCCAGGTACTGGGATGCATCAAAGCCTGGGAGAGCGACGACTATTGCCGTGACCAGCTCGGGCTGGATGGCGCCCTTGGCTCCATCGATCCTGAGCGGCTGAACATCGACGGCGGCGCCGTCAGCATTGGACATCCAGTGGGAGCAAGCGGCTCGCGCATCGTGCTGCACGCCCTGAAATCTCTGGAACAACGCGGCGAGAAACGCGCACTCGCTTCACTCTGCATCGGCGGCGGCCAGGGTGGCGCCATGCTGGTCGAACGGGTTTAAGGAGTTCACATGAGTACTGAATACAAACACTGGAACACGACGATCGATGATGAGGGCGTTGCCTGGGTCTGGCTGGACAAGCAGGATTCAAGCGCCAACACGCTAGGCCGCGAGATCATGGAAGAGCTCAACGAGCAGCTGGCTGCACTGGAATCGAGCCCGCCCAAGGCCGCTGTTTTTACTTCGGCAAAATCAAGCGGCTTTATCGCCGGTGCCGACATCACTGAATTCACTCAGGTCACCACTCCTGATGAAGTCTATGAGCTGGTTCGGGCGGGACAAGGCGTACTGGACCGACTCGAGGCGCTGCCCTTTCCAACCGTCGCAATGATCAATGGCTTTGCTCTGGGCGGCGGACTTGAACTGGCTCTGGCCTGCGACTACCGGGTTGCAGTGGACTACGACAAGGCGCGCCTGGGACTGCCCGAAGTCATGCTGGGCATACACCCGGGATTCGGCGGCACGGTCAGAACGCCAAGGCTTGTAGGTCCCGCGGCTGCGCTTGACATGATGCTGACCGGGCGCGGGCTGCGCCCAGCAGCAGCGAAGAAAATCGGCCTTGTGGATGCCGTCGTACCCCGACGCCATTTGCAGCGAACTGCCCGAAAAATGGCACTTTCTCCACCGAAAAAAACACGAATGTCGCTGAAAAACAGGCTCATGAATTCGGGGCTTGCGCGCCCACTGATTGCCAGTATGAGCGCCAAACAGGCCGCAAAAAAAGCATCTATTGATCACTACCCGGCGCCGTACGCCATTATCGATCTGTGGAAAGACTACGCGGGCAATCCGGCACAGGCCTACGAGCAGGAAGCCCGGTCTATCGCCAAATTAATTTGTGGTGATACGGCACAAAACCTTGTGAAGGTCTTCCTGATGCAGGACAGACTTAAGGCCCTGGATACCGGCATCGACTTTCCGGTTGATCATGTTCACGTCGTCGGTGCCGGCGTCATGGGCGGTGATATCGCAGCCTGGTGCGCGCTGAAAGGCATGCGGGTAACCCTGCAGGATCGCGAACCCAAGTACATCGCTCCGGCCATCCAGCGAGCCCACAAGCTGTTTTCCAAAAAGCTGCGCAAGCCCCATCTTGTTCAGGCAGCCATGGATCGACTGATGCCCGACGTCGACGGCGGAGGCGTAGTCAACGCGGACGTCATCATAGAAGCGATTTACGAGAACCTCGAAGCCAAGCAGGCGCTCTACGCGACTATCGAGCCAAGAATGAAAGCCGGCGCGGTGCTGGCAACCAATACGTCCAGCATCAAGCTGGAGGAGCTGGGTCAGTCTTTGCAGGATCCTGCACGGCTCATCGGCCTGCATTTTTTCAATCCGGTCGCACAGATGCAGCTGGTCGAAGTGATTCACTCCGACCTGACGCGCCGTAGCGAAGTCGACAAAGGCATCGCGTTCGCGCGCCACATCAGCCGACTACCGCTACCTTGCAAGAGCGCGCCGGGATTTGTCGTTAATCGAATTCTGTTTCCGTACATGATCGAGGCCATGAACATTGGCCTGGAAGGCGTCCCGCTGGCGGCCATAGACAAAGCTGCCAAGGATTTCGGCATGTTTATGGGCCCGGTTGAGCTCGCTGACACCGTGGGGCTCGACGTGTCTTATCACGTGGCCCAGGTGTTTGCCCGGGAGTTCGGTATGCAGATTCCGGACAGGCTCAAGAACATGGTCGACGCCAAAACGCTGGGGCGCAAGAGCGGTCAGGGGTTTTATACCTGGAAAAAAGGCCGGGCCGTCAAGCCGTCGATTCCAAAAACCTTTGTACCCGATCCCTCACTGATCGACCGACTCATGCTTCCGCTGATCAACGAAGCCGCCGCCTGCCTGCGGGAAGGCATTGTAGAAGACTCTGACCTGCTGGACGCAGGGGTTATTTTCGGCTGCGGATTTGCTCCGTTCACCGCCGGCCCCATTAACTACGCAAAGTCCCGCGGCATCGACAACGTGCAGAACGCGCTCACCGAACTGGCCGCGGCTCACGGCGAACGATTCACACCCGATACCTATTGGGAAACGGTCAACAGCGCCGGAAACCAGTCATGAGTCGGGACGATAAGAGACTCTTGCGCTCCGACGTGGGGGAACCTACGGTCCGCACCATGGCCATGCCCAAGGACGCCAACTGGCTCGGCGACATATTTGGCGGCTGGCTGATGTCACATGCCGATATTGCCGGAGCCGTTCTCGCCTACCGGCGGGCTGCCGGCAAGGTCGTTACGGTAGGAGTCAAAGACTTTGAGTTCACCGCTCCTGTCTATATTGGTGATGTCGTTACCTTTTTTACCCGAATCACTCGCGTTGGACGCACCTCGATCACGATAAACGTTCGGGTATTCGCTGAACGGGCTGGCTCCCAGCCCGGCGAGCATGCGGAAGTTGCCACGGGAAGCTTCGTGTATGTCCACGTAGATGACCTGGGGAATGCCGTACAAGTCCCGGAAATCTAAGTTCAAAATAGTGTGATTCAGGTGGTATTTAGCCACCCGGTGGTGTGATAGACTCGCTTGCATAATCAGGCGTTAAATCGCGCCTGTTCTGGCCCTACAGCTTTGATAATTTGGAAAAAATGTCCGGTAAAAACGTTACTACAAGTATTTTGAAGTCCTTGACTCCGCTCGACGGACTGAAGGCTGAGAATCTGCAGGCGCTGGTGAAGAAAACCACTATTCAGGAATTGAGCAGTGGGCGCTTTCTGTTCAAGGAAGGCGACCAGGAAAAACGCACTATTTACGTGCTCAAAGGCGACATCGAGCTGCGCACCGATACCAAGGTCGTTCGCGTGGTTAGCGCCGGCAGCGACGATGCCAAACACCCTCTGGCGCCGATGCTGCCCCGCAAAGTTAACGCGCGTGCACGTACCGATATCGAGTTTATCTCGATCGACAGCGACCTGCTGGATGTCATGCTGACCTGGGACCAAACTGGGTCCTATGAAGTCAATGAACTCAAAGGCACCGAAGAAGCCGAATCCGATGACTGGATGACTACCCTGCTTCAGGCCAAGGCATTCCACAAGATTCCCCCGGCCAATATCCAGGCGATTTTTATGAACATGCAACGCGTGTCATACAAGTCCGGCGATGTCGTCATCAAGCAAGGCGATGAAGGCGATTTTTTCTATGTCATTACGGACGGTCGATGTGCGGTCACACGGGAGACGCCGCTAAACAAAGACGGTATCAAGCTTGCCGAACTCAAGGCCGGTGACACCTTTGGCGAAGAGGCGCTGATTTCAGAAGCCAAACGAAACGCCACCGTATCGATGCTGACCGACGGCGCGCTGATGAGACTGGCAAAAGAACATTTCAACAAGCTGCTCAATGAGCCGATGCTCGATTGGGTAAACTATGATGAAGCACTGGACATCATCAAGAATGGCGGCAAGTGGCTGGACGTACGCCTGCCCAGTGAATTTGACAACTTTCACCAGGACGGCGCGATTAATATCCCGCTGTACTTTATCCGACTCAAGCTCAAGACCCTGGAACCTGGCGTCAAATACGTGGTGTGCTGTGACACCGGCAGACGCAGTTCTGCAGGCGCGTACATTCTTAGCGAGCGAGGGTTTGATACCTACGTTCTGGAAGGCGGCCTGACCATGTCGGACGCTGGCGGTAGCTAGACCGCATCGAACGCCTTCAAGGGCAACCCGGCGTTCCTTTTACCGAGCCGCTTCAATACCTGGTCAATGCCACAGTTGGCCTGATCCCGCTCCCATGCTAATAATGGTCGCTCAGGCGAGAGTGCCTTTCCCGTGAGACTGCACCTGCAGGAGCCCAAAGAATGACCGCCCGTGAAATTCAGAAAATCATCCGTGAGCTTGCGGATCCCGAACGACAGAAAAAATCCGAGCGTTTTTTCAAAACAGGCAAAGGCGACTATGCCGAAAACGATCAGTTTCTCGGCATTCGCGTTCCGGTCTTGCGATCACATGCCGCCAAATTTCGGGACACCACGCTTGAGCAAACCCTGAAGCTGCTAAAATCGGTCTACCACGAGGAACGCCTGCTGGCGCTAATCATGCTGGTGCAGCGTTTCGGCAAGGCCGAAGAAAAAGAGCAGAAGACCATCTTCGAAAAATACATGGTCAATCTCAAATACGTCAACAACTGGGATCTTGTAGACAGCTCGGCGCACCAGATCGTTGGTGGATTTCTAAATTCCCGGGACCGGGCACCGCTTTACACGCTGGCCCGATCATCCAGCTTGTGGGCCAGACGAGTCGCCATCGTCTCTACCTACCATTTCATCCGCAAAGGCGACTTCACCGACGTGCTCGCACTGTCAAAAATGCTGATCAACGACAAAGAACCGCTGATCCAGAAGGCCGTTGGCTGGATGTTAAAGGAAGCAGGCAAACGCCACCGCGACACCGCGACAACCTTTCTGAAGAAATACTACATTGACATGCCGCGCACGATGCTGCGCTACGCGATCGAAAAACACCCGGAAAAAGAGCGGCAGAAGTTTCTCAAAGGCCTGTTCTGACCCGGACCCATTCGCTCGACAAAGACAGGTCTCGCTCGAGAGTGTTCACAACAGTGAGGTAATTCTTGCGGGCTGGCAGTGCTCAATAATCTCAACAGATCAGAGCAGCCTGCGATGGGCAGGGAAGTTATTGGTTCAGATTCCGTGACCGCAGGAAGCGATCAAAAGACGTCCGGGTCGTGCGGATTACATGGTGTGGGTCGGCTTGTCGCCTCCGAGTGCGCCAGCCAGGTAGTTCTCGATTTTTCGCTGCGTATTGCCACCGTCCTGCTCGCTGAACTGGACGCCGATACCCGCCGTACGCTTGCCTTGCGCCCCTTTCGGAGTCAGCCACACGACCTGACCGGCCACCGGAAGCTTCTCGCTCTCACTCATCAGGTTCAACAGCATGAACACCTCGTCGCCCAGGCGGTAGGTGCTGTTGGTCGGAATAAACAGGCCGCCGTTTTCAATAAACGGCATATACGCCAGATAGAGCGCGCTTTTATCCTTGATGGTGAGCGTTAAAAGTCCAGGCTTGCTCATGTGTTGCGATACTCCAGTTCGTACGTGCGAAAACCGTTCGACCAGGGGGCCAGCAGCTTCTCCAGCTGTAGTTGCTGAGTCAAAGGGCCTTCCAAAGTCCCTCGGGCGCGGACCACTTCATCCTGATACCCGAGTAATGCACTCAACTTAATCTGTCCCTGATCCAGACGCAAGGACTTAAGGTCGGTTTTGTGAGCCAGTTCTCCTTCTAAATCAAGTGCTTCAAACGCCAACTGTCGGGTTACGGCGTACAGGCTCAGCAGGCGCTCGTTCAGATGCTCCTTTGACCACGACGCGGCAATGGTGACAATATCTGCGGAGTCGTTTCGAAGACGTGCCAAATCCTCGATAACACTCGAATATATTTCTTCAATACCTTGATTATAATAGGATAATGCCTCAAATGGAGCGCCGCCTGCTAACATCAGACAGGTCTCTCCACCCGCCGATCCCAGCGCCTCGGTCAGCCACGCCCGACCTATCGCATGGGATGGTGCGCCGCACTGCACCACCTGACAACGGCTGATCACGGTTGCGGGCAGGCGGGACGCATGATGACTGATCAGGACCAGAAGCGTGTCACCCGGTGGCTCTTCCAGTGTTTTAAGTAACGCATTGGCCGCCGCCGTGGTCATGGCTTCAGCAGGAGCAATCAGCGCAAACTTCCGGTTTGCGTAGCTTGGAGACAGCGCCAGTCGGGCAATCAGGTCACGAACCTGGTCGACGCTGATCGCTTTCTTGTCATCCGGTACGCACAGCGAATGATCATCGGAATGGTTGCCCGCAGCCGCCACCTGGCATGATCGGCATACCCCGCAGGCCGGGACCGCACGTTCACCGCACAGCACCAGCTTGCGAAGCTCATCGGCCAGAAGATGCTTGCCCACCCCTTTGGGTCCGCTCAGCAAAATCGCATGCCCCAACCGACCGGCACGTGCGTTCTCCTGCAATTGCTCCCACTGCGGCAACAGCCACTCTGGCAGTTCCGGGGCCAGCACAGCGTCCTCGGTCGTGGTCATGAGACAAGCCTTCTTTTCGCAAAGGCCGCCAGCTCGGCAATCACCTGCGAGGCGACGTCGTCCATCGGCTGCTCGGCGTCGATCACGCGGATACGCTCCGGGAAGTCTCTGGCGAGCTCAAGATAGCCGTCACGTACATCACTAAAAAATGCCTGCCGCTCCCGCTCAATCCGGTCCTTGGCACCGCGCCGGGTGGCACGCGATGAACCGGTTTCAACCGACACATCGAACAGCAGCGTCAGATCAGGCCATAACGTCCCGTGCACCCAGTTCGCCAGTGAAAATATACGCTCCATGCCCAGTTTTCGCGCGGCCCCCTGGTAAGCCAGAGTCGCATCGGTAAACCGGTCACATATGACCCAGGAACCATCGCCGAGCGCAGGTCTTATGACTTCATCAAGGTGCTGTGCACGCGAGGCAAACATCAGTAGCGTTTCCGTATCGGAGGTAGGCGCCTCTATCTGCTCACCCACATCGATGCCCAGCACCAGATTGCGGATGACTTCAGCCAGCGGAGTACCGCCTGGTTCACGAGTCTTGACGACGTCGAAACCCTGGGCCTTTACCCACCGTTCAATGGCCGGTACACAGGAACTCTTTCCCGCACCCTCAATGCCCTCGAGCGTAATAAACGCACCTTTGGGGTTTGCGTTGTTTAAGTGATCTTCAGTCAATGCCTAATGCCTATTTCAGGTCTACAGGATTATCACATCATCCGTATATACCGGACGACGATACAATCAGGGTTTCTGCCGCAGCCGCTTCAGATAACGCTGCAAGGCTTTATTGTGTTCTGCCAGCGTATCTGAAAAGTAATGCCCGCCATTGCCGTCGCCGGTGGCGACAAAATACAGCGCCGTTCCGCTGTCTGGCGATACGGCTGCCACCAAAGACGCCTTACCAGGCAGCGCGATTGGCGTTGGCGGCAAGCCTCCCCGAGTATAGGTATTGTACGGCGTATCTGTCGTCAGATGTTTACGAGTGATGTCACCCTGGTAAGCATCCCCCACTCCGTAGATCACCGTAGGGTCGGTTTGCAGCCTCATGCCTATATGCAGGCGCCGGCTGAACACGCCCGAAATCTGCCGCCGCTCGTCCTCGGAACCCGTCTCGCGTTCGATAATAGACGCCATGATCAGGGCCTCGTAAGGCGTGTTGAACGGCAACCCGCTGTCACGCTGAGCCCAGGTTTCGTCGAGCAACCGGGTCATGGTTTCGAACGCTCTGCGATAAACTTCGACGTCGGTTTGCCCCCGGGTGACCAGATATGTGTCGGGATAGAACCGACCCTCGGGGTGCAGCCCGGGGTGACCAATGGCCTCCATGATCTCTTCTGCCGTCGACACCGTATGCTCGAGAACCGGATGCGCGGCCACCGCTTCGCGCATTTGCTCGAAGGTCCAACCCTCGATTACGGTCAGCGGATAGTTAACGACTTTGCCTGACGTTAAAACCGCGAGAAACTCGTCGGGGGTCAGGCCGGGTAAAATCTCATACTCGCCTGCCTTTAGCCGATTGGCCAACCCTTTCTGCTGTGCATGGAAACTTAAGAAACGAGCATAGGGGTAGCCCGTTTGTTCGCTTAGCTGCGAGGCAACGCGAGTCATGCTCGCGCCGCGCGCCACTTCAAAGATGAGCGCTTCCTGACCGTCGTAAACGGGCGACTTCAGCCAGTACGAATAGCCCGCCCACGCCGACGCAGCCAGCGCTGCCAGCAATACAATTGCTAGAATGACAAACTTACGCATCCGACGCTCCGCCTTCCCATGCAGCCATGGCAATCTCGTTCAGATAGTCGTACACGACGCGCCGTGTGAGCATTTTCTCACCAAGCCGCCCTGCTCTGCGTACACCTCTGACACTGTTGCACAGGATAATCTCGTCCGCCTGGTGTACGACATCATGATGGACATAGTCTTTAATTATCTCATGAGCTGAACCGGTCGCAGCCTCTATCAACAGATCGCGCATGACTCCCTTTACTCCGGCCGTATCGAGTTTTGGAGTCACAACCCTGTTTTCAAACACGAGAATAATGTTCGAACTGACGGCCTCGATCAGAAAGCCATGCTGATTACGGATCAGACCTTCGTCGAGATTTCGCGTACCAAGCTCATCCGCCGCAAGCACCTGCTCAAGGCGATTCAAATGCTTGATTCCAGCCAGCTGTCGGTTCGAGCCCAGCCGCGTGTCGAGCACATCGCATAGAAGGTCGTCACCCGACGCAGATTGAGGGCACGCCAGTCGCTGTACAATTCGTGTGACCTGCACATTTTCGGGCGGCGCATACCCGAACCCGTTACTGCCACGTGTCACCATCAACTTGATAACGCAACGGTCCGACCCGCCGGCGCCTTTCGTCAGTGCACCAACGTCTTCCTGCCAGCTGTCCTGAGACACGGGCGGTATTCCAAGTGCCGCGCACGCCTCGCCCAGTCGCGCCAGGTGCCTGTGAAAAAGTGGAATTTGCCCATCAATGCACAGCATGGTTTCGAACGCGCCATCGCCATAGGCAAGTCCCCGGTCAGTAACTGACACGACGTTGGCGGGCTGACCGTTGATCAGAACGTGAGAGTCATCGGTCATCGCGCAGCCCTCCGGTGATCGCACGCCGCGATCGATAATTCAGCCATTGACCTCTCAACTCTAATACCAACTCTCATTGCTGGACACCGCCGGAATCACCTGACGGAATGATTGCCCGCACCAGACCTTCAGCTTTAAATCCTGTTTCTTCAAGTTCTTTTTGCGGATCGGAGTCAAATACAATTCCGGCTCCCGCGCGCAAACTGACCTTTTTTCGGTTACGAACTATCGTGCGTATCAAGATATTCAGATCACCGCTGCCATCGTGATTGAAATAGCCCATGGAGCCCGTGTAAGGGCCCCGCGGCGTCTTCTCCAGTTCAGCAATGATTTGCATGCACCGCACCTTCGGACACCCGGTTATGGTACCGCCCGGGAAAGTGGCGCGAATCGCTTCACCAACGGTAACACCGTCACGAAGCCTGCCGCGTACGTTCGACACGATATGATGCACGTGCGCATACGACTCAATCACCATCATTTCGTTCACTTCTACACTGCCGGCCTGACACACCCGACCAATGTCGTTGCGCTCAAGATCAATCAGCATGACGTGCTCGGCGCGTTCTTTTGGATGCCCAATCAGCTCGCGCCACAGCGCTTCGTCCGCCGTTGACTCATCCCCGCGCGGACGCGTGCCCGCAATCGGCCGCGTATCTATGCAGCCATCATGAAGCGCAATCAGTCGCTCAGGAGATGAGCTGATGATGGCCATGTCCTTCCATACTGCCAACCCCGCAAACGGCGCGGGGTTCGCCTGTCTGAGTCGTCTGTACATTTCTGCGTCATGCCAGCTGTCGATCACGTCACCATGCCACGCCCGCGACAGATTGGCCTGAAACACGTCGCCGTCGATGATGTGCTGTTTCGCCGTTTTGACGGCCGCAACGAAATGTTCCGGCGGATCACTACGGAGCGGTTTTTCCAACAGTGCCCGGACCGTAACCTCGCGCGTGTGAATCTCACCGAGGTCTTCTTCAAGCTCGCCAAGACAGGCGGCGTAATCTCTTTCGGCCAGCATCCACGTACGTTGCGATATGTGACAATGCACGATCGCAACCGGAATACGCACGGCATAGGCAATCGGTTGATCCTGCGGTAACGGCAAGTCCAGTGTAGGCTCAATCTGGGCCGCCAGCTCGTACCCAAGATAAATGAACCACCCGCCTCGAAAAGGCAGGACCACGTCGCCGTCCGGGCCTGTTGCGGACTGAGCACCGAAACAATCGTTGTCACGCTCTTGATCGACCCGACCCGCAGGCGCTAACTGCTGATCCAGCTGACTCAGAAAGTCCGGAGCATCGGAGAGCCCGTTTTCGTTTGCGTGCAGAGCAATGTCCTGCTGCGGGAAGGCAAACAGAATGTCGTAACGGCCTTGCGAAGTGCCATGCGCAACGCTTTCGAGCATGAACGGATAACGCTCGGGATCAAGCCGGTGCAATGCGACAAAATCAGGGTGAGAATCGAGCTCCCTGATCTCAAAGTCCGAACGGCCGGGTTGCCCGGCTCTGTTCGCACCTTCGGTAAGACTGACCGCCACGTTGTCGCTCAAGAAAGCACGCTAATCGTTTCGCCAAATGCGCAAGCGGGCATGCTTTTCCCTATCGGGCAACAGTGCACCTTGCTTTACTTCAGGCGGGAAAAAACGAGCGTACCGTTGGTTCCGCCAAAGCCGAACGAGTTGCAGAGCGCGACGTCAAGCTTAAGTTCGCGCGCCACGTTTGGCACGTAGTCCAGGTCACAGCCTTCGCCCGGGTTGTCCAGATTGATCGTTGGTGGCGCCACCTGATCGCGGAGCGCCAGAATCGAATAGATTGCTTCGACCCCTCCTGCGGCCCCCAACAGATGTCCGGTAACCGATTTGGTTGAACTGACGACCATTTCGTCGGCGTGCGCGCCGAACGACCGGCGAATCGCCAGGGTTTCGGCCCGATCACCCAGCGGCGTCGACGTACCGTGAGCGTTGATGTAATCGACGACATCAGGTGATACCGCCGCGTCCCTCAGCGCATTGTCCATGCACAGCGCCGCACCTGAACCGTCTTCCACGGGGGCAGTAATATGAAAAGCATCTCCACTGGCACCAAATCCAATCAGCTCGGCGTAAATATTCGCGCCCCGGGCCCGCGCATGTTCGTACTCTTCTACGACCAGCACACCGGCACCGTCACCCAGGACGAAACCATCGCGTTCTTCGTCCCATGGACGACTGGCTTTTTGCGGCTCGTCGTTGCGTGTCGACATCGCTTTGGCAGCGCAAAACCCGCCAAGGCCCAGAGGACTCGTCGCCATCTCGGCGCCACCGGCAATCATCGCATCCGCATCGCCGTAGGCCACGGTTCGAGCGGCGTAACCAATGTTATGCGTGGCCGTCGTGCAGGCGGTTACGATGGCAAAGTTCGGGCCTCTGAGGCCCAGGTCGATGCTGACCTGCCCCGACACCATGTTGATGATGCTGCCAGGAATAAAAAACGGTGAAATACGCTTGGGCGAACCCGCGCCCAGGTATTTTTCATAGTTGGCTTCAATCGTCGTAATGCCGCCAATGCCAGCCCCTACCGCAACGCCAATACGCGTGGGGTCAACTGAATCAATCGACAGCCCTGAATCTTCCCAGGCCTGCTTGGACGCGGCCACACCGTAGTGGATAAACGGGTCCGTTTTACGAACCTGTTTGCGGTCGATGAAATCGGCGGGATCAAAGTCCTTCACCTCACCACCAATACGCGTGGGAAAGGCACTGACATCAAAGCGCTCAATCGGGCCGATTCCGCTACGACCCTCGACTACATTTTTCCAGGCTTCGGCAATCGTATTCCCAACGGGCGATACGGTCCCCATACCTGTAATCACTACACGACGTTTAGACACAAGCACTTCCTGCTGTTAAAGGCAGTCGGACCGTAAGCCGGTACCAACCGCGCCATAAAAAATGGCGACGAGTTCGACGTTGATCGCCGGGCTCGCCGCCATTCTGATCGAGATTAATGGGCTGGAGCTACATCAATCCTGGTGGTTG
>CAWUKD010000083.1:0-15772 GCA_963922815.1 uncultured Gammaproteobacteria bacterium
CTGGTACGAGCGGCCGTGGAATCAGTATGTCGCCCTCGAGCTTTACCCTCGCTGCGGGTGCCGAACAGACCGTGACTATTACGGCGTTGACCGCAGGCGCGGCTAATCAGGCGTGGAACTTCGACGAGCTGGTGCTGACCGAAAGCACCGACACGAATCCTGAAGTGTCGTTGCCTCTCGCCGTCTTTGCCAACTCATCGACCAACACAGCGCTGATCAATAAATCGGTTAGCGAGTCTTCGGTTGATAGCGGCGATACGGTGACTTACACCATCGCGCTCGATAACATTTCCGACACCCAGAGCATGACCGTAACGGATGCGCTGCCTGCAGGCATTGCCTACGTAAACGGTTCGGCAACAGAGTCGGTTTCCGGCGGTACAACTACCAGTGCGTTTGCTTTTAATGGCGGTTCCAACACGCTGTCCTGGACAGGAAACCTGGATGGCGTAACGCTGTCGATTGGTCCGTCACCAGCGCCGCTGGGCTACGTGTCACTGGCAGGTGAGGGTGTGGCTCCAGCCGGATGTCCTTCCAACTGTGATGACGGGGGCTTCCTGGTCAGCGGACTGGATATTTCGTATCTGGGTCAGCAGTACACGGACGGTATCTGGTCGGTCAACGGTGTGCTCGAACTTGGTACCGTGAGTGGATCGGCGGCATCTGCAACCAACCAGAACCTGCCTTCACCTTCTGCGCCAAATAATTTGCTGGCGCCGTTCTGGACGGATATGAATCTGGAAGACGGTGGCAACTGGTATCAGGCGGTGATCACCGACGGTGCGGATAGCTACGACGTATTTTCGTGGGAAAACGTACCTCGTTTTAATGACCCAACGATCTACAGCTTCCAGATCTGGTTGCAAAAGGGTACTTCCAATATCTGGTTTGTCTACGATCAGATCCCTGCCATTCCAGCCGGTCTGACCGTAGGGTTTGAAGATGCGACGGCAACCAATGGTGCCAACTACTACTTCAACGGTAGTGGAACCGCTCCGGTGGCAGGTACCGATATTGGTGTGCTGACCGGCGCGGGTGGATCGGTATCGTTGTCCTTTGATGCCATATTGACCGGTGCGGTGGATGACGTTATCACCAACACGGCAGAAGTTGCTGGCAGTACGGTTGGCGGCTCGGCTATCGCAACGTCGATTATCGTAAGCGCGGGCGTCGACACCGATGGTGACGGCGTGTTCGATGCGGCAGACAACTGCACGTTAGTGTCAAACGCCAGTCAGCTTGATACCAACGGTGACGGATTCGGTAATGCCTGTGATCCCGACCTTGATAACAACGGTGTGGTCAACTTCATCGATGTGAGCCTGTTCAGCAATCAGTTTGGATCGGCTGCAGGCGGGGATGCAGATTTCAACGGAGACGGTAACGTAAACTTCCTTGATTTCACGATTATCCCTGATTACATCTTTGGTCCTCCGGGGCCAAGCGGAATAGCACCGTAACCGCTTAGTTAGTTGTAAATGTAAAGGCCGCGGCAGGATTTCTGCCGCGGCTTTTTTATGCCCGTATTATCCATGCGAGAGCGATATGCTGGGGCGGATCTGAATGAATAACCGCCGGGATTCGGTCACATTGCACGGGTTGGTACGCGGGGTATCAATGATCCTGAATACCGGGGTTTCCTATTTCACCCGGGTCACGGTCACAGTCGCACCTCCTTTAATCGTTTGAATGACAATGCAGCTGTATTCTGCCGCGTGCAGAATTTTTTCGATAATTTTTCCTGGTATCCACCCGGCTGGCTTCATCAGAACGTTAACCTCAAATTTCTGAAAGGAGACCGGTACGCTTTTATCGACGCGCAGCGTACCCCGTACGTCTACATGGCCCAGAACTTCGACGTTGAGCTCCTTCAGTTTGACACCGAGGCGATTGCTGATGATGCGAATTGTGCTGTCGAGGCAAGAAGCTATTGCGCCGCACAGAATGTCGCCAGGAGTGGGGTTGTCGTTGTCTCCGCCTACAGCCCGGTGTACGCCAACGGGAATTTTTACCGGATTGCTGTCGCAAAAAGAGACCGCGCTCTGTAGCGGGTTTGCCGCGTCCACGTCGCTTGACGACGTACGTGCCGAGTCGATGACTTCTGCAGCTTGTGGGTGGGCCAGGTAGTGCTTGCATAGCGGAACCTGTCGCTCCTTCATTTTGACGTATTCCGTGTCCTTGGGACGATCCAGTAGTTTTGCAGCCTGATGAATCATGATGTTCTCCATTTCTTCGGTAGTTTATTTGGTGATTACAATTTCCGAGTAACTTGCCGGTACGACCATGGTGCCGTCGTCTGCCCGGTTAAACTGGTCGACCAGCGACAACAGATCTCTTTCGAGTTGTTGTGCGTCTCGTGAAGGCAAGCCAGCGAAGAGTTTTGCCAGGGGACCGTAGTGGTTCTGAAATACGTCTAGCCAGTGGCCGGGAGTCTGGTAGCGGAAGGTGAACCAGCGCGTGTCAGTTCGGATGTGACTGGCGTATTGCGCGAAGTTTTGGGTGATAAACGATTCCTTCCCCCAGTTTGTGGTAGCAGGCGTTTCGGCAGCCTGTGGAATATAGCGTTTGATGGTTGCGATCAATTGTCCGGCAAAGCCATCTTCGGTCCAGTTGGCCATACCGATCTTGCCGTTAGTCTTGCATACCCTGATCAGCTCCGAGGCAGCGGTGGTTTGATTCGGGGCAAACATGACGCCAAACGTTGAGACGATATTGTCGAAGCTCTCGTCTGCAAACGGCAGTGCCGTGGCGTCCGCGTGCTGGATTGTAATCGGCAAGCGTTCGGCGTTAGCGCGTTCTAGAGCCCGATCGAGCAAACTGGGTTCAAAATCGGTGCAGGTGACGCGACAAAAACGTCTTGCCGCGGCCAGAGAGGCGTTGCCATTGCCGGCGGCAACGTCCAGAACGGTGCTGCCTGCTCGCAGATCCATCGCTTCGCAAAGGTGCTCTCCGGTCAGTTGCAGTGTGCTGCCTATGTGGCTGTAGTCACCATTTCCCCAAACGGTTTGTGGGAGTGGTGCGGTGTGTCCGGTATTCGTTTCGGTGTCCGGCGCAGTACTTAATGCCTGGTTCATGTCTGGTTCCTGTTTTGATGTGATAAGACAGGTACAGACTAGAATTGCGAGCAATCTGGCGCTTGAGCGTAACGTGTGGATTACGTGCAGATTGCCCGTGCTGTTACAAGCTCATGAAATTATTAGAATTACAGGCTGAGCAGCTGCGTGCAGAGATCGTGGCCAATCAGTGCGGATATTTGTTTCCGGGAGAGATCCGGCTTGATTCGGTAGGCATCCTTCAGAGCGAGACGGGCACCGTCTTCATTATCAGTAACAAGTCGTGTCGCAGCCAGAGCAATGCGAGGCAGGTAGGTTTTGTCGTGTCTTCGACAAGCAATCTCGGCCGTCTCGCAGGCGGCTTCCGATTCCCGATTCATCAGTTGAGCGATTGCCAGAAACGCCCCCCAAATGGATAACCGGCTGTCATGAGGGCTGATATCCATGCCTTTGGACAAGTGTTGGACGGCTTCTTTGATATCGAGCTTGCTCAGCTGCACGGCGCCAAGTGCAACCCACGCCTGGGCGTTCGATTCATTGAGTTCAATGGCGTTCTTAAGCAAAGCCTCGCCTCGATCGATGTCGCCGATATCCGCGAGACTGCAGCCTGCAAGACCGACAACGGTAGAATCCATGCTGTCGAGGGCTAAAGCACGCTCGGCCATCTCGCGAGCCGTCGCAGTAGCTTTGTCCTGGTCAATGGACAAACCAATTCGCGAGCTGAATCCGTGAAGCAACGCCTGCAGCGCCGGTGTTAACGCAAAGTCTGGATCCAGAGCCGCGCTCTTATCCAGCAGTGCCGCAGCCTTGTCGAACGAATCATGACTCCAGCCATGCACAACCAGCAGGCCACTTGCTTCCAGAAAGAGCTGTCGAGCGTCCGGGGCATCGCTGCGCGACCGTACGAGCGTGTACATCGCTCGGTGGATTTGCGGTTCCAGTCTGGCAATGATCGAGCCTGTCAGTGTATCGATGTTGCTGTAAAAAGGCTGTTCAAGCGTAAACGCGTGCGACCATATTCTGATTCCGGTTTTTGCGTCGGACAACTGAATTATGGCGCGAGCATGAGTTCCTGATTCTTGTAAAGTGCCATCCAGCACGAAGTCGACGCCGAAGTCTTCATGAACAGTCCTTGCTGTTGGGGGCGGGCTCATGTCTTTGTAGTGATTGGCTTCTGAACTGAAGCGGAGCAAGGGAATTCTGGAAATTACGCGTCCGATTTCATCGGAAACGCTGGTTGCCAACCGGCTGATCTCAAGATTGGCGGAGGTGCAGTGCAGTGGCAGAATCATAATCGACGGATCTTCCGCCGGCGGTGCATTCACGTGTTTGCTGGCGTCGGAGTGCCGTGCTTCCGAAGGTTCAGCAGTATGTTCTACATTTGCTTCGAGGCGATACCCTCTGCCTCGTACGGTCTGGACCAGTGTTTGATTCTCGCCGGTATCGCCCAGCGCCTTTCTAACGTTCTTGATGCAAGTCGATACCGTGGCGTCGGAGACAATGCGACCCTTCCAAACGTTCTCGATGAGCGCGTCACGACTAAATACCTGCCCCGGATTACTCGCCAGGAATACAATGAGGTCAAATACCATGGGCTCGACGTTTACAACGTTACCGCTGCGAGACAGCTCGTAGCTGTTTGTGTCGATTTCGAACGCGCTGAATTTTAATTTCATACCGCTATGCTTGTAGCGCGTTTGTGAATGCTTTTCAACAATTTCCGGGCCAGGCAGGCGTCTTCCTGAATTTCCTGCGAGTGATCAGGTTCTCATCAGGGTAACCTTATCAGGCCTTGGAATTGGTTGAGGTGTCAAAACCGAAAAAGGGCAGGGGCAGGCAATGACCCTTTCAATTATCAAGGTATCGCACCCACAAAAGCCGGTGCGTGCTCTGATGGCGAAAGCGGTTCGAGCTAACCGGGTACGTAATTTGGATTCGGTGGCAGATTATCAGGCTCGTAGTCGTCGGCTTTGACCTGGGTTGCGACGGACTTGTGAACTTCACACTTCGTGGATATGGGTCGGTCGCTTTTTCCGTACGTTTTCCACATGCCGATGAAGCAGTCGTGTACGTGTCCGGGAACCTGCGGATTAACGTGGCGCTCCATATAGCTCTTTTTGAATTTCAATCCGTGTTTGGCGCCGCAGCCGATCATCCAGGCCAATGCAACATCAGACAGGTCCATCTTGACGCATCCGCCGCCGACGTCTGAATGTGATCCGGAGAACCACATTTCTCTGACGCGTTCATCATGTTGCCATCGAAGCACAGGAAAAAATCGACGGCATTCATCAACGGCCATCGCGTGGTAGCCCGCTTTTACATTAGGGCTTAACTGTTTGTCATTGTAGTTTGCGTCGTTAGTCGCTTTGACGGTATCCCATACGCCAATCATTTCAATGGGAACGTCGAAAAAGCGCCCTTCCTTTTTCAGGGCGGCCGCGCTTTTCTTGTCGCGATTGAGGTACAGTTCCCAGCCACGTTCTACGTCCGATGACCTGACCGGAATACCGCTGTGAGCGATTAATCCGCTGAGCCGGCGGGCGGCGTACGCACCCCGACTGAATCCGACGATGAAAAGCCGGTTGCTATCCACCGGTACTTTGCCGTCCGCATAGCAACGCCTCAGAAACCGGTAGGCACCCAGTATGCGTTTATCAAGTCCGTATCCGTAGATACCGCCGGGCAGCGCTTCCCATGCCCGGGTGCCGGCACCGCTCTCATAGTGCTGAAGCTGGCCGCGTTTCATCAGAGCGGATAAAAACTTCACGACGTTGGTGCCCGTGACGCTGCCATCGGGTTGCCGTTCGGGTTCATTCCACGTTCCGTCGAGTCCGACAACAATGTTTCGTGTTTTGGCCATGGCTCTACTCCTGACTGGCGGTCGTGTTGGGGTCCCAGACTTCTTCATCTTCATCGTCTTCCATGGGTGAATTGCACCACCATTCGACGGTCTGGGGGACGTAAACGCCAAGCGTTGCGATTGACGCGAGCAGCAGCCCGGCATTGGTGTGAAATTCGACTCTGAAAAGACTGTTGTCTTCGCATTTTTCTATGTCGAACTCCTTCCACCTGAATCCGTAAAGTGACCCGTGAACGGTCTCACTGCCGGTGATCGCTTCCGGTGTGATCGACCCGTTGCCTTCAACCTCAAAGGTTGAGCAGGCCGGTGACAGGGCAATGGCAAGCACAAGCGCGAGTTTAGTGGTTCTGTTCATACCGCGGTTCCCCAACTGTGACTGGTTTTAGTGGCGTCCAGAATGGCTACGCGCACTAGTGTAATCAATGTTGGATATCGACACCAATCAGGCAGAGCGATCGGCCGCATCCTGTTTGGACTGCGACGCGAACCATTGGTCGGTTGTTCAACGGTGCATTGTCGAGGGCCTGGTGGTCGGACCAGGTCCGAAGCGGTCGCAGCTACACCTTCGGCGTCGGGCAGTCCTCCGTTGCCGTCTGTGCGTATTGGCCGGATGGTCACGATGAAACGATAACGGCCCACACGCGATGGGTTCGTGTGCGTGATTTGATCTAAGGATAAAACGGGGATGCGATGCTTCTGCCTGCCGATGTGTGCCGGGTCCGGGTGTGTCTTGCCGAAGCTTCAGGGTGCGCTCCTGGATGTGAAATCCGGTAAGAGTCAGCGCAAAGGTCGGGAATCACCGATTAGACATAATCTCTAGAAATACCAGTGGGTTACATGCACCACTGCCTAATTTTCAAGTAAAAAGAGTGGGTTCGACGCGTTGATTGCTCTATCTATGGATCAGACGCGCTGGCCAGGCCATCGATTTTTAGTCGCCGCAAAAAAATCCATGATAAATTTTAACAGTTAGATTCAATACAAAAATAGATAACAAATATTGGGGAATAATAATGATTCGATTACGGAAAAATCTCGGCATGCCAATGTTGATCGGGCTCGGGCTGTGCGTTTCAGTCTTTGCAGAAGCCCAGATCGGTGTCGATCCAAACTGGGGTACGGCGGCTAATACGTTTAATCTGAACTGCATATCCGCAGACTGCGGCGGCGGCGGTGTATCCGGAGGTGATTCGGGGCCCGGAAGCAACGAAGATAATTATCAGAGTAGTCCAGCCACGAGTACGATTAATAATTCGCTCGGCGCGACCACTGTAACCGCCGAATTTGTCGGAGCGGGACCTGGCCTGAACACGATGCTGTTTACCGGTGATTCAACCAGCACGACCCTCGGCATATCCGACGGAACATCAAAAGCCCTTGGGTTGTATACCTACAGTGGCCCGGCGACAAACCTGACCATCACAATCGAAATTGCCGCTAATGCTACGTTCTCCGGACCACTCTCGGGAGAGGACAACAACATCGACGGCATCAGGGGCAGGATCTACGTCTTTACGAACGAGTTTGCCATTAGTGACATTAACGACTTCGAATTCGGTGCCAATCTGACCTGTCTGTTCGAGTGCTATAGCCCGGATGAAGATATTAGCGTAGAGATCAATTCAGGCGTTTCCAATCTTGTAAACAGCGTTACCATTGCGCTGGATGACGGAGACCAGTTCTATTTGTACGGCCAGGCGGATATTGGAGCTGCAGGCGGTGGTGCTGCCGACGCCGGAGACGGTATTGAAGTGTCGTTTAGTTCGACGTCCGGATTGACCTCCGTACCCGGAGGCAGTGCACCCGTTGATACCGATGGCGACGGCGTGGACGATTCCGCGGACAATTGCACGCTGGTAGCAAACGCCGATCAGCGAGACACAAACTCGGATGGATACGGAAACCTCTGTGATCCGGATTTCGATAACAACGGTACGGTTAATTTCCTCGACATTAGCGGCTGGGTGCCGTTGTTTAACACTGCCTGCGGCGATGTTGACGAGGATCTGACGGGCGATGGTTCATGTAATTTCGCCGACTTTTCGTTGATACCAGCTTACTTTGGTGGGCCTCCTGGCCCGAGCGGTGTTGCACCGTAACGGGGCAATTAGTCATAGTAACGCAAGAAGGCCCCGCTTCGGTGGGGCTTTTTTGTTTGCGGGTATTAGCAGTGGCCGAAGTTTCCGGACCTGTGACTCATCCTGCGTAAGGGTATAATGCCGATTCAAACACTCGCCGTTGAGAATGATCTTGTACGACCTTAAACATCTGCTCGGAATAGCTCAGTCCGGCTTTAGCGACATGGTGCCGGCGGTACGCAGTGCGTTTAACGACGACCGCACGGACGATAATCTGGATAAGGTGTTTGGGGCCAATCCGAGATACCGCATTTTTGCGCTGACCCTCATAGGGATAGCCGTTGGCGAGCTGGTCGCATTCCTGTTTCCGGCGATTCTGGTTGATAACTATATAATTAACGAGTACGTAAACTGGTCGGCTGTCGTTATTGGTGTGGCGTTCGCCCTGCTGTTTCGACGATACCTTTTTGACAGTGCTCAAGCGTCCGAAGGCGACTTTCCATGGCTGGCGGCGTCCGTTTTTCCGGCGGCGGCATTGATTGCCGGCATCGCTTTCATTAAGCAACTGGCGACCGGTGGGCTGGATTTCATCGACGGCGCGCCGATGTGGACGGGAGTGGGCGCCGTGCTGATTGCGTTGGTCAATGCAGTGGGCGTTGTCGCAGCATTGACAATTGCTGTAGCGGCGCTGTGCTTTAGCCGCAACTGGATCAAGGCCTTCACCGACCTTGCGGTCCAGCTGTTTGTCTTCAAAATTATGGTGTGGGTGACCGTACTGGTTATTGTAGACATTGGCATTGTCGGGCCAATTCTTGCCGGGATCATTGAGGGGGTATTCAACATTCGTTTTCCTGAATGGTTGGCCGAATTCGCTGACCAGTTGACGCTTGCGCTGCTGTTGTCCATTGCCTATGGGGCGCTGATTGGCGCCGTCTGGACCGTTTGTCAGCAGAGTTTCGGTGAGCTTCTGGAAAAAGGGGAGGTCAAAATTTTGACCGCTTTGAATCAGATGACCAAGAAACCTAAGAAACCCAAGAAGAACAGCAAGAAAAAACCAGAGGAAGGCGCCAATTGATGCCGATATTCCGTTGATCTGATTTTGAAAAGATCGTGTTGACGTGATAATTTGTTCGTATAGGCCGTAGTGCGTGTTCTGCGCTCGACGTATAGCAATGTCTCAGTTGCAGTCTCAGGGTTCAGTATTAATTGATGACCGGGTTGATATTAACAGCCAGCGCTCAACGGCGCGCGTGAAACAGATCGGAGAGTGTGTGCGACAGAAGTCTGATAAAAATCGACTGGCCGTGACTGTGTTAGCGGCGCTGATGGCGGTTTCAATGCTGTCGGCGCACGCGCAGACGTCGATCCTGTCGTCGTGCTCATGTGATGGTACTGACATCGCCGAACGCTTTGCGGCGGCTGAGCACATTGTGAAAGTACGAATCGAAGAGGCCTGGCTCAATGAGTCATCAAACTCCGTTGTTTTAGACGCGGCGGTTGAGGTGACGCTACGTGGTGAACACCAGGCACGTCGCCGACTGGAAACCCTGCTGCATCATGATTGCCCTGTTGACGTTTATGTGGGGGCAGAATGGGTGTTCTTTACTGGTAGTGGCGACCTATTCGTGAGTCGCTGTAGCGCACCTTCGATAGATGGGGTACACCAGCCCGATGCAACGGTGTTTGCCATTCGACTAATTCAGTCTGCCAGGCAAGGCGACATCAAGCTGCCCGCGAGCCTGTTGTCCGGACCGCTTGCGGTTGGTACAGAGGCTTCACGAATCCGCTCGATCATGCAAATAGCCGGTAAATTGGATGGAGCCAATGCGTTTATTGAAAGTAGCGGCGTTTTGATTTTTGGTGGTCTTGTCGTTCAGCTAAAGAACGATCGGGTGGTGTCTCATGACTGGCGCTAGGATGGGGTTTTGGTATCGGCTTGTTGCCGTGGTCTGCTGCCTGTTTTCGGTAACTACTGTTGACGCATTGCGCTGTGAATTCCAGCCCGTGGAGCGAACCTACGAACAGTCTTCCACGGTTTTTCTGGCCAAAATCATCCGATCGCAACTGCTCCAGGCGTCAGGCGTCGCTGACAATCTCAATAATAATCGCGTACGGCACTATTTTGAGGTTGTCGAGACGTTCAAAGGAGAAGTCGACTACACCTCATTTGATACCGGATTTGCCTGGCCCGGTTCCGTTGCGCATTTTGCTGTCGGCGACGTTAATCTCTTTTTCATGGACGAAGAACCTGGGTTCAACGACTGCTCGCCACGTTTTTTGCTCGGCCAGCCTGACACGGCGGCCGCTTTACAGAAAATGCGCGATTACAAGAACGGGCTGATCGAGAGCCTGTCGGGTGCCTGGTCAGTAAAATCCGCTGCTGATCGTTGTTCAATACATACAACGTTTCTGGTCGAGGAATCCAGCAGTTCACTGGCGCTGTCTATCGCCCATATCAAACCGACGGTATCAGAACCCGAGCACTCGAGTCTGTGGTTGTACGCCTGGTCAATACGTACGGGTGATGTGATGGATGATTCAGACTTTGTTGTAAGCTATTCGGATAGTGAGTTGACGATTCCGTACGCAGGGAGTTCGTTGGCAAACACGTCAAATTACTTTTCGAAAGTTGACGGTGTCGAAGGGCTGCTAAACGCTATACTCGCCGAGCAATCTGTGGTGCTTGAAGGGGTTACCGGTAGCAAAGTGCCCGTTCAAATTCCAGTGCTGCTCAATGGCGGTACCGCTGCTATTAACGAGTTTGCGATGTGTAGCGACATGACACTCGAAGCGAATGCGGCGGGAGAGTAGGCGCTCGACGCTGCAAGTGTTCTGACAGGTTGCCCCGAACACTGTATTGACAGGCCGCGGACCGTCAAGAATACTGGGGCAGTTGGGGTCGCGAAAACGTACATGAACCTGACGCCGCCTTTCCGGGCCTTGTTTCTTTTGGCAGGTTATCCATGTCTGATGACACCTATATTCCGATAAGCGTACTGAACGCCGATTTCAGGCACGATTTTCAAAAAATGCTGAAAGGCATTACACCTGTTCAGTTCGATAAAGACCTGAAGTTTGCCGTGCCACATTCGATTCCGGACGGGACGTATATTGCGACTCACGATACCGAAGATCACGGTTTTTATCATTTATCGGTGTACAGTATCCCGGCCTGGAATTCTCTTCAGAATACTATCGCAAGTCGATGGCCAGACGACCAGGACCGAAGGCTGGACGAACTGGCTCGTTGCAATAGAAATCAGAATGATCTTTTGGTTGAAAACGGTATGTGTATCGGTATAAGTCAGAAGCACCTCGACTACGCACAAGTAGACGGGGAAGGGCTTATTGTCGGGCAGGGGGATTGTTTTCTGATCATGAACAGTCACAATCTGAAACTCAGTATGGATGAGCAGTTTGATCATGACTTTTCGGTGGTCTGGCCGATTTGATTTCGCGGTCGGTTTGCGAATCACTGCCTTCTCCTGAATCCCGGCTCGTTGGGCGTAATTAACAAGGTGGCAATAGCTATGATAGAAGCTGGGAACACATTCATTAATACAGAGGCCGGGACTTGAGAATTGCTGTGTTCAGTGCGCGCGATTATGACGAGCACTATTTTAATCAGTTTTCCGGTGCTCATGAATGGCAGTATTTTCGCAATCACTTAAGGCCTGAAACGGCGCGTTTGGCGGAAGGGTGCGATGTCGCCTGCGTGTTTGTTAATGATCGGGTTGACCAGGATGCGATTCGGAAATTGTCTGCCGGCGGCGTACGCCTGCTGGCACTGCGCAGCGCCGGTTACAACCATGTAGATCTGGGCGCTGCGGCCGACGCCGGCATTACCGTGGTTCGGGTCCCGGCATATTCTCCGCACGCGGTCGCTGAACATACCATTGCTTTGATTCTCGCCCTAGTGCGCAAGATCCCCCGGGCCCATGCGCGGGTGCGGGACGGTAATTTTTCGCTGGAAGGCCTTCTCGGATTCGATCTCTACCAAAAAACAGTGGGGCTCGTCGGATTGGGGCGTATTGGATCAATCGTAGCCAGGATATTGTCGGGCTTTGACTGCCGAGTATTGGTGTCGGATCCTCATGCCAGCCCTGAAGACGCAGAGATGGTCGAACTGACCGATCTTGAAACGCTGTGCTCATCTTCCGATATTATTTCTCTGCACTGCCCTCTGACGCCGCACACTCATCATGTCATTGACAAGGCCGCCATAGAGTCGATGAAGGATGGTGTCATGCTGATCAATACGAGTCGCGGCGGGCTTGTAGATACCAAAGCCGTTATCAACGGACTAAAGTCGGGCCGGATTGGCCATCTTGGGCTGGACGTTTACGAAGAAGAGGGGGATCTCTTTTTCGATGACCTTTCCAATAAAATCATTGCCGACGATGTCTTTGCCCGGCTGCTGACGTTTCCCAACGTCCTCATTACCGGACACCAGGCCTTTTTTACGCACGAGGCATTGACGTCGATTGCACAGACGACGCTAGCCAATATCGATGCTTTCGCGGCCGGAAAGCCGAGTGGCAACGAAATCACGCTGGAGCTGGTGCGCGGCGAGTAGATCGATTGTGACCAGCAAATCCGGGCCAGACGTGGGGAGATAATTCAAAGAAGGCGTGTGGTCTGCGGTACCGACAAACAGTGTCGGTAGCGATCAATTAGCCAAAATCGGTGATGACAGATATGCCCCGCTGGTCTCCGTCACCGAACTGCGCCAGTGCCTTGCCCGACTCCGCCAGCGACAGCGTGTCGAGAATCAGGTTTTGAGGCGCTAGTGCTCCAGACTCAATCATCTCCAGCATGGCCGGATATCGGTGCGCCTGCATGCCGTGACTCCCAACAATTTCGAGTTCGTTGCCCATGACCAGGTCCATTGGAACGGGCGGACAACTATGGCCACCGAGCATCCAGCCTATCTGAACGTGCCGGCCCCGTTTTTTCAGGCTTCTGATTGAGCCGATGCACGTCGCTTCGATTCCGAGCGCATCAACGGACACGTCCACCCCGCGTGGTGCAAAGGCCCTGACCGCCTCGGCGATATCACGCGTGCCTGTCGCATTGATCGTTTCTTCGGCGCCAACTGACCTCGCGAGGTTGAGGCTGTCGTCACGAATATCAATCGCGATGGGACGCGCTCCGAGTGCGCGCGCAATCATGATGGCGGAAAGGCCGACGCCGCCGCAGCCGTGCACGGCAACCCACTGTCCCGGCTGCACCATCGCCTGATCGACGACGGCCCTGAATGAAGTTGCAAACCGGCAGCCGAGGCTGGCAGCTGTGGTGAAGTCCATGTTTTCCGGTAGTTGCACAAGGTTGGTGTCTGCGTGGTGAATACCGACCAGCTGTGCGAACGAACCCCAGTGTGTAAAGCCCGGCTGAAACTGTCGGTCGCAGACCTGCTGATTGCCGCTGTGACACTCTGCGCAGTTGCCGCAGCCGCTAACAAACGGCACCGTAACGCGGTCGCCCACCCGCCACTTGCTTACATTTCGGCCAATCGCTGCAATCACGCCGGATAGTTCGTGGCCCGGAACGTGAGGTAGTTCTATTACAGGGTCATGGCCGCGCCAGGCTGAGAAGTCGCTGCGACAGATGCCTGAAGCGCGCACCTCCAGAACGACTCCGTCCGGGACAGGCACCGGGTCGGGTACGGTTTGCAGAGTTGGCACTGCGTTAAATTCTTCGTAGACGATCGCTTTCACAACAGGTTCCGGAGTCGGGCGATGGGACACAGTATACCTCTGCGAACTGTAAGGGGTCCGCCAACTTCATACGGGCGGACTGTTTATGCTTGGATTTGCTTGTCCAGCGAGATCTTGGGTCCGTTGTCCACGGGTTGTTGATTGACGCATGCCTGCGTAAACTGATGCCACTGAGACCTGGGAGAACATGATGCGGAAGCTGACAAATAAATTGATCCTGTGTGGAGGCGTGTTTGCTCTGCTGACCGGAAGTCCTGCTCTGGCTGATACGACCTATATCAAGGCGGGATCGTTGTTTGATTCACGTACAGGAAAGGTCACGCGAGATGCCGTCATCGTGGTTGATGATGACAGAATTACGACCGTTGGTTCTTCTGATATGTCCATTCCCGCTGATGCCACTGTTATCGACTTGGCGTCGTCGTTCGTATTGCCAGGTGTCATGGATATGCACACACATGTTGTCGGCAACCTCGACAGCTACTTCTTCTCAGATTACTTTCAGTCGCCTCATCGCGCGACCATAGGCGGTGTTGTTAACGCAGAGAAAACCCTGATGGCCGGATTCACGACTATCCGTAACGTAGGCGCATCGGACTATGCCGATATCGCTATTAGAAATGCCATTAATGCGGGTGAAATACCGGGTCCGCGCATGGCGGTGTCCGGGCCCGGTCTTGGTATCACCGGAGGACATTGCGACAGAAACAGCCTGAACTCGTCTTTCGAAGAACGCAGTGATGGCGTTGCAGACGGCCCGTGGGCCGTCCGGGAGAAGGTTCGCAAGAACATCAAGTATGGCGCTGATCTGATCAAGTTTTGTGCGACGGGTGGCGTGTTCTCAAAAGGCACCAAGGTAGGGATGACTCAATATACGCTGGAAGAGATGAAGGCGATTGTCGATGAGGCGCATACCCATGAGCGCAAGGTGGCCGCGCACGCGCACGGCACGGAAGGGATTAAACGTGCGATTGAAGCCGGTGTTGATTCTATTGAGCACGCCAGTTTTCTTGACAAAGAAGCCGTTCGCATGGGGATTAAAAAGGGTACCTTTTTCGCACTCGACATCTACAACACCGAGTACACCCTGGCGAAAGGTAAGGAGAACGGAGTCCCCGAAGAAAACATTAATAAGGAACGGGAAGTAGGGACGATTCAGCGGGAGAGTTTCTCGCTGGCCGTGAAAATGGGCGCCAAAGTCGTGTTCGCGACGGACTCAGGTGTGTATCCGCACGGCGACAACGGCAAGCAGTTCGCCCGGGCCGTTCGCTTTGGTATGACGCCGGCTCAGGCGATTCAGTCGGCGACGTCGGTAACGGCCGACTTGCTGGGATGGGAGGACTCGGTAGGCCAGATTGCTCCCGGAATGTATGCCGACATCATCGCCGTTCACGGAGATCCGCTGGAGGACATCAGTGAGCTGGAGGATGTCGATTTCGTCATGAAAGGCGGCGTGGTTTACAAGAGCAAATAGTGCGACGGTACAGAAAGGCTGGGGCCCGATTGAATGCCACGAGTGCAGAAAGGGTTCCGGACGCGTGAACGAACGTATTAGAAAAATCACCCGACGTTTATTGTCGGACAACTGGTACACGCTTCACGAGTATTCGTATGAATACAGGAACCGAAAGGGTCAATGGTGTGTGCAAAAGCGGGAGGCTTACGATCGTGGAAACGGCGCCGCCATACTGCTCTACAACCGGGCGCAGCGAACGGTCATACTGACGCGGCAATTTCGCTTGCCGACGTACATTAACGGTAATGCCGACGGCATGATGATTGAAGCGTGCGCCGGACTGCTCGACGGAGACAGCCCTGAACAATGCATCATCAGGGAAGTAGAGGAAGAAACCGGCTATCGAATCTCGAAGCCGGAAAAAATACTCGAAGCGTTCATGTCCCCTGGAGCGGTAACCGAAACAATTCATTTTTATATTGCACCCTACCGTTCTGCGGACAAGGTCACTGACGGCGGGGGACTTGAGGCCGAACAGGAAGACATCGAAGTTCTGGAGCTCGACTTTGATGATGCGCTGTCGATGATTGGTTCGGGTGGTATCC
>CAWUKD010000084.1:0-15234 GCA_963922815.1 uncultured Gammaproteobacteria bacterium
CCGGCGCAACGAGTCACTACTATCGACAGCTATCGCGCATGAGTTCTGCGTATGCCTTTATTGCTGACGTCACCATGTTGATTCTGGGCGGCAAGATGAAGCGCAAGGAAAAATTGTCGGGGCGTCTGGGCGATGTACTCAGTCACCTGTACATGGCGTCTGCCGTACTCAAGAAATTTGACGAAGACGGCCGGCCATCAGCCGACCTGCCTCTGGTTAATTGGGCCATGCGCGACTCTCTGTATCACATGCAGGACGCACTGGAAGGCGTGACATACAACTTCCCGATCCCGATTGTTGGAAAAATCCTGCGACGCATGGTGCTGCCGCTGGGTCGCACGTATCGCCGGCCTTCCGACGGTATTGGCCATCGGGTATCAAAACTGCTGCTCAGCCCATCGGCCACGCGTGATCGCCTGACCGCCGGCATGTACCTGAACAAGGATCAGAACGATTCGCAGGGACTGCTGGAAGTGGCGCTTGGCAAAGTCATCGCGGCGGAGCCGATCGAGCGCAAGATCTATGGCGCCATTCACCAGCGTGTACGGCCATACAACTTTGATGAAATTCTGAAAATTGCACTGAACGAAGGCGTCATCAATGAACTTGAAGAACAGAGCGTGCGCGAAGCCCACGAACTGATCAACGCCGTCATCGGCGTCGACCAGTTTCCTCAGGACGGCATCGCCAGTCACCGCCAGGAAGACGTCGTCGCGAAAGTCAGCTAACGACAGCCCGTTAATCCCGCTAATCCGCGATGCGATATGGGCATCGCAGGGTTAGTGGGTCATTCGGACGCCACAGCAGATGCCCAACGTGGCGGCTCAATGACACGGATCCTGCTCTGACCGATGCAAGTCCCGTTTCGCCCTCAGGGGCGTTTGTGTTGTAATCACTTCATCATGAAAACGCGGCGAATTACCCTGTCCCTCCTCGCGAGCCTGTTGCTTGCATGCTCCTCATCTGAGCCTATCGGTCACGATGTGCAGATATTGGAGCCTGCGGGCTCCGCTTACGAATCGCAAACATCCAACGTAGTGCTGAGTCGCACGCAATACCGCGATCAGCTGGAAGGCTTCTGGCTCGCACAATGCATCGCCAACTGGACCGGCCTGGTCACCGAAATGGACAAAATAGGCGGCGAAGGCCTGCATGGACAGTTCTACACGCGCGAAGACTGGGGACAGCCCGACACGCCTAACATCTGGGATAACGGCGCCATCAGCAGCATTTCGCCAACCATCGACTTTGTCTTCCGTGGCCCGGACGAAGTCTGGGGTGCGGATGACGATACGGATATCGAATACATTTACCAGCACCTCCTTTACGAACACCAGACGAGCATTCTGAGCGGCGAACTCATTCGCGACGGATGGATCGCTCATATTTACAACGAGAATGACGTTACCCCCTTTGGCAAGGACGAAGACCGATACCAGAACTATCTCTGGGTCTCGAATCAAACCGCACACAGCCTGATGCTGGCCGGCAAGTCGCCTCCGGCTACCAGTGATCCGGCCTACAATGAGCACTGGGAGATGATCGATGCGCAGCTAACCACAGAAATATTCGGACTCTTTGCCCCTGCCCGGCCCGACATTGCACTTGAAATGGCACGATTGCCAATACGCACCACCGCACGGGGTAACGCCGTCTGGGCGTCCGAATTTTACGTGGTCATGCACGCACTGGCGTCGGCTCCATACCATGGAAACAACCTGCAGGAACGCACGGCCTGGATGGCTGATCAGGCGCGGCGATACCTGCCGGACGAATCGTACTCGGCGGCCATGTATGACTTCGTAAAACAGGAATATCTTAAGAGCACGCCCTGGGAAGATGTTCGCGATCAGCTCTACGTAAAATATCAGGTCAATCAGGAAGACGGCTACGACATTACGTCGCGAAAGCTCTACTGCAACGGTTGTTTTGCGTCAGGTATCAACTTCGGTGCAAGCATTATCAGCCTGCTCTACGGCGAGGGCGACCTGCGAAAAACCATCCAGATCGGTGTCCTTACCGGGTGGGATGCGGATAATCCCACCGCCACCTGGGGTGGGCTGCTCGGATTCATGCTCGGTAAACAAGGGGTAGAGACAGCGTTTAACCGCAAGTTCTCCGATCGTTTTAACATTCATCGCACGCGCAAAGGCTTTGCCAACAATGGCATCGATACGTTCGATGACATGGCGCGAAAAGGAATCGCGATTGTTGATCGCGTGGTGCGTGAAGAAATGGACGGGCGCGTTGACGAACTCAACGACACCTGGCTTATCCCTTTGGAAGGTGTACACGTAAAGAGTCTGACAGATCGCTGATCAGGGTACTGACGGACGCGACAGGAAAATCAGAAAGGCTCTGGCAGTTTTTTTCAATCCGGCGGCGGCTATTGCAATCGACGCCGTCGGAAATCACGTGCGAATGAAAATATCTTCCTGATCTGTAAACCCTTCTTTGACACGCTTTGGCACGGACACGCCGTATCCCTGAGCGTAGTCAACGCCCATGCCTTTCAGCATGGCAATGATCTCGTCGTTTTCGGCAAACTCGGCAATGGTCTTCTTGCCAGTCAAATGCCCGATCTCGTTAATCGAGCGAACCATTTCGCGATCAATGGGGTCGTGCAGAATTTCTTTCACGAAACTGCCGTCAATCTTGAGATAGTCGACCGGGAAGTGCTTGAGGTAACCAAACGACGACATACCTGTGCCAAAATCGTCAAGCGCGAACTGACAGCCCAACTCTTTCAATGAGCTGATAAACCGGCTCGCCTGCGAGTAGCTTGCAATGGCCGCCGTTTCCGTAATCTCAAAGCAAATCTTGGTGGGATCGATGCCGCTGGTGCGGAACTGATCAATCACGAACGGCAAGAATTTATCATCACCCAGAGACTGTCCTGACAGGTTAATGGAACACAGCGTCAACCGGTCACGCTCATCGGCTTCCGATATCAGCCAGCGCAACGTGTTTTCAATAACCCAGCGATCAATGTTCGGCGTGATGCTGTAACGCTCAGCTGCAGAGATAAACACATCGGGCGTTACAATCGCTCCGTTTTCGTCTCTCATCCTCAGCAGAATTTCGTAGTGCAGCCCTTCGTCGCTGGAATGCAGCGGACGAATCAGCTGTCGATACAGTTCAAAGCGATCTTCCTCGAGCGCATTGTTGATTCTGGCGGCCCACTGCATTTCACGGCGACGGCGCATCAGCTCGATATCGTTTTCCTGGAAACAGTGAATGCGATTTCGACCCGCTTCCTTGGCCGAGGCACAGGCGCTATCCGCGGCGCTCAGAATACTGGTGATGTCGTCGTTGTCGTTGGTAATCGGTACGACACCAATACTCACCCCCAACCGGAACGTACGCTCATCCCAGGTGAATTTGAATTCTTCAATCGCCTCGCGAAGCTCTTCCGCCGTTTGCAGCGCTTCGTCGAGCGAACAGCTCTCCAGCAGCAAGCCAAACTCGTCGCCGCCAAGGCGTGCCAGCGTGTCGCGCCAGCGTATCTTGGACTTTAACAGTGAGCCCAGTTGGCCCAGCAGAGTATCGCCGGCCGTATGGCCACAGGAGTCATTAACCATCTTGAATTGATCGATGTCGAGATAGCACAGCGCGTATTCCGTTTCCCCAGCCTTGGCACTGCGCAGAGCACGCTCCAGGCGGCTTTCAAATTCGCGACGATTGACCAGTCCGGTCAGAATATCGTGACTGGCGTGATAGCTCAGACGACGGTTCAGCTCACGGGATTCACTCACGTCGTGGAACACGAGCACACCACCGGAAAAATGCCCGCGACCATCACGAATAGGCGCTGCGTTACTTTCAATATAGAGCTCGTTGCCATCGCGACGAATCAACAGCGTCGGACGAATCGACTTGATCGATCGCTTGCGCCGGATCGACACAGCCAGCGGGTTTTCAAGTGGCTCACAGGTCTCTTCGTGAAAGCCCCGGAAAATATCGTCTACAGGCCGGCCTGAGGCATCTTCCAGTTTCCACCCGGTAAGCTCTTCGGCGACGGGATTCAAATACTCAACGATACAGTCCGCATCGGTCGTGATAACACCGTCACCAATAGACTGCAGCGTGATTTGAGCGCTTTCTTTCTCGCGAAACAGCGCCTCTTCGTAAAGTTTGCGCTCGGTGATATCCAGTTCTACACCAACGAGACGCCGCAATCGCCCGTTGTGGTCAGGTTTTGCTTTCGCCCGGCTCAATAGCCAGCGCCATTCACCGCTGCGATGACGCATGCGGTGAACGCTTTCAAACAGTTCAGTCCGCCCGTCCAGGTGATCTCTTAGCGAGGATTGCACGCGGGCAAGATCATCGGGATGTACCAGGCTCGTCCAGTCGGGCATCGAATCTTCGAACTCGTCTTCATCGTAGCCAAGCATGCGCTTCCATCGTGGGGAAAAATACACGTGGTTGGTGGCAACGTCGAAATCCCAAATGCCGTCGTTGGCACTAAACAACGCAAGCTCGGTACGCTCCTGCTCGTTACGCAGCATGGCCTCGGCAGCCAGTCTTTCCATGCCCGACGATATGCTGCTGCCCATAAGTTTCAGGAGCAAATGAAAACTGGTGTCCCAGTTGTCGGAGGGTCCTTCGGTCGCAAATGCCAGAAAGCCGCGCGGCTCCTGTTGTACGCTCAGCCCAATCATGATGACTGATCCAATGCCGGCGGCGGCCAGCATCTCGCATTCTTTGGCCGTTTCATCCGGGTAGTGTTCGGTGCTGAGAATTTCCGCCAGCCTCAAGTGCCCCAGCGGCTTCGACAGCCATTTGCCGTTCTCAATAGTCTGGCCCTTCAGCGCGAATGGATCGCACGAGGAAGACTCTGACGTCGAGCTATATACTTTTTGAAATTCGGTGGCCTGCTGATCAAACAGGGCCAGAAAAACGGCATCTGTTTCGGAGGTCTCGCGCAATCGCTCCAGGCACGCCAGAACGGTCTCGCCCCAACCATCTTCAGCGAGATTTTGAAAATCAACGGCAATCTTGGTGTACAGGACATCCATTCCGGCAATCATCAATGGCTTGGTCGTCATCTTGGTGCTGCGAACCCCATGGTTATTCTGCGGCAGTTAGCCGCCTGTTATTTCTACCTGCGACTGCGTGCCGCGGGTGCTTGTGTCGTGCTCCCCCCCAAGAAATCATCTTAACAGATGCTGCGAACTAACTGTATTATCAATGATTCCCTCAGTCGAGCCATAAATTCGAGGGGATATGGCCCCAAAGCATCGTGCCATCCTGCCGGTGATCTGGCGTCGAACCACGTCACAATTCGGCCTCACAAGCATCACGCACTTTCACCCGAATGGTTTAATAATCATTAAATTCAATTTGTTAGCTCGGGCATTGCCATACCGGGCTGATGATAATAGAAGTCTGAGCAGGTGCCGCGCCCTTAAAACCGTATCCGGTTATCGCTCCCTGTGCGCAGAAAACACACACTTTTATCTGAACAAACAGACTGTCAAACGCCAATCAGGCCGCCAGCAATCGCCGGCTACCGACCGCGTCTGTTGCACGCAACTCCGCTCACACCACCCCCAAGCAGTTCACCGACCCAACCGCAATCGACGGCCCGGCAAATTGCGTTCTTAATTTCCGCACGTTATGTTGAAGCCAGAAGAGTCGGCTCAACCAAGACCGGCTCCGGCATAAATTGGGGGATATATGCGAGATTCAATGATTCGCGCGTGCACATATCTGTGCACTGCGCTGGCAATAGCACTCACGTCATCAGCGGCCTGGTCCGCAAAATCCAAACCGGACCCCGTTCGGGCCGTAGTGGGCGACGCGATCGAGTATCGGCTGGAGGCCGACTTATCCAGCGCCGCCAGAAGCGCCGATGGCCTGGTATGGACCAAATCGATTGCCCATCCGGGCGCGAGTTTCATCAAAGCCCATTTTCACAATATGAACCTGCGCACCGGCGACAAGCTTCATGTCATTAACGATCGTGGGCGCATTGTCGAAACCCTGACGGGCCAGGGCCCCAGGTCACGTATTAATTTCTGGAGCCTGTCCACCCAGGGAGAAGGAATGACGCTGCGCTTCGAATTTTCACAGCCATATGACAAAGTACCGTTTGGTATCGACCGCCTGATCATTGGCACCAGCTCACTGTTTGATGCCGGTACCGAAAGTACCGAACGAAGTATTTGCACGCCGGATGACTTTGATGACGCGGTATGCATACAGGACGACGCCGGCAAGTGGTCTAATGCGCGAGCTTCCGTTGGCGTGATGTCCGTGGGTGGCAATGCAAACACGGCACTGTATTGCTCTGGATCCAACGTGTCTCCGGACAATATCGTGTTAACCAATGAACACTGTGTGGCAAACCAGCTCGAATGCGACGGTACCGAATACGTCTTTAATTACTATCGAACGGGCTGCAATATTGGTGCGCCGGCAACGACAGACTGGCAAGGCTTTCGCTGTGAAGACATGCTTGCCAGCGAACCCTTGATCAATTGCGATGCCGGCCCCGGCGATCTGGATTTTGCGCTGACCACCGTCGAAGGCGACCCTTCCAGTACGTTTGGACATACGCGCATTGATACAACGCCTCTGGCCTCAGGCGAAGAAATCTATATTCTGCAGCACCCTGCCGGTCGCCCGCTCGAAATCACTCAAGGCGGCGGAGCTGACGTGGTTGTGGATGGCTCGGTACTGCGCTACTACAACACGCTGGACACCGAAGGCGGCAGCTCGGGTTCTTCCATCTACCGGGCCTCTGACAACAAGCTTGTGGGACTTCATCACTGCGGTGGCTGTTCAACCCCGGGCGTGGGCAATCGCGGCATGCTGATGACCGATATTGCGCCTCTGATCGAATCGTTTTTGTGCACGACCGGACTCAATCTTGAATTTGCCGGCATTAGCACGCCTGTCGAAGTCGCTGGAAATGGCGACAGTATCATCGAACCCGGCGAGAGCTGGAGCTTTTCAGTGAATGTAGGCAACCGCTCCTGTGATGATGCAGCCACCAGTGTGACGGCCCAAATTGCACTCAATCCGTCGGTTTCGGACGGCATTGGCTTAAGCACATCTTCGCTCTCCTTCGGCTCGATCGCGGCCGGCGAAACAGCCGCCAGCGAAGACATCACTATCACCATTCCGACTGACGCGGTATGCGGCGCATCGATTGGTTTTGACTTTACCGCGTTGACCTCTGACGAAGGCGGTGGTTTTGCCGACGAACTGAATGCGGCGGGCCTGTCCCTTGGCGACGTACCCACCGTAGAGCTTTACAACACCGGGTTCGATGGCGGCCTCGGCAGCTGGACCGTCGTAGATGGCGGCACGGGAACCGGCGCCGCTTCCACGTGGACCACATCGAACCCTGGAAGCATCAATGTGCCGCTGATTCCTCCTTTTGTGGTTATCGACTCCGATACCGACGGCAGTGGCTTTACGCAGGACGATGAACTGATCAGCCCCGCCATAAATATTGCCGCTCTGGAGTCTGTTTACCTGCAGTTTACGCACGATTTTAACTGGTACAATGCCGGCCAGGATGAACAGGGCGACGTCGACGTGCGCTCCAGCGCTACCGGTGGACAATGGGTTACGGTAGCCAACTTTTCAGGCGCCGATGCATCCGGCATTGAAGTCATTGATGTGACGCCTTACCGGTCGCTGGATTTTCAGGTTCGCTTCCACTACTACAACGCCTCGTACGAGTGGTGGTGGGCCGTGGATGATGTCTTCCTGCTCGGCGACAACGGATTCGTTTGCGATATTTTCGACCTGACTGATTCCGATGGTGATGGCATTGCAGACGGCAGCGATAACTGTTCTGCCGTTGAAAATGCGGATCAGAACGATACCGACAGCGACGGATACGGCAACATCTGTGATCCGGATTTCAATAACGATGGCGTAGTGAACTTCTCCGACGTCGCACAGTTTGCGTCGGTATTTAATACGAGCGATGCGCTGGCCGACCTGAATGGCGACGGATCCGTGAACTTTCTCGACTTCACTATTGTATCGAGCTTTTTCCTGAACCCGCCCGGACCAAGTGGTCTGGTCGGCGAACGCCCTGAAGCGGACTCGCTGGCAAGTCGGTAACGTTCAGAAACCGGGAATAGCCGCAGGTGCCTTCCGGCATCTGCGGCTTTTTTATGGAACGAGTCCGCTGGGACCGGGAGGCATGAAGAACAGATTGGCGAGAATGCTCAAATCCACAAAGTTCACCGTTCCGTCACCGTCAAAATCGGCCAGGGCATCGTCCGTCAGGAATACGCCGCTGAACTGCGACAAATCCAGAAAATTAACGACGCCGTCGTTGTTCAGGTCCGGGTCGCAGATGTTGCCGAACCCGTCGGCATCAACGTCCAGCTGGTCGGGATTCGCCACCAGTGTACAGTTATCCAGATCGTCCGCTTTGACGTCTCCGTCTGCATCACCAATGCCAAATCCAAGGCCGGATGCGATCCACCCTTCAATCAGTGCCACACCCTGATCGTCGACCATTGATGTACCCAGTGGCGGCATTCGATAGAAGCTGGTGTTCTTCATGCGAAGAGCCAGTACAGAACGATCCGGCTGCCCCCTGACCAGCAGTTTGGCTCCTTCGACACCGAGATTACCCAGCCACGGAGTCGTATCATTGGCCCCGATCTCGTTACCCGTGAGCTGGTAGCGGAAGTCCTCAGGCCCGACACCCGGCCCGCCCGGGCGATGGCACTGTGAACAGTTGCTGTGCAGATAGCCGCGCGCACGCGCGTCGATCGGTTTCGACGCATCGTCGTAGGCAGGCAGCGTGTCCAGTGTCGACACGTCGCCAATGCCGGCATCGATCAGACCGATACTGACCAGCGTTGTCAGCTGATTCGCCGTTATTCCGGTGGCCGAATATTCCATCGCGTTGTTGAGCTGGGCGATTTCAATGCCGAGACTTCTGTTGGCTGCGGTCGAATGACAGTACAGACACTCAAAGGGCGACGGAAACGTCCACTCCTGTCCATTTACGGTGCCAACCTTGCCCGATGTCAGCAGCGTGGCGTCGGTTTGTTCGGCGTTCCACTCATAGGTATAACCGGTCCAGTCACCGTTCAAATCCTTGACCATGAGGCGGGTCTCGACCAGCGTTCCGTCAAGGCCAAACTCTTTGGCGAGAACCGTGCCCACCGGAAACTCAAAATCCCCGTCGGGCAGAACGGTAATCTGCGTGCCGGATTGATCCCAGTCAGGCATAGCAATCCAGCGACGCTTGCCGGCACCATCTGTCCAAAGCGGCGCGGACGGCCGATATTCAATAAGTCCGGCGGTTGGAATTGACGGGTCACTCGCTTCAAAACACCCCGTGTTCGATAGCAGTGTCGCCGCTGGGGCTGCGCTGCTACCGGTAACCTGAGACAGTTGATACGCGCCCCCTGCAGTCGTCACCACATAAAGCTCGCTGTCTACGCCTTCAGCGATCACGCTGCCCTTTTCAATGGAAAGTGGTAACGCCGTGCCTGCGCCGCCATGACCATAAGTACTCTCAACGATCAGACGATTGTCCTGCAGATAAACAAAATGACCTTGCAGTGACGGCACCGATGCACCCCGGTAAAAAACTCCGCTTTCCCGGCCGCTGCCACTATGCGCTTTTGATTCCGCAGACAGAACAGCGCGCTCCAGCGTAAAGGACTGCGAGGGACTTTCCGGAGCCGTACACGTGAGATTCAGCGGTCGCGACGGCAGTCCGGACTGAGCGTAGGCTGATATTCCAAGCCACACTGTGGTAACCAGCATAACCGCCAGCTGACGCGCTTTGAGCGATGGTGAGAACATGTTTTACCCTTATCCTTATCGAGGTTTCAGAGCCTCATTCCCGGAGACGTTCTGATTCGGCGTGACTTCCCAGGTCTTTGCCTGGATCGCGACACACTCTTTGTTATGTGCCAAGAGTAGGTACCCGGGAGGCTTCGTGCAAGTCATTAACCATAAACCGTTTAGACTTTGACCGGGTGTAGCCAAAGCGCCCGCATCAAGTCGGACCCCTGGACAGATCAACACGCTCGAAAACAGGCCGGAGTCCCCGGGAAACGTCATCACCCGCAGTTACGCCCAGCCACATGGCGGCGTTATGTCAATCGTGTAGCGCCGGAGCCCGCGAATGGCGCGCGCGCAGCCATCGCCTGAGCGCGCAGCTTGAAGGGATAGTGACCGACGGTTGAAGGAAGCCTGACGGCATCGAACGTTCGTCAAAGCGGACCGCCGGCGCATCGACTGCACGCGCTGACCTGACCCTAGAACATTTCGGTCGTAGTAGGGTCCATGTCAGGCGGCGAAGAGTCACCGGAAGTGCGAGAGTTAATGTATGGACCGGTAATCATCTGGTCATACGATTGCCCGGGCCCGACCATCGGATACACTTCTGCGTTTCGGTCAATAATAACTTCCAGAAAAGCAGGACCGTCGAATTCGATGAATTCCTTTACGATGCCAGGAACATCGGCCTTGTTCTCCAGGCGCCTGGCAAACTCAAAGCCGTCGGCTTCGGCTGCTTTGACAAAGTTTTTCTTGTGTAGCGATTTATCGCTGGCCGACATCCGCCCTTTGAAGAACAGTCGCTGCCACTGCTGCACCATGCCGTCACCAAAGTTGTTTAATACCACCACTTTGACAGGAAGTTCATACGTTGTGACGGTTTCGAGTTCGCCAAAATTCATGCGCATGCTGCCGTCACCATCGATATCAATCACGAGGCGTGACGGATTGGCAAACTGGGCGCCGATTGCTGCCGGCAGCCCGAAACCCATGGTGCCCATGCTGCCCGAGGTCAGCCACAGACGGGGATGTCGAAAATCAAAATACTGAGCCGCCCACATCTGGTGCTGCCCTACGCCGGTCGAAATGATCGCCTCGCCTTTGGTCAGTCGATTGATCTCTTCGATCACGTAGTACGGCTGGATCGTATCGCTGTCACGATCGTAGTTCATCGCGTAATCGGATTTTAGCGTCTTAATGTGCGCTCTCCACGCACCAATATCCGGCAGTGTATCGGTGTCATTCAGGGCATCGATCAATGTTCGAAGACTGTCATGCAGGGAGCCGACGTGGTACCAGTCGGCGTTCACGACCTTGCCAATTTCGGTAGCATCGATATCAAAATGTGCGATGTGCCTGGCTGCCGGAGCAAATTTGTCGGGAACACCCGCAACTCGATCATCAAACCGCGCGCCAATAGCAATCAGAAAGTCACATTCATCCACCGCATAATTGGCGAAGGCCGTACCGTGCATGCCGAGCATATGCAGAGAAAGTTCGCTGGTCGTGTCCGCTGCCCCGATGCCCATCAGCGTTGTGACGACCGGTATCGAAAACGTATCGGACAGCTCTCGTACCAAATCACTCGCGTCAGAATTGACGACGCCGCCACCGGCATAGATTAGCGGCTTGCTGGACTGTTTTAGCAAGTCGACGAATTGCTCGATTTGAGCATCGTCCAGGCGATTTTGAGAAAGCCGCGCCATGCGCTGTCGATACCCCGGAATCGGCAACAAACCCGAGCCGCGAAATTCACCGGACCAGTTTTGTACATCTTTGGGAATATCTATCACGACCGGTCCGGGTCGACCGGTGCGCGCAATCTCAAAAGCGGTGCGTACCGTGGCTTCCAGCTGCGTCGGATCAGTTACCAGAAAAACGTGTTTGCACGCCGGGCCCATAATGCTGCTGATTGGCGCTTCCTGAAACGCATCGGTGCCGATAGCGGCCGTTGGAACCTGTCCGCAAATAACCACGATGGGCGTGGAATCGGCCATGCAGTCCCGTACCGGCGTGACCGTGTTGGTAGCACCAGGCCCCGACGTTACAAGCGTAACCCCCACTTTGCCGCTGGCTCGCGCGTAGCCTGCCGCCATGAACGCTGCACCCTGTTCGTTGGCGGGCACCACGAGATTAATAGCCGGCTCATCGGGCTTGCCGTACTGGTGATTGAACCGAAAAATGGCGTCAAACGTTGGCAAAATGGCGCCACCGCTGTAGCCAAACACCGTGTCCACGCCTTCGTCGGCCAGAATCTCAACGAGCGTTTCCGCACCGGTCATGGTTTTACCGGCGCAGCGATGTGCGGATTCAGGGTTATGTAGGTGGTCATCCAGCATCAGGCAGGCTCATGTGTCTTGAAGAAAAAAAGGTCGCGAATGGCGTCGAAGTTTTAATGCATTAAGTTCTTGCGTGCGACTAACCCCTCGATTAGTCTACGTCGATGCAATGCACAATATCATGTCACCTTTTACCGCACTAGCGAATGATTTCAATAGTTTCCTATGAAACACACAATATCAATTTTGTTGCAAAATGAGGCTGGCGCGCTGTCGCGCGTAGCCGGACTGTTTTCGTCGCGCGGCTATAATATTGACTCGCTGCATGTGGCCCCGACCCACGATCAGTCAATATCACGTCTGACGCTGGTCACCACGGGCTCCGACGAGGTAATCCACCAGATTTGTAACCAGCTGCTGAAACTGGTGAACGTTGTTGACCTGATGGATTTTACCGGCGATGAACACTTCCAGCGAGAGCTGGTACTGGTGAGACTCAAGCTGAGAAAAGGCATCGAAAACTCGATTCAGCAATATGTCGGTGAGCTCAACGCGACCATACTTGACGAAGACCGCAACGCGTTCACGGTCGAAATTACCGCGTCCAACCGTCACATGGACAAACTGATTGACCGACTCGCTTCCTTTGGAGAAGTGTTGACTGTCGTTCGCAGCGGGTCACTGGCCATGCGTCGCGGCACGCACAACCTCGGCCACTAAACTCTCCTGCTGAGCCTGCTGTGGATATACGCGCACTAAGCCATCAGGCAGCCGACCGCATCTATACGCTGGCCCGTCGCACGCCCCTGGACAAAGCCCCATTGCTGAGCGCCCAGCTGCATAATCGCGTGTTCATCAAACGCGAAGACTTGCAGTCGATTTTTTCCTTCAAGCTGCGCGGGGCCTACAACAAACTCAAGCTGCTTCACGAGACAGACCCGCCAAAAGGCGTTGTGTGCGCCTCGGCCGGCAATCATGCGCAAGGCGTGTCACTCGCCGCGAGCACCCTGGGCCTCGACGCACTGGTCGTCATGCCCGTTACCACACCCGCCATCAAAATCGACGCGGTCAAAGCACTGGGCGGCGAAGTAATCATCGAAGGCGCATCCTTTGATGATGCCAGCAAGTTTGCCATCGACCTGGCAGAACGTCGTGGATTTGCGTTCATTCACCCGTTCGATGACGAGTACGTCATTGCCGGTCAAAGCACGGTGGCGCTGGAAGTGCTTGAGCAACTGAAACAGGATGATCTGGTGCCCGACATCGTGTTTATCCCGGTAGGCGGCGGCGGACTGGCAGCCGGCATGTCGGCGATTATCAAACACGCATCACCCGATACGCTGGTGATCGGGGTAGAGCCTGTCGATGCCGCCAGCATGACGGCGGCACTGGCTCAGGGGCACCCGCCTACACTCGAACGCGTCGGCACGTTCGCCGACGGTGTGGCGGTGCGCCGGGTCGGAGACCTGACGTTTGCGCTGTGCCGCGACCATCTCGACGGCATGATACAGGTCACTACCGACGAGATGTGCGCAGCCATCAAGGATCTGTTTTTGGAAACACGCGTGCTCGCCGAGCCTGCCGGCGCCATCAGCGTTGCCGGGATGCGTCGCTACGTAGCAGAGCACGGTACGGAAAATCAAACGCTCGTTGCCATTAACAGCGGTTCCAACATGAACTTCGACCGTTTGTTACACGTGACCGAAAGAGCCAACATCGGCGCGCAGCGCGAGGCACTGCTTGCCGTTGAAATCCCGGAAGTGCCGGGCAGCTTTCTGGCCTTCTGCCATGCGGTGGGACACCGGGACGTCACGGAGTTCAACTACCGGTACGACAACCGGCGGCGTGCACATATCTTCGTTGGCCTTCGACTAACCGGAGGCGACCAGGAGAAAGAACACATCGTGGCGGATCTGGCAAAAACCGATTACACCGTCATCGATCTGACCGACAATCACGTCGCCAAACTTCATTTGCGTCACCTCGTGGGCGGCAGCGCGCCGGGTCTGGCCGACGAGCGACTCTACCGGTTTGAGTTTCCGGAACGACCGGGAGCGCTTCTGGATTTTCTGCACGCCGTTGGCATCACCTGGAACATCAGTCTGTTCCACTATCGCAATCACGGCTCGGACTTTGGCCGCGTGCTGTGCGGAATTCAGGTGCCCGACGCCGAACTGGCTGAGTTTCAGTCCCATGTGGATGAACTTGGCTACGCCTATTGGGACGAGTCAGACAACCCGGTGTACAAGCTGTTTCTGGCCAGCCACTAACACGGCCGGTCAATTACGATCAGATCTTTACCGAATCAGGCCATCGCGTGGATTGTCGATTCCAAACTCCCAACGAGATTAGTCCGCTGATCAAAAGCCATACGGCGCCGGGTAGCGGTACCGGCTCCATAATTCTAAACGCATTGGTAGAACACACCTCGAAAAAAAAGGTGTCACAGGGATCAATGGGATAACTACCCAAAGTCTGGGCTGCTGCAAAGTCCCAATCAGCGCCGACGCCGAACGCGGTATCGTAACCAAAAAAATTGCCGGTGAAGTTATAGCTGCTCAGCGGCTGTTGTTCGGTAAATCCTTCACCGAGGGACCAGGCGAAAAAACCCACGCATTCTTGAAAATCAAGACGACCGCACGTACTTGGCACCGGATCATTACTGCCGCTAACCGCGAATTCCAGGAACGCCAGCAAAGCAGGATCCACCGGCTGTATGCCGATCGTGAAATCAAAATGAGTCGAGAACAGTGCGGCAACTTCGGCGGCGGTCGCGATTCGCACGTTGTTGCCAAATTGACTGAGCTCGTCAACCTCATCAGCACTGGCGGTCGGAGGCAGCCACAATAGACTCGTGGTGGTATCTTGCATCAGATTCTGCCCGCCAGCGCCGAAGATAAGCGCCGCGTTGGCGCCATTGGTCAGGCTCAACGAACAGGCAATTAACGTTAAGTACACGAATCGTGTCATGGCATTCTCCCTATGCAACGTGCGGAACTATCAACGTCAGGTATCGAAATGTGAGCGATGTGAACGCCCTTGAATTCGACCCGCTTCTTGAGAAAGCTTTACATACTCGACGCAGCCCGTCCATTGACGTGCTTTGGAAGTGATTAATCTAATGAGGAAAAATGGTGCCGAGAAGAGGAATCGAACCTCCGACCTACTGATTACGAATCAG
>CAWUKD010000085.1:0-15134 GCA_963922815.1 uncultured Gammaproteobacteria bacterium
CCGCATGTGGTGAATTTTGATTTACCGAATGTCCCCGAAGACTACGTGCATCGAATTGGACGCACGGCTCGCGCCGGACAGGAGGGGGCAGCGGTGTCGCTGGTATCAGCTGACGAATCAAAGCTGCTGAGCGATATCGAGCGCGTACTTGGAGCGACGCTCGAGCAACAGGTGCTTGCAGGCTACGAGCCGGTAGAACCGCTCGTGGCTGCGAAGGCGTCAAAGCCAGGCAAGCCTGGCGGCGGTCAGAAGCGTCGCCGTGGTCGCTCGGGCGGCAGTCCGGGTGGTCAGCGCAAAGGATCACCAGGATCGAAATCAGGCGGCAGTCGCCGGGGTCGTCAGAGCGCGCGGGCCAGCTAGGCCCGCGTGTAACAACCGGCCAGCGTCGCAGGGCTCTGTATCTGCGGCAAGCCGGATGCTCGTCGTGTCTTCTCACTGTTGACCGGTTGAGGGTGTACGGCGACCGGCCGGCATTCTGGCACTTCGAGCCCCATTTGCGCTTAACCGCGATGCCACGGCGGGCCCGCCGCTATCAACCATTGTTGATAAATGGCGTCGCTGACCTTCGGGTTCCTGTTTCAATATTTTCCCTGTGAGCAGTGTGGAGAAATCCCGAAAGACCTCCCTGTTGATCGAAAAGGGTGCGCCAGATCCTGATACCGGTTACCGAACACTTTGTGCTTAAACGACATCATTTAGTCCCCTGCCGACCCATTGTTGCGTCCACATGACATCGGCTTGACTTGCCTTGGTCAGCCATTAGAGTCGATTTAGTCTGATGAGACATAATCGAGTCATCACACGGATGCTTCATACAAGTGTGCGCTCCGGCCTTCGGATGGGCTGGGTTTTAGCAAAGCACGGTCCTCAGCTCTCAGCACACATCACTATCACTAATGAATCAATTCTCGGGGGTTGAACAATGTTTCAACAGAAGAAGCTGTATTCTGCCATTGCGGGTGCGCTGGCATTTGGCGCAACAGGATCCGTTCACGCACAGTTAGAAGAAGTATTTGTAACGGCTACGAAGCGGGCGGAAAGCACGCAGGACATCGCCGTTTCGGTGCAGGCGCTTGGGGGAGAGGCGCTCAAAGAACTGGGGGTTTCCACGTTTGACGAGTACGTTAAGTACTTGCCCAACGTCGTCCAGCAGGGCCGTGGACCCGGGCGTAGCGAAATCTATATTCGCGGCGTCGCCACAGAGCAATCCGGCAATACGGTGTCATCCGTTCAGGGATCTGCTCCTGCGGTAGCCTTGTACCTCGATGAACAGCCCGTTTCGTTTGGCGGTCGTAACCTCGATATTTACGCCGCAGACCTCGAGCGTGTGGAGGTGCTTCCGGGCCCGCAGGGCACCCTGTTCGGTTCAAGCTCGCAGTCCGGCACGGTGCGTCTGATTTCCAACAAGCCGGTCCAGGGTGAGTTTCAGGCCGGGTTTGATGCCGGTTTCGGCTTTACAACGGATGGCGATCCCAGTTCGAACCTTGAAGCGTTTATTAACGTTCCGGTTACCGACAAGCTGGCGCTGCGCGGCGTGATTTATAACGACAATCAGGGTGGCTGGATCGACAATGTTGCCGGCGGGTTTAATCCGGACGACCAGGAGCTCATCAATGTTATCAATCGCAACCAGATTTCGTCTTCGGCAGCGATTCTTCCGGGAGCCGAGGTACAGCGTTCCAATAACAGCGACCTGATCGAGGAAAACTGGAACAAGGCCAGCTACAAGGGCCTCCGCGTCGGTATGGCGTACGACTTTAATGAAAACTGGGACGTGCTGGTTCAGCACACCGCTCAGCAACTGGATACTCAGGGAGTGTGGGAATACGCGCCTGTGCTGGGTGCGGACGACCAGTCGCAGGTGTTTTCCCCTGATGAAAACAACGACGAGTTCGGTCTTACGACGTGGACACTGAATGGTCGAATCAAGGGCCTTGACGTGGTTTACACGGGCGGCTTTCTTGATCGCGATGTGTATCAGATATCTGACTATACGCTCTATACCTTTGGTGGGGGCTATCAGGTTTACTACATTACGACCGGAGGCTCTTCATCGGCCGATACGGTTTACGATTTCAGAAAGCAGTATGTCGATAACACCAATAACGAACGTACAACACACGAACTGCGTTTTCAGACCGATGCCGCCAAACGCGTTCGCGGTACGTTCGGTGTGTATATAGACGAGTCCGAAACAAAGTCTGTCGGTCAGTTTCAGTATTTTGGCGCTGTCGACGCGGGGTTTGATGTGGCGGGCCAGGCCGGCAACGGTAGCGTTCCCGGGGTCAGCGAAAATTTTGGTCACGGCCAGAATACAATTTTCATCAATGACTTTACGCGAAGCGAAGATCAAACGGCTTTCTTTGCCGACGTCAGTTTTGATTTGACCGATGCGCTGACGTTCCATCTGGGCGCACGTAATTACGATATTGACTTTGCTCTGCGCGGCTCCACGGGGTCTTCGTTCGGTTGTAAGGGGGTTGACCCTTCGACGCTTCCGGCATCGCTGCCGGCCGGTGGTGGTGGCGCGCAGCAGCTGGTACGTCCTGATGGCACGATTGGCTGTGACGCCAATGGGTTTGATAATAACGTGACACAGCGCCTTCAGGACCAGGGCGCGTCAGGTGTTGCCAACCTGGGTGCGGACGGTGTCGCAAACGAATCCGATACGATTACCCGTTTTACGCTCGACTGGAAGGTGAATGACGATGTCCTGCTGTTCGCCACCCTGTCAGAGGGGTTTCGCCCACTGGTTACGAACCGAAATGCAGGCGTTGCGTCCGGCAACCAGTCCGGGGTGTTTGAAGGCTATGTCGTGCCGGCAGTCGCGGTGACCGATGAGCTGACCAACTTTGAACTCGGTATGAAAGGTGATTTCCTTGGCAACCGGCTGCGATTGAACGCGACCTATTACAATTCGGAAATCAAGGATCTGCAAACCACACGTTTCGACCCCTCGAATATTGCGTTCCTCGTGTTTATCGAAAACGTCGGTGACGCTGATATTCAGGGTATTGATACAGATTTTCAGTGGGCACCTACCGATAACCTCACGATTATGGGTGCCGCGAGCTGGGTCGACTCGGAAATCACGCGCCTGAATGCGCAGCTTGAGGGAATTGCGGTTCCGGTAGGCAGTGAGCTGCCCTTCACCGCGGACTTTTCGTTCAATGTGCGTGCGCGCTATGACTGGCGTCTTGATGGCTTCGGTGCCGATGCGTTTGTGCAGGCGGGCGTAACCTATACCGGAGACAGTAAGGCCGGCATTATTGGAAACGCGTTTCTGGCAGAAGACACCACTCGACGGATCTATGGTGTCGGGTCAGGGCTGGAGATTGCTGATGAGGGTGGAACCTTCAGTGCCACCGAAGTGGCTTCAGAAGTCCCGGGGTCTGCCGGTCTTGTAACCGTGGGCGGGGAGCAGTTTTTCCGTAACGGTCGCTACGTGCAGGAGGCGTATACGCTGCTGAATTTCTCAGCCGGTTTCCGTAAAGATAACTGGGGCGCCGAGTTCTTCATCGATAACGTCGGTGATCAAAGAGCCGCCGTGCACATTTCGACGTTTGACTATGTGCCTACCGTTGCGAGTTCTCGTCCGCGAACTATGGGGCTGCGCTTCTCTTACGACTTTGAATAAATCTGAGTTGTTGATCTGAACGGGAAAAGGCGGGCCTCTGGCCCGCCTTTTCTGTTATGTTTCGAGTCAGATATCAGGTGCTCTCGGGGAATATTCCGGGCTCATCTTCAACCCATTACAGCTTTGCAGCAGACCAGAATCCATCATGTCCAGTCCCGATAAATCGACTCCGCAGGAGCGCGGAGACACCGCTGTCGACTACGCCAGACAGCTCGCGCAGAAGGGGCAGATGGTTCAGGCTTTGCATGTTCTGGACGACGCTGGAAAGGCGGCCCATACCACCGAAGGCCTGTACGTTCGAGCCGTATGTTGTCGACAGCTCAAAGACTACAAGACGGCGCTGGCGGCTTTGCAGGCACTGTTCGACCTGAGTCCCCGTCATGCAAGGGCGTATCAGGAGTACGGCTACAACCATCTCAGTCTGAATGACACGACCCATGCCATCATCGGGTTTGCTCGCGCCGTGGAGATCAATCCGGCCTTGCTGACCAGCTGGAAAGCGCTTTTGCCGCTGTATCTCGATTCTGGTCAACCGGCCTTGTACGCCAGAGCGCAGGAGCAGATCAGGCAGCTCGAACAGCTGCCTCCGGAGCTTCTGGCCGTTCGTGGTTATCTATACGAAGACAACATCGCGCTGGCCGACCAGGTCTGCCGCCATTTTTTACAGAGCCACAAACAGCACATTGAAGGCATGCGCCTCCTGGCCGAAATTGCGACTCGTCTTCATATCATCGATGACGCCGAGTTCATACTGGAAAGTGCCGTCGAGTTTGAACCCGGGCATATTGGCGCGCGGGTGGACTATGCGTCGATTCTCCTCAAGCGCCATCGCTTCGAAACGGCACGTGACGTTGCGTCAAATCTGGTCGCTGAAAAGCCGGATAACCTGCAGTTCAGGGCTTTGCTCGGTGCGGCTGAGCTGGGCGTCGGGAATACCGATGCGGCCATTGAGATCCTCACTCAGCTCGTTGCCGATCGGTTCAACGTGCAATTTACCTTGTTGTCTCTGGGCCATGCACAAAAAACGGCCGGCCTTCTCGAGGAGGCGATTGCGTCGTATCAACGTCTGTATACTGAAAAGCCCGATTTTGGAGACGCTTTCTGGAGTCTGGCCAACACCAAAACGTATCGATTCACCGATGATGAAATCGCGCATATGCAGCGCTATGAGGCGGAACCGTCGACGGCCACAGAAGACCGCGTACATTTTTGCTTTGCATTGGGCAAGGCCCTGGAAGATCGCGGAGAGTTTGCCCGTGCGTTTGAGTTCTATGCGCGCGGTAATGAAATACACAAAGGTGCCCTGACCTATTCTGTGCCCGCGACGGACAAGCGCGTAGATCGTCAGGTCGCGGTGTGTACGAAAGCGTTTTTTTCGCGCAAGGCAACCGTCGGTCACGACGCACCTGATCCGATATTTATTGTGGGTTTGCCGCGAGCCGGATCGACGCTGCTCGAACAGATTCTGGCGTCACATTCCCGCGTGGACGGTACGCTCGAGTTGCCCAACATTCTGAGTCTGTCCCGAAGGCTCAGAGGGCGCGCGCCCGTCCCAAGAGGCGAAGAACCTCCGTATCCGAAAATACTCGATGAGCTGGATGACAGCTATTTCCAGAGGTTCGGCGAGCAGTACCTTCATGACACGCAGGTGTATCGTCAGGGGGCTGAGCGTTTTATTGACAAGATGCCGAATAACTTCCTGCATATCGGGCTTATTCGCCTGATTCTGCCTAACGCCAAAGTGATCGATGCGAGGCGCCATCCGATGTCGTGCTGCTTCAGCGGTTTCAAGCAGCTGTTTGCCGAAGGGCAGGAGTTTACGTACGCGCTGGAGGACATCGGTGACTACTACCGCCAGTACGTGCGCATGATGGATCACTGGGACGACGTTTTACCGGGCTTTGTACTTCGCGTGCAGCATGAAGACGTTATTGACGACCTCGAAGCCCAGGTTCGACGCATGCTCGAGTTTTGCGGACTGCCGTTTGAGCAGGCGTGCGTTGAGTTTCACAAAACCGAGCGCAACGTCCGTACGCCGAGTTCGGAGCAGGTGCGCCAGCCCATTTTCAAAACATCGCTCGAGCAGTGGCGCCGCTTCGAAGGCGAACTCAAACCCCTGATCGACGCTCTGGGACCTGACGTGCTGGCCCGATATCCGCTTGATCCCGACACGTAGGCGCGTTAGTGATAGTTTCGCATCGACATCGATTCATTTTTTTTGCCGTTCCCCGTACGGCGTCTCATTCGGTGCGGACGGCGCTGGCACCGCATCTGGATGCCGGTGACTGGCAGCAGCAGAGTCTCGAAGGCCGACAGGTGCTACCCATTTCGGAACTCGCTCGGGCAGGTCACGGGCATATTGGTGTACGGGCATTGCGTCCTCATCTTACGCTCGAGCAATGGGATGGCTACTTCAAGTTTGCGATAGTCCGGCACCCGTACGACCGGTTTGTTTCTGCATGTGCTTTCCTGAATCGGGACAATAGCGATTTCGCTGCAGATCCCGTTGGCTGGATGCGGGCCGCTCTGGAGCGGCCCCGGTTTCAACAGCGGTTGCTGATTCGCCCGCAGGTCTACATGCTGGCAGACCATGCCGGTCAGCTAGCAGTCGATTTTGCAGGGCGCTTCGAGCAGTTGCCAGCCGCTATACACACCGTTGGGATTCGCACGGGCTTGACCGGACTTGCGCTTCCGCATCGCAATCGTTCGTCTCGGGAAGCAGGAATCAGTTTTCTGACGCCGGAGCTGAGGAAGGCACTGTACGACTACTATCGGGCAGATTTTGACGGACTGAATTTCAGTAGAGACGAATGCTAGAAGTTCTTGCGAGCAATAACGGTCGAATAGGCCGCACCTGAGGTTTGCCCGGTATTTTTATGGCGCATCGAGTGCGCGAGTATCTCCAGCCAAGTTTCAAATCCATCTGTTTCTGAAGCAGCCCCCTGTGGCCGGATCGGGTTGCTCGACTCGCATTATCAGGTCGTCTCTTTTACTCTCTGGTGTATTCCGTGCAATCTGGTAACTCCAATGAAACAACTATTCATCCTGACTCTCTTTAGCCTGTTCATTCTGACCACGCAGATTGGCCATGCGTCAGAGCCTGACGAAGCTGACGAGGAAGTCATCAAACTCAGAACAGAGGGCGAAGGGCAGTACGATCAACTGATTATTCGTGGTGCCTACCTGATTGATGGAACCGGGGCTCCGCCTACCGGTCCTGTGGACATTGTGGTCGAGAAAGACCGCATTACCGATATTGCAAGCGTCGGCACACCGGGTGTCCGGATTGATGAATCAGATCGTCCTGAAGTGTTGGATGCTGTTGGAAAGACTGTTCGGGAAATTGATGCGCACGGAAAATACGTTCTACCGGGTTTTGTCGATACGCACGCTCATATTCATTCAGAGGCCAGTCAACAAAACGTAACCGCCGAGTATATTTTCAAACTCTGGTTAGGCCACGGCGTTACCAGTGTTCGTGAAGTATTTGCGTCGGAAGGCGAAAGCCGCTTGATGAATCTGAAGGCAATGAGCGCGGAAAATAAAATCACGGCACCGAGAATTACGGCGTTTCCGTATTTCGCAAGATCCAGTGACGGCGACAAGAAGCTACCGGCCATTACGGATGCAAAATCGGCCAGGAAACGGGTGCGTCATCTTAAGAAAATCGGCGCCGAAGGCATGAAAATGATGGGTGCCCGGGAAGACATCCTTTGGGCCGCTTTTGATGAGGCCGAAAAGGTGGGGCTGGATACGACGATGCATCATGCCCAGCTCAACGTAGTGCATGCGAATGTGCTCGACACGTCAGAGCGTGGACTGGATTGCATGGAGCACTGGTATGGATTACCCGAAGCGCTATTCACCGACCGGGTAATTCAGGATTATCCTTCTGACTATTTATACAGCAACGAACAGGATCGTTTTGGTCAGGCGGGCCGTCTCTGGAAGCAGGCTGCCAAACCCGGCAGCGAACGCTGGAATGAGGTGATGCAAACTCTGCTGGATCGAGATTTTTGCCTTAGCCCTACTTTCACAATCTACCTGGCCAGTCGTGATCTGATGCGAGCGTACACGGCCGAATGGCACGATGAATATACGGATCCGGGTTTATGGGATTTTTACCGCGCCGACCGGAATAAACATGGCTCGTTTTTTTTCAACTGGACCACCGAAGACGAAGTTGAATGGAAACGAAACTTTCAGCTCTGGATGCAGTTTGTAAACGAATACAAGAACAAAGGCGGCAAGGTTACGGTGGGAAGCGACACCGGTTACATTTATAGCCTTTATGGGTTTGGGTATATTCAGGAGCTGGAATTGCTTCAGGAAGCCGGGTTTCACCCGCTGGAAGTTATTCGCGCAGCGACCAAAACAGGTGCGCAAGTGCTGGGTCAGGAAGATCAGGTAGGAACGATTAGCGTGGGTAAAAAAGCCGATTTAATCATCGTGGACGAAAACCCGCTGCACAATCTTAAGTCGCTCTACGGTACGGGTGTTCCCAAGCTCAACGACGAAACTCAGAAAGTTGAGCGCGTAGGCGGAGTTACCTGGACGATTAAGGATGGCATCGTCTATGACGCGAAACAGCTTCTTGCAGACATCAGAAAAATGGTTCGCGACGAAAAAGCGGAGCGAGGCATTAACCCGGATATTCCTATGAAGGTAGAGTCCGACTAAGGTCGGGAATATTCTCCGGGAGTAGAACCTTGAACTCCAGGTGTGTCCGGCATTTGCTAAAGGAGACATGGATGCCTCTGTGAGGCGATGTGAGATTGCAACGCCCTTCGGGCTCGCAGTGACAGTGGTGGTGATGGGGATTGCTGCACGCTTTGAAATCGTCATAGCGTCGGTGCGGTTCGTTAAGGGCGCATGCTGAGCCTTGCGGTACTAGCTGTCTGTCGTTTGGATCATATGATTCAGTAGTTCAGGTCTCAGCGCCGCTCGAACGATGCGTTGCATGACGATGGGTGTCGCGCCGATATCATTACTGCGTGTTGTCAGTGTCCGAGGCTGTCCCGGTAGCTGTCGCATTGTTCGTTTCAGGAGGCTCTCGTATGTTGCCATTCCTTCCCTCGACAGGCCGTACTGCGACCACACGGCGCGCCAGTCGTGCACAAGTTCGTTCAGAGTTTGATTTAGACGCTCCAGCTCGGTGCGTCCATTGCCCGGGTTGGCTTCCAGGTCGTTCATGATATCGATGACCAGAGCCTGCATTTCCCCTGGTGCCATTACGGGCAGGGTGTTGAAACGCTCAGTTTTTATCTCGCCGCTGGCATTTACGTCATAAGGCACGATAGCCGGTGCTGGTGCACCGTCGCTCAATGCCTGATCGACCATGCGCCAGAATGTCGATGAACCGGCGGTGTCGAGTACCAGGTGGGTACGGCGCTCGCTACCACCATTGACCACGCGGTGGTGGCGCCACGAATCAAATATCCAGCATGATCCGGCCTCCATGTGAACGTGCTCATCACCGCAATAGAAAATGACGTCCGGGTTGGTGACCACCGGTATGTGAATGCGTACGCGAGTGAGCCAATGATAGTTGAAGTCAACGTGCCGGCTGACTTCCGAGCCGGGGTCAAGCGCCATCAGCCGTGATCGCCCATACACCTCGTCTATGTGGTGCATGCATTGTTGAATATAAGGGCTATCGGCGAGGTACCCGGTCTGTTTCATGCGGCCATCGAAGTCGTCATTGCTGCCACCGTCTCGCGAAACGAGCGGAAGCGCCTGGTTTCCTGTCATGCCGGATGGGTGGGGCAACCATTCGCAGTGCGACAGGTTATCGAGCTCAAGCGCAAGCCGCTCAGCGTCAAACTGGTAGGGGAGCCGGATAAAAGGTTGGTCGAGTTTCATGCTGTCAGAAAGCCTGTGTAGACGATGTGTACTGGGGGTCGTTTCCGCGAGCCTGTGCCCGGCGAGCCGGATTTTGAACGACAAGCCCGATTAGCCAGCATGATACTACCTGCGGCGAGCACAGGAAGGTATCTCTGACAATCGTCACAAGAATACCTGCTATCAGCGAAATTCGTTGGTATTTGAGATCATCAGGGCGCACAATTCGGCGGTTATTTCACTCGACCCGGAATCCTCTCATGTCGTCAGGCTCCTCATCTATCACAGCCAGCTCGAACGTCTCCAAAGATGTCCGGGACGGTGTGCTTGCGGGCCTGTTTGCCTATTTTGCATGGGGTTTGCTTCCCGCCTACTTCAAATTCATGGCCGACGTGCCTCCCGCTGAGATGGTAGCGCATCGAATCGTGTGGTCGGTGCCTTTTGGCGCACTGATTATCGGCGTGCGCCGGCAGTGGGGCGATGTGTTTACCGCGCTGAGTCAGCCGCGAACGCTGGGGTTACTGATAGTGACAGCCGCGCTGATTACGGTTAACTGGGTAGTTTACGTGTGGGCCGTACAGGTAGGGCAGGTGTTTCAGGCAAGTCTGGGCTACTACATCACGCCGCTGTTTTACGTGCTGGTCGGCGTGGTGTTTTTTAAAGACCCGTTCAGAAGAATGCAGAAACTCGCGATTTCCTGCGCAACTGTGGGAGTGTGTTTGCTGGTGTTTTTTGGAGGGCAAGTGCCGGTTGTGGCATTGATACTGGCGGTGTCGTTCACCACGTATGGAGTGATTCGTAAAACCATCAATATAGGTGCAATGCCTGGCCTGTTTATCGAGACGAGCGTGGTGATGCTGCCGGCAATGGGCTATTTGTACTGGCTGTACCAGCAGGGCACTATCGTGTTCGCGCTGGGTGATGTTGCGGAAGTGTCACGCTTTTTAGTGTCTGGCCCGGTAACCGTGTTACCGCTTCTGATGTTTGCGATTGCCGCCAAACGCCTGACGCTTTCGACCATTGGTTTTATGCAGTTTATTGGCCCGACCATGCAGTTCCTGCTCGGCGTCTACTTTGGCGAACAGCTGACGCCGGCATACGCGGCCTGCTTTGTGTTGATCTGGATTGCGGCACTTTTATACGGCTACGACGCGTGGGCTATCTCCAGAAAACAGCGTTCGCTACTCCAGACGGATTAACTGCGTGTCTGCGCATTCGTACAAAGTACCGGCTGCTGCACTTACTTCCACGCTGGAGATCAAGCGCAGTCAGTTCATTACCTGCGTAGACCACACCCAGGGCGTGGACTCGGCGCTGGCGTTCATAGAGTCACGGCGTACCCGGTATCCCGACGCCAATCATCACTGCTATGCGTATGTCGCCGGATCACCCGATGATATTTATCAGGTCGACAAGAGCGATGACGGTGAGCCACGTGGAACGGCGGGCAAGCCCATGCTTAACGTGCTTCAGCATTCCGGCATGGGTGAAATTACGGTGGTGGTTGTACGCTATTTTGGCGGCGTGAAACTGGGGGCGGGCGGGCTGGTCAGAGCCTATACCCAGTGTGTCAGTACGGCCCTTGGGGAGCTTGAAACTCTGGACTTCGTGCGGAAAACGACGATTGAGCTGACATTGCCCTACACGCTACTCGACCGGGTCGAGCACTGGCTGAAATCAACGGCGATTGATACCCTGGAGAAACGGTTTGACACCAGCGTGCACCTGTCGCTGGCGGTGCCGGCCACCGAGCTTGATTCGGTACGGGACACGCTGGCGGAGCTGGGGCAGGGCGCTATTATCTGGCGCAAAGCGAACGATGATGACGTGTCCCATTAGGCACATTGCAGGGTTCGCCCGTTTTTAGAATCACTCTTGTGCGATTACCCATGGCTCAGAGCCACCTTTCCGGAGCCGCAGTCGCGGCGCGAATTCGCCGTGCTATTATTTTTTAATCACCTTACCTCGGGAGGCAGCATGGCAAACTCGGACATTATTGAGCTGGAACAAAAAATTTATGGCCTGACGGTGGAGCTTAACAAATTGAAGCAAAACGCCGAGCGGCAGCCTGTACCCAACTACGCGTTCGCAACAATGGACGGCGAGGTCACGTTGCTTGATCTGTTTGCGGGCAGAGACAAGCTGCTCATGATTCACAATATGGGCCAGGGTTGTCGTTACTGCACGGTCTGGGGGGACGGTATCAGTCCATTCCTGCCTCATCTCGAGTCGGCGGTCAGCGTCGTCATGGTGTCCAAAGACGCGCCCGATGTGCAGCGTCGATTCGCCAATTCCCGCGGCTGGCGTTTTCGCATGGCGTCACATGGCGGCGGTGACTATATCAAAGAGCAGACATCGATGGCCGGACAGGAAAACTACCCTGGCGTTGTGGGGTACGAGCGCGACGGTGACACCGTCTATCGCACGAACGCATCGGCGTTTGGGCCGGGTGATCTGTTTTGTTCGATGTGGAATTTGCTGGGAACTGTGGGTCTCGACGAAAGCTCGTTTACGCCGCAGTACAATTACTGGCAGAGACCCGGGAAGCTGGAGGACGGAGGGGAGAACGTGCTCGACTGACCTTAGGATTCACCAGGTGCTGGCCGCGTCCTGGCTCATTTCAGGTGATTGGGCCAGATGATCGGTTCAGGTGGTCGGTTCAGGTGATTGCGTCAGGTGATCGGGCCAGGTGTGTGGGTCGGATGGTTGAGCCAGGTAGTTGGGCCGGCTACTGGGCTAGCGCTTTTGCCACATGAAATAGCGCACGCCGATGTGATCGGAAAAGTTTGGGTTTCCCGGCAGGTACGGCCTGGCATCGGTTTCGATCAGACGTTCAAAATCGCCGTTGCTCTGCAGCTCGTCAAATAGTTTGGCATTGCCGCGTTCGCGGTAAAAATCGTCGCGCTGGGTGAATACGAGTACGCCGCCAGACTCCACGACACGCAAGAGCTCGCGCAGTACCGGTTCGAGATCCGGAATGTATGAAAACACGCCCACGCAGATGGCACCGCCGAAACTCGCTGAATCAAAGGGTAGCGCGTCACTCAGATTCAGAACGAGGACCTGGTCGTAATGGGCCGACTCACGAGCCTTTGCGGCGGACACCGGCGAGAGATCGGTCCCTGTGATATGTCGGTAACCTGCTGCTGACAGTGCGGCACCCGTCAAACCGGTACCACACCCCGCGTCGAGAACCGGTCGGTCAACCTGCACATGCTGTGACAGATAGCGTGCGACCACGGCGGGCGCGCTGTACTGCCATTCGTCCAGCGTTTCATCGTACTGCGCGGCGAATTCGTCATAGAGCTCGCGTACAGAGTGCTCGTCAGAAGGCGCTTCTTCGGCAATTGAGTCGGTCCATTTCGTGGGCTTGTCAGGCATGCATTATTGGCCTTGTTCAGTGTCCTGCAGTACCGAAAACCTCAGGGTGTCCGGGTTGAAGCAAACGTCGGTGTTATTAAAAGCGGTCGACAGCGTTCTGACTATACAGGGTTCATCAATTGACTCGGGCGTGTCTTTGCCAAGCCTGAGCTGTCTTTCGAGCCGCTCGGTCTCTGGGCCCAGCGGCTCGTACAGGTTGGTGCTAAGCCGGGCTGCCACGCCTGATAGCTCAAACTCTGCCATCATGTTCAGTGCGTCCGAGTTGTCCGCAGGCAGCTCCAGATTAAAGTAGGCAGGTGAAAACCATTTGAGTCCGTCAGGGCGACCGCTGTCCGATTCATCGAATTCGCTGACTTTGGTCGTATGAAACTGATCGAACGTGTAAGTCACGGCGGCGGGTCTGCTTGAATGCACCAGATACATGCCAGCTGTCAGCGCGGCAATCTGGATGGCGCCAATGATGGACAAGTCGCGCATCAGTGCTTTCAGAGGCTTTGCCCGGTTATAGATCACCAGCGTCAGCAGCGGTCCGAGCACCATATCGACGCCGGCGATGATTTTGATGCCTTCCACGCCACCCGCCAGCGTAAAGAGGGCGCCGGGAAACATCACGAGCATTATAAAAATTGATAGGGCGATCAGTATCATAAGACTGATCAGCAAATGACTAAAAAAAGCGCCCCATCGTGTAGCAGGAAGTCGAAGTTTAGAAGTCATGGAGATGTTCTCTGTCAGATCGTTGAAACCTTTTTGGTAAGGCGGGTAGTCGCCATACCGCCGTAAAATTACTGCGATTCCGGCAGTAGTACAAGATCCAGCATGTCATGCGGCCCGAAGGCCGCAGGAACGCACAGTATTCCGCGTCAGGCCCCGTTTCTGAAGGCCATAAGCACAGGCATGCGAGCTGCGCGAAACGCCGGGAAAAAGCCGCCAATCAGCCCAATCGCGAGCGCCAGGATAATACCCTGCTTAAACAGTTCGGGAGACAGGCTGAAGTTGAAGACGACTTGAGAAAAGCTGCCGCCAAGCGTAGAGGCCGTAACGCCGTCCAGCAGCAACCATGCGCCAAAGGCGCCAACGATGCCGCCAATGATGGACAACACAACGGATTCAGTCAGAGTACCGACAAACGCCGACAGGCTGCTAAAGCCCAGCGTTCTGAGCGTTGCGATTTCGGTTGAGCGGGCTGCCACCGAGGTGTACATGGTGTTCAACGCGCCGGCGAGCGCACCGAGCGCCATGACAATGCTGAGGATCCAGCCCAGCACCACAATGCTCTTGAGGGCCTCGCCCTGACTTGAGAAATAGTCGGCTTCGGTTTCAATGTCGATTTGAAGGCGGGGTTCTGATTCGACAAAGTCGAGCAGTGGCTGAACATTGCCAGGTTCAGCCAGTTGTACTCGCACCGTCTGGAACGTGGACCCACGATTGAACTGGCTTTGCACGGTAGGTGCATCGGCCCAAAGCTCGCTTTCGAACGCGGTCCCGCCCGTGGAGAATATGCCAACAACTTCCCATTCGGATTTGCCGAAACGCAGTTGTTTGCCAAGCTCGAATCCTTCGAATTCTTTGGCAACACCGCTGCCAACAATGATCTCGTTTCGACCCGATTCGAACATGCGCCCTTCAACGATATCGACGCGCTCACGCAACTCAAAGCCCGCCGGGGAAATACCGCGCATGGGCAGATTAACTTCGGTCTGTGAACTGCGCTTGATTCCATCGACGATAACGTAGAGTTCAGCCGAAACAATAGCGTTGCCGCTGGCATCTTTCGCTATGCCGGGCGCGCCGAGAATCAGGTTAACCGAATCGCGCGATACGGTGCTGTTAAGCTCTGACTGAGAGCCCACCCGGGTTGCGATGGCAATCTGGTCGCTGCCCGTACCGGCGAGTGTCTGTTGAAATCCATTGGCCATCGCCAGAAACGACAGCAGTACGCCGACGACCACCGAGACAGCGAAAACTGCGGCGAGCGACATCCATAGCCGCTGCGGCAGACTGCGAAGATTCATCACTATGACGGTCCAGAGTTGTGAAAGTAGGCTGCTCATAAACGGTCTCAGTTGCGGCTGAAAGAAGTAATAATGTTGAGTCTCAGTGCGTTGATTGCCGGAATTATACCGGTGACCAATCCCATGATGACCATGATTCCCAGTGCTTTCAGTACAATCGACTGATCAATCAGCAGCGTCGGGATGGGAGCGTCGGACTGGCTGAACAGGAATATGAGCCCACGCGCGGCGGCAAGTCCAAGCATACCGCCGATCAGTGC
>CAWUKD010000086.1:0-15071 GCA_963922815.1 uncultured Gammaproteobacteria bacterium
GATTCACCGCCGATCCGAATGAGTTGATTATTGCAGACTACCAGGGCAAGGACACCATTGGTCTGTATATTTACAATCTGCAGGAAAAGCGGGTTTCGCGTGAACTGTTTCATAATGACACCTACGACGCGAGCGGCGTGATTCTTAGTCATGACGGTTCCGAAGTGATCGGAGCAACCTATGTCGGAGAAACGACGGAAGTTGAGCTGTTTGAAGGTCACGCCACCATATTGAGCAATCTGCGCAAAGAGTATTCCGAATACACGGTTGACTACATTGATCAGTCGAGCGAGGCAGGATTGATTCTTGTAAAGATTTCCAACGCCTATGAACCGGGACTGGTCGCTCTGTACGATGCGCGCAAGAGACAGCTGAATTCACTGGGTGCGCTCTACCCGGATCTTCTCCCTGAGCAGCTCGGAGAAGTGGTCGGCGTCGGGTTTACGGCACGCGACGGCGTAAAAATACCGAGCTTCATCACGCTGCCTCCGGCCATTAAAGACAGTGCCCAGTTGAAAAACTTGCCGTTTATTATTCTGCCCCATGGCGGTCCTTATGGCCGCGATGAAAAGCGGTTTGACTATTTTGCCCAGTATTTTGCCACTCGCGGTTTTGGTGTGATGCAAATGAACTTTCGGGGGTCATACGGGTACGGCAAGGCATTCGAGGAATCCGGACGAAAGAACTGGGTTGTCATGCAGGAAGACGTTGAAGACGGTGCCCGTTCACTGATCAAGAAGGGCTACGCCGATCCCGAGCGCATCTGTATTGTGGGCTGGTCCTACGGTGGTTATGCCGCATTGATGGGTGCTTTGAAGAATCCAGAGCTCTATACCTGTGCGATTTCAATGGCGGGTGTAACCGTTTTACAGGACATGATTCGGGACATAAAGAAATACCGTTTCGGCAAGCTGACGGCCAGGAATTTTGTACTGAGCGGCTTTGAAAGCAAGGATGACATCAAAGCCAATTCACCGGTCAAGCTGGCCGAGGAGCTGCGTGTGCCGCTGTTTCTGGCGCACGGTACCGCCGATCAGCGTGTGCATTTTGACCAGTTCACCAGAATGAAAAAGGCCTTGCGTAAGGTTGAGGTGCCGGTCACTTACATGGAATTCAAGGATGAAGACCACTTTCTGTCCAATCAGCAGAACCGCACCCGCTTCTTCCAGGGCATTGACAGGTTTCTCACCGAGACCGTGGGCCAGAGCGAATTTGCCCAGTAGTCGTCTGCTGTGCCCTGTGGCTGACAGTTCGGGGGTCGTTTCCGGAAATGGCCGATTCTGGTGCACGGATTCTCCATAGCTGTGGCCGCTCCCGCCGCCAACGGACGGACGGGCCCGTTTAATAGGTAAACTGTCCCCGTATTCGGCGCCCTGATATACTATCGCCCCGAATATGTTTGCCCAATCTACTACTGAATCGTTGAGAAAATCATGACTTTGTATACCGACTATTTGACTGAAATTGAAAATCGAAAAACCCAGGGACTTCACCCCAAGCCCATCGAAGATGCGGCGCTGGTGACGGAACTTGTCGCGCAAATCAAAGATCGTGATAACGAATACAGGAAGGACTCGCTCAACTTCCTTATTTACAACACCTTGCCGGGCACCACGAGCGCGGCGGGTGAAAAATCCAGGTTTCTGAAAGAGATTATTCTGGGTGAGTCGGTGGTGGAGGAGATTTCTCCAGCGTTTGCCTTTGAGCTCCTGTCGCATATGAAAGGCGGGTCTTCGGTAGACGTGCTGCTCGATTTGGCGCTCGGCGACGACCAGGCCATTGCAACCCAGGCAGCCGACGTCCTCAAGACGCAGGTTTTTCTCTACGAAGCGGATACGGACCGACTTGAGGCGGCTTACAAAGACGGCCATCAAATTGCGACGGATATACTCCAAAGCTATGCGAAAGCCGAGTTTTTCACTCAGCTGCCCGACATCGATGAAACCGTTCAGGTCGTGAGCTACGTGACGGCCATTGGTGACGTATCGACCGACTTGCTGTCTCCAGGCAATCAGGCGCACTCCCGGTCGGATCGCGAGCTTCACGGCAAGTGTCTGATAAGCGAAGAAGCGCAGGCCGAGATACAGGCGCTGCAAAAGCAGCATCCGGATAAGCGTGTGATGCTGGTCGCCGAGAAAGGTACCATGGGCGTTGGTTCTTCCAGAATGTCCGGGGTTAACAACGTCGCGCTGTGGACAGGCAAGCAGGCCAGTCCCTATGTGCCGTTTATTAACATTGCCCCAATCGTTGCCGGAACCAACGGCATTTCGCCTATCTTCCTGACCACCGTGGGTGTCACCGGCTGGATTGGCATTGATCTTAACAACTGGGTCAAAGAGCTCGATGCCGATGGCAATCCTGTCATGAACGAAGACGGTGAGCCCTTACTTGAGCAGGTGTTTTCTGTCGATACGGGCACGGTGCTAACGATTAACACCAAGACAAAGAAGCTGTACAACGAAGACGGCAGCAAAGAGCTGGTCGATATCTCTCCTGCGCTTACGCCTCAGAAGAAAGAGTTCATCAAGGCGGGTGGTTCCTATGCCGTGGTGTTCGGCAAGAAGCTTCAGACCATTGCTGCGGGCGTGCTGGGTATCGATATACCTCCCGTTTACGCGACGGCCCGGGAAGTTTCCCACGAGGGGCAGGGGCTTACGGCCGTTGAGAAAATTTTCAACAAGAACGCGGTGGGTGTAACGCCGGGCAAGGTGCTGCATGCCGGCTCCGACGTTCGCGTGAAAGTAAACATCGTCGGTTCACAGGACACGACGGGCCTTATGACTTCGCAGGAACTGGAAATGATGGCGGCCACGGTCATTTCCCCTACCGTGGACGGGGCGTACCAGTCCGGTTGCCACACCGCGTCGGTCTGGGATTTGAAAGCGCAGAAGAACATTCCGAAACTCATGAGTTTCATGAACAAGTTCGGTCTGGTTACGGCCAGAGATCCGAACGACGCCTATCCCCCGATGACCGACGTGATTCACAAGGTGTTGAATGACATTACCGTGGACGACTGGGCGGTGATCATTGGTGGCGATTCCCACACGCGCATGTCGAAGGGCGTGGCGTTTGGGGCCGACTCCGGAACCGTGGCGCTGGCGCTGGCAACAGGTGAGGCCACCATGCCTATACCTGAGTCCGTGAAAGTGACGTTCAAAGGAACGCTGAAAGACCACATGGATTTTCGCGATGTTGTTCACGCCACCCAGGCGCAAATGCTGAAAGAGTTTGGCGACAACGTGTTCCAGGGCAAAATTATCGAAGTGCATATCGGAACGCTGCTGGCTGACCAGGCCTTTACGTTTACTGACTGGACCGCCGAGATGAAGGCGAAGGCGTCGATCTGTATTTCAGAAGATGACACGCTGATCCAGTCGCTTGAGATCTCCAAGAATCGCATTCAGATCATGATCGACAAAGGGATGGACAACAGGATTCAGACTCTTCAGGGACTGATCGACAAAGCAGATCAGAGGATCCGGGAAATTCGCTCAGGCGAGAAACCCGCTCTGACCCCGGATGACAACGCCAAATACTCCGACGAGTTTGTTGTCGATCTCGATCAGATTGTTGAACCGATGATCGCCGATCCCGACGTGAACAACGAAGACGTTTCAAAGCGCTATACGCACGACACCATTCGGCCCATTTCGTATTACAAAGGCACCAAGAAAGTCGATCTTGGCTTTGTCGGCTCCTGCATGGTGCACAAAGGCGACATGAAAATCATTTCCCAGATGCTGCAGAATCTCGAGAAGCACGATGGACAGATCGAATTCAAGGCGCCGCTGGTTGTTGCTCCGCCCACGTACAACATCGTGGATGAGCTAAAGGCTGAAGGCGACTGGGCCGTACTGCAGAAGTATTCCGGCTTCGAATTTGACGACAATGCACCCAAAAACTCGGCGCGTGAAAAGTACGAGAACATGATGTACCTCGAACGGCCTGGATGTAACCTGTGCATGGGAAATCAGGAGAAAGCCGAAAAAGGCGATACCGTCATGGCTACGTCCACGCGTCTGTTCCAGGGTCGGGTGGTGGAAGATTCCGACGAGAAGAAGGGCGAATCGCTGCTGGCCTCAACGCCGGTTGTGGTGCTGTCTACCGTGCTTGGTCGTACGCCCAGCATTCAGGAATATGAAGCCGCTGTCGAAGGGATCAACCTGACTCAGTACGCACCACCAGCGCCGTAACCAGAATCAGGGACAGTTTACCCATTTACTGGTGCGATTGGCCGGGGGGGGTAACGAAAGCTCAACCATCCGAGTTGGAGAGCCAGAGCGTTTGGTAAGGCTTCAGGGTCTGTTTGTCGCGATTCGATTCAATGCGCAACCCGGTGATCAGGTCAGTCCACTGTTCGGTGTCGATAAGATTGACTTCAGTCAGGTCGACGATTTGGGGCTGGTTGGTAACGTTGGACAGACAGAAAACGCTTTGGCGTCGGTCGATTGACTGTCTCCAAAATGCAAAAATGTCGAGTCCCATGTGCATGGTGAACTGAACGGCGTTCGGATGAAACGCGGGCTGGCGACGACGTATCTCGAGTAATCGGGTGAGCGTCGCGAACACTTTCGCCGTATGCTGATCGGAGTCATTCAGCTCGGACTCCAGCTGAACGGCATCCCACACGTGACGGTTGATCGATCGGTAACGCCCGGTTCCCTCTACCGCCTGGGTATCATTAGGCGTACCGAAAAGGCTGTGAATATAAATAGCCGGTATGCCTTCGAGCGCCAGCATGATGGCGTGAGCGCAAATAAACCGTTCGAATTGCAGCCCATCCAGGCCGTCGACAATTGTTCCTGCGAGTGCGTCCCACAAGGATATATTCGCTTCATACGGTCTTGGGGTGTCATTGGCATCGCTGCGCATCGAGATGAAACCACCAGATTGTTTTAGCCTGTCCAGCAGCGCTTCAAGCTCTGAGTCCTCGAGTAACCCTTCTGTCGGCCGCAGCCCCACGCCGTCGTGGGAGGCAATGAAATTTAGATAGCAGGTGCCCTGCTGTGCAGGGGGCATGCTCATCATCCAGGTTTTCAGATAGCGACAGTTGCCGCTTAACAGCGTATGGATGAGCAGAGGTGGTAAAGAGAAGTTGTAGATTGCGTGGGCTTCGTTGGCGTTGCCGAAGTAAGTAAGGTTGTCTCTAATGGGAACATTGGTTTCGGTAATGATGACAGCGTCCGGACATTTCGCTTCTGCCACGTCGCGAAGCAGTTTGACGATCTCGTGTGTTTCCTGCAGGTGCACGCACGGCGTGCCCAGCTTTTTCCACAAAAAGGCCACGGCATCGAGACGTATGATGCGCGCGCCAGCATCCAGATATCGTGCCAGAATATTAACGAACTCAACGAGCACTTCGGGGTTGGCAAAGTTCAGGTCGACCTGATCAGGCCCGAACGTACACCAAACTAACTGTTCGCCATTCACCGTGTTGACAGGAATCAGCAGCTGACTGGAACGGGGTCGCACAACTTGAGACACGTCGGTTCCGGGATCTGCCGTCACAAAATATTCGTGTCCAGGAGAGATCCCGCGCTTAAAGTTGTCAAACCACTGGGAACGGCTGGATGCGTGATTAATAACAAGGTCGGCCATTAGTCGAAACTCGCTCGCTATCGCCTCAATGTCTTCCCATTCACCCAGTGCGTCGTTAATCTGCAGATAGTTGATAACCGAAAAGCCGTCGTCGGAGCTGTATGGAAAAAACGGCAGTATGTGCACACTGTTGAACGACGAAGAGAGGTATTCTTCAAGAAACTTTCGCAGCGTCTGTAGCGGTCGTTCCTGATCTCGAACGATGCTGTTCCCGTACGTAATGAGAACGATATCGTTCTGGTCCCATTTGTTTTCCTGAATTCGGGGTGTAGACGCTTCGTCAATCTCCAGGGTGTCTGTTAACCGGTCGGTCAACGCGACGGTGTCGACGTCAGAGTAAATTATCTCGAGATGAGCGGCGATACGTCGTTTCAGTTCAGTAATGGCAGCGGTACGATCCGTCATGCCGGGCTATCCGGGCGGCCGCCGTACTCTTTCCAGTCTTCTTCTACCGCGTCGTGCAGGCGTTTTAGTACGTCCGGCGTTGCGTTGAGTACACGATTCCAGGGCGCGATAAAGGGTTGTTCCTGCGGGTTTTCGAGAAAAACCTTTCCAGCCTCCACAACATTGGCGGCAAACAATTCCACGGCCTGTTCTTCGCTATGCCGGTCGTAGCGAAACCCGTTCATCGCTGCGTCGTTTTCGTACATTTGCACAAAATCCAGCGCCAGTCTGTGATAGGTCGCTTTGATGGTGCGGAAGCGGTCGTGAGAAAACTCTTCGCCCTGAGTGGCCAGTTTGCGAAAGAAGGCCTTGATGATGTCTATGCTCATTTTCGACAGGCCTCTGGACTTGTCTTCCGGGCTGAGTATCTGGTGTTTATGATCATATGTGTCGGCTATATCGACCTGGCAGATCCGGTTGTTTGCGTAGTTGCGACTCATTTCACCCAATACGCCGATCTCAAGCCCCCAGTCATGCGGCAACCTCAGGTCGGTCAATACGTCGCGACGAAGAGCAAATTCTCCGGCCAGCGGGTATCTGAAGCTGTCCATGAACTCCAGATAGTCGTTGGATCCACAGACCTTCTGAAGCGTTCGAATCATGGGCGTCACAAGTAGCCGGGTAACCCGGCCATTGATGGCATCGGAACCCACGCGAGCGTAGTAGCCCTTGCAGAATTCGTAGTTGAACCGAGGATTGGCAACCGGATAGATGAGCCGGGCCAGAAGACTGCGATCGTACGTCACGATGTCGCAGTCGTGCAGTGCAATCGACTCGGCACGTCCGGTAGCCAGTACATAACCGTAGCAGTACCAGACGTTGCGACCCTTGCCCCGCTCAGCGGGCGCCAGTCCCTCATCGGCCAAACGTTTATCGACCGCCTTTAGTCGCGGGCCGTCGTTCCAGAGTATTCTGTGATGTTGCGGTAGCCGGTCGAAGTACTTGATCGCTTCCCGATACTGGTCTTCGGTCGCCATGTCCAGCCCAATGACAATCTGATTTAGATACGGCACGTGAACCAGGTCTTCGACGATCCTGTTAAGAGCAGGTCCCTCGAGCTCGCTGTAGAGTGAAGGTAGTACCAGACCGAGCTTGCGCCACTGAGCAAAACTGACCAGGTCGGCCTCAAGGTACTCAACGGATCTGCGTGACAAATTATGCAGCGTTGCTATGGTTCCGCTTTGATGAAAATCAGCCATCGATAATTCCTGAAGTTGATGTGCGTTAGATTAGGACCGCGATACGGCGATGTGAGCGTCAAGAATGTCGAGTACAGCGGTATTCCAGCCAACGGGACCGTGCGTGAGTGTTCGAATAACATGCGCGTGCGATTCGAGCGGCATACTGTGCGAATGCCTTCCTTTGATGACAACGGCCAAATCAGCGGCTGCCAGCATTCGAAGATCGTTGGGGCCGTCGCCAAGCGCTATGGAAATCAGTCGCGTTCCTGGATGTTTTTGCCCGTAGAGGCTGATCAATCTGGCCACGGCATCGGCTTTATCGAACAGTCCCATTACATGTACAAATCGACCGCCTCGCACACTCGTTAGCCCCTGCTCCTGCAATATCGCCTTGAAAAGCTGGTAGCGGGATTCGGAATCCTGCCATTGCAACGGCTCTGATGCAGCACGGTTGTTGGCGTTCTCTGCGTCCTCAGGATCCAGGCCGGTAATACGGGAGATTTTGCTTGCGCCCAGTTCGGTGAAACTCTTGAAGAGAAAGTCTTCTGTATGACGAACCTTTTGCAGTGCTTCCAGAATCACGTCTCGTGACGGACCGCTGCTGATGAAATGCTCATGGTGCTCATCCGTCGATGCGTCGAGTCCGGCAAAATAATTGTGGGGGATGTATATGCCTGCGCCATTTTCGACGATGTAGGGATGAGGGTTGTTAAGCTGATCACGCAGCGATTGCAATTCTGCCCGAGTCTTACTGGTCACAGGTACCAGCGGAATATGTTGCTTCTTCAGGGCCTCGAGTGCCGGACGCGCCGGAGCCCATGAGTACGATTCGTGATCGAGCAGCGTGCCGTCCAGATCCGAAAACACCAGTAGCTGTACGGGAACAGTCATGAAAACACGCGACCACTGTGTGCCACCATTCGATGGTCTTTACCCAGAGTGATGTTTCCGTCGGCCAAACCGGGAAGCGTGTGAAGCTGGTGGCGCGTAAGCCGCTCAAAATGTTGAATAAAGCGCTGCAGCTCTTGCCCTAACAATAGCGCTGAAGCTTCTGGCTGACCGGTTACAGACTCGGCGAGCTGCCGCTCTTGTTGCCGCCGCCACGAGTACACGCTGTCGAACGATGGGGCCGTCAGCGTGACCAGCAGATCAAGGCGCCGAAACAAATGTTGATATTCGTTTGACAGCGCCGTATTGACATAGGTACGCCAGACTTTGTCGGAATCCTCGTTGCGCTCCAGTTCGTTTACCGGGTTATCAAGGCTCGCCTGATCCTGGGGCGGGCAACCCACGCACCAGCCTTCGAAAATAACAAGATCGATCGCGGGTATTGCAGCGGGCCATTGATTGGCCGGACAGCGATCATCATCTGCTTTGCTAAAAACCGGCAATGGCAAGTCCGTCGTACGATCCGGGTCGAGCAGCGCGCTCAACGTAGTTTCGGCAAGTAGAAGATCGTGCGTGCCCGGTACGCCGCGCGTAATTAGCAGTGGATGAACGTCTCGTGCGAGTTGCTGGCGTTCTGATTTCTTCAGGTAGAAATCATCGATTGAGATCACCAGGCACTTTGTTTTTGCACCAATATGAAGCATTCGCGCGAGAAAACGGGCCAAAGTGGACTTGCCGCTGCCCTGGCATCCGTTTAGCCCCAACAGTACGGGCTGACCGGAACACTGGATTTTGTGATGCAGTGCAGCTGCAAGCGGTGTCACATGTTTTTGCAGATCATCGAGATAGTGTGCCGGCAGCCCTTCCCGTTGCTGTAATAGAAGCATTTCGTCGCTTTGCGTCGCTGCCGCAAACACGTCCGGATCGAAATTGATCATCGGTTAGTACCCATCAAGTCGCAACTGTATTCGTCCACACTCATTGTTCTGTAGCCTGCGTTTGCTCGTATCCGTAAGCTACTGCAATAATGGGGCCAGAACAGCGTTTCAGCTGTTTCCGGGCTGGGTTTCCTGTCGGATTTATCGCGTCTGGCAGGGCTAGCCTCGTGAGAGAGAACACGCCTGGCAGAAACCTAGATCGCCGGGAGCTTCGCTAATACTCTTGCCCGGTGGGCAGTTCGGGCGATCGAATCTCGGTGCGTGTTTCCTCCGGGTGTAGTGCGGGCCGCGATGCGTTCATGATTCTCCAGGATGCTTCTTGGTGTACGATTAGTGCGTAGTCGCTTCGTTCTCGGCGGCAGGTGGGGTTGTTTATGTTGGGTTCAATCACCCGTTTTGGGGTTCCAAAAGTTTCATTGATCGTTTTTGGTGCCTTAGTCATTACTGCCTGCGGCGGTGGCGGCGGAAGCGCCACGCCCGCGCCAGCACCTCCACCGGTAGTATTTACGCCGGATTCAGTAAAGTCGGCGGTAACCTATGCCGTCGATCGCGGCGTGGACGGCATCTGGGTTTACGTCGATGAAGGCAACGGCCTGACCAGTGTTGAAACGGCCGGAGTGTCGAATCGATCTACCAACGATCCTGCCAGAGCCGATACGCAGTTCAAGATTGCGAGCGTCAGCAAGTTGTTTATTGCGGTCAGCGTTACCAAGCTGACGGCGCAGGGTGTGCTGCAACTCGATGACACGCTGAGTTTCTGGTTGCCGGCGCTCTCAGGAAGAATCGTGAACGCGGACAGTATTACGCTGCGACAGCTCTTGCAGCATCGCAGCGGTGTACCTGATTTTGACAGCCAGGTCGGTTTTAGCTGGCTTGATGCGCATACCGATAATGATGCGTTGCTCGCCCTTGCGATGGATAAGCCAGCGGATTTTGTTCCCGACGCACAGTACGAATATTCCAACACCAACTATCTGCTGCTCGGCATGATTCTCGACACGGCGCTTGGGTATAGCCACCACGATTTTGTTCAAAGCGCCATCCTGTCCCCGCTTGGAATGCTCGACACGTACTCATTGCAATCGGACACGGATACCGCGTTGATGGCGCGAGGGTACTGGGATGACATTGATCGAACGGAGCAGGAATATGTCGCTCCCGGTGGATCGATGGTGTCGATCGTTGAAGACACGGGCGTCTTTATGCGGGAACTGGCAACGGGGAGTTTGTTGACGGATGAGGAGCGTACGATTTACACGTCGGTGTTTGACAACTACGCCCACTCAGGCTGGCTACCCGGCTACCAGAGCATCGCCCGGTACAATCCCTTCACAGATACAGTTATCGTGCAGTTTGTGAATACCACGGGTGGCAACAGTGAGGCTGTGTCTTCTGAAGTCTACGAGCTTATTGTCGAATACTTGCGATCCAACTAGCCCGCGGGCTGGGATGATTGAGCAAGCGTTAATTCGGGGATTAATTCGGGGACAGTTTTAATTCGGGGGCAGTTTACCTATTTTTCGTAGAAGGCTGAATCGCACGAGGTCATCTCCACAAATAGGTAAACTGTCCCCGAATTAATCCCCGAATTAAAACTGCCCCCAAATTAACTGTCCCCGATATATACCCGACTTCAATCACCAGCCGCCGCCGCCGCCGCCCCCGCCGCCGCCGCCGGAGAAGCCCCCACCGCCGGAAGATGAGCCTGGTGGAGTGGCGGCCGAAGAGATTGCGCTGCCGAGCGAGTGCCCGATCGTACTGGCAAAACGAGTGGGGTTTGAGCTGTCAAAGCGACCGGAATACCAGTTGGGCCGATAGGCCGTGCCGTCTTCTCTCGCGGCTTTCTTCAGCACGTCGGCGAAACGTTCGGCCCACGGCTGCTCGACGTCGAGAGCCAGCGCGTAGGGCAGGTAGCGCTCGAACAGTTCGGGTGTTTCTTCTGGCGGGTTTTTTAAATGCAGCTCGTCCTTTTCGGCAAACTCAAGATACATTCGAAACCCGTCTACTTTGTCGAGCAGTTTTCTGCCAAGCGGCGTTGGTGTTTTGAGCAACCACCAGAAAAGGGCGATGCCAAGAAACCCGATGGCGAAAACAATACCCGTTGCCGTGGTCTGTTCATCCATAAGGCGGGTGACAATCAGTGTGCCTATGACCAGTGCGATTGCGGGTACAAGATAGGATGCGTTATCGAGGAAAAAGCGCTTGTGATGATAGCGTCGCAGGGTTTGCAAGTGGGCTTTTCGGGCGGCACCAATGACCGCGTGATTGTCATTTTTCAGACTCAGATTGTTCCCACGTGCAAACAGTTTTATAAGCAGCACAGCTTCACCGGGCGCCAGCGAATTATCGGCGGCTTTTTTCGTCCGCTGAAGAGAATAATCGCCGCCTCTTGCGGCAATAGTGACAAATCCCTTTACGGCCAGATTGAGCGTGGCCGTAGATAAAGCGCCCTTGTCGTAGCGCATTTTGGCAATGTAGCGCAGCGAAGCAGGAGACATATCAGAAGGCGGCTCGTAGAGTGGCATGACCACGCCCGGTGGCGGATCGCGCCCGACCCTTAGCCAAGAGACGAACAGAATGCCAAGTGCCCCGGCGGTGCCGGCGAGTGCTACCAATAAGCCGCGGTTTTGACTCAGCAAGAACTTGAAGCGCTGAGCTGCTGTGGGTTCATCAATCACACCCTTTGGCCAGGAAACCACTACCGACAGGCCTTCGCGTGCGTTGAGCAAACGCGTCGCGCGGACCGAAGCGACCGCGTCCGGATCGACTTCAGACGCGTAATCCCGGCCTGAGCTACCGTAGGGACCCGTGTATGCCTGAACCCGTACATCGCTCTTGTTGACGGCATCCGGAAGGCGCACGGTGGCGCTGGCTTCATCAATAGGAAAGTCCCAGCCGTTGCCGGTAACGTTCCAGTACAGTTCGTCGTGGTCGTCAAAAAAGCCCAGCATATGCGTTGTGCGGTAGCCGATTTCGTAGGTGTAGACTCCGGGATCGAGGAACACACTTTCGCGGCCGGCGTAAATACGCACACCATTGGCCTGGCGTTCGACGCGATAATTCTCATTGCGACCGTCGCGACGTACGAACTGCACGTCGAACCCGATGCGCACGCGATTACCCAGGCGGTCCTTGTAGTCGGTTGGAAAATCCCGGTAGATGCCGCGGCGAATGCGCGTAGCTTCAGAGCGTACCGTAATTTCTTCGGTTACGTCCATGCTGCCGTCTTCATTGACCACGATGTCGCTGTGATATTTCAAAATGCGCTCATCGGCCGATGTAACCACCGCAGAACCCAATATCATGATCGCAAGAAACAGGTGGCGCATCATGATGCGAGTCCTTTGGGGCTGCTGTTTTCGTCGGGGAGGTCCGCGTCGAAATACTCGGCGTCAGTAAATCGGAAGGGCCGTGCAATCAGCATATCCGGGAAGGATTGAATCAAGGTGTTGTGGTGACGCACGGCGCCGTTGTAATACCGGCGGGCAAGCTGGATCTGGTTTTCGACATCGGACAGCGATTGCTGCAAGTCAAGAAAGTTTTCGCTGGCCTTTAAATCAGGATAGTCCTCGGCGATCGCCAGCAGCCGGCCAATTCCTGCACCGAGCTTTGCTTCGATGCCGGCAATGGCTTCAGGGCTCTCGGCTTGTTCGCTGCGGGCACGTAGTTCAGTGACGGCAGTTAGTGTGGTCTTCTCGAAGTTCGCGTAGGCCCGCACGGCCGAAACGAGCTTTGGAATCAGGTCGTGGCGTCGCTTGAGCTGCACACCGATGTCGCTCCAGCCCGCCTTGACGAAGTTGCTGGCGGTGACCAGGCGGTTGAACAGATAGATGCCCCAGGCTGCGAGACCCAGTACAAGTACGCCAAGTACAATCATGGTATCGATGCGTCCACCTCCGTCCATAAGTAGCGTGTTGTCGGTCGTTACAACCGACCGGGATAGTGTACTTTGAACGGCGTCTAGTGTCTTGTGGTGTGATTCTAATTCGGGGACAGTGTACCTATTTGCAGTCTCGACGAGACAGATTCAGGCTTCCGATGGCAAATAGGTACACTGTCCCCGAATTATCTAAACTGCCCCGAATTAACAGGCTAAATAATAAACCCCATAATCAGAAATCCGACGCTGGAGATGGCAGCGGCAAGCAAGGCGTAGGGCAACTGAGTACGCACATGTTCGATGTGATCAGACGCCGAAGCCATGGAGGCCAGTACGGTGGTGTCACTGATGGGTGACGCGTGATCGCCAAATATGGCGCCGGAAATCGCGGCTCCGAGTAACAGCGGCGTCGACAGACCCAGGGTCATGGCGATCGGAACTGCAATGGGAATCATAATCGCGAACGTGCCCCAGCTTGATCCTACGGAAAACGCAATGAACGCTGATACAAGAAACACGAGCGGCGCGAGCAGTACGGGCGAGATGTTTTCACCGACCAGATTCGCCACGTAAACACCGGTGCCGAGTGCGTTCGCCACATCGCCCATGGCGAGCGCCAGCAGCAAAATGATCGCGATGGGGAGCATGTCCCCAGCCCCTTTCATGAACACCTGCATCAGCTCGCCGACAGAGCTGGTCCCTTTGAGCAGCATCATCGCCCAGGCGACCGTGATTCCGAGGCACACGGACCACAGTACAGCTACCGAACCAGACCCTTTGATGATGTTGCCGTCGCCTGTGATGTAGAGCGCTGCGGGCATCATCAGTACCATCGCGACAATGGGCAGGATCATGAGCCAGGCAGAAGGTGGATGCTGTTCGTCGGTTACTTTCTGTTCATCGGACGTATCGATGAGCGACACCGAACCTGGCCACATGAGTTCGCCGCCCTGAGTACGCTCTTCGGCTTTTTTCATCGGACCGAGGTTGATGTTTTTCCAGATCACAAGAGCCGCAAGAAAAATCGCGACGATCGCATAGAGATTGAGCGGCACCGACGCGATAAACGTCTCCAGCGGATTCTCTACGCCGGTCGAGGCGAGCAGGCTGATAATAAAGGCGCCCCAGGCGTTCAGCGGGATCATGACGCATACCGGTGCTGAAGTGGAGTCAATCAGATAGGCCAGTTTTTCGCGGGAGACTTTGTATCGATCGAACAGTGGGCGACTCACGGCGCCGGCTACGAGCATGGTGATGCTCGATTCGACAAAGATCACCAGCCCCACCACCCAGGCCAGCACCTGCGCTCGCTTGCCGGTATGAACCCAACGACGGGATTCGAGATAGTGAATGAAGCCACGGACGCCGCCGCTGTGTTCAATGGTTGCGATCAGCGGCCCGATCAGCAGGGTAAAAATCAGTACCCGGGCGTCACCGGCGTTAGAAAACACCTGGACTACCCCATCCAGTCCCTGGCCGATGCCTGTAAACGGATTGAATTTGTTAAGCAGCGTATGCCCAAGCAGGATCCCGGCGAACAGCGACAAAATGACCTGTTTGCTCCAGATGGCAAGCGCGATCGCCAGGAGCGGGGGAAGTATCGAAAGCCAGCCTGGTTCGGTCATGGGAGATTCCTGTAATTCATTCCGGGGACAGTTTACCTATTTCTCGTTACAGGGGCAGTTTACTCACTTTTTTGCTAATGGAATCCGGGTTCGAACTCAATTGAACGGGCCGCATTGAAGCTGCAGCACCCGTGTCGAGAGCGGGGATGGCGGGTTAAACTTGTCACGGCCTTTAGAGCCGGTGAAATTAGTAAACTGTCCCCGATTTTATTGGATGTTCAGGGGTCTGGCCGACTGCCAGGCGCCTCGCGTGAAGTCCGGCATGTCGACGGATTGGCTGCGATGTATGACGGACTCATGGCTGAGTGGAAACACAGAGGACCAGGCGGCGCCGTCGTAAACGTTCTGGTCGAGCGGAATGCCTTCATGCAGGCACTGGACCAGGCGCCAGAGCATGACGTAGTCCATCCCGCCGTGGCCACCCGCTCTGGTGGCCGTTTCGTGCATTTTCTTCCAAAAGGGATGATCGAAGTGGCGGCGCCATTTGTCCATGCCGAGATCCCACTGGTGAAAG